>CAILVY010000051.1 GCA_903837785.1 Candidatus Hydrogenedentota bacterium
CTCACGAGCATGATGTTCATGATGCCGATGCCGCCCACGAGCAGCGAGATCGACGCGATGCCGGTGAGCATCAGGCGGAGCATGTCGAAGATCCGGGAGAAAGTGCTGAGCATCCCGTCCTGATCCGTGATCGTGAAGTCTTCGTTGTTGTCGTGCGCGGAGATGATAATCCGCTTCACGGATTCCTTGGCGCGCTTGATGTCCTCCTGGCTGCGGGCGCCCGCGAGGATTTCGCCGACGCCTTCCATGTTGAACATCTGCTGCGCGCTGGGCAGCGGCACGATGGCGATGTCGCCCAGGTCGATCCCGAGCGCCATGCCCCGTTCCTCGAGAATGCCCACCACCATGTGCTTGCTGCCGTTGATGGAGACGGTTTCGTACAGGGCGCGGCGGTCGCCGAAGAGTTCGCGCTTTACCGTCGTTCCGATCACGCACACTTTGACGTTGCGGTCGATGTCCCGCTGCGAAATGAAGCGCCCGATTTGCGTATGCAATTGCCGGACGTGCTCGAAGTCGGGCGTGGTGCCGATCAGCAGGACGTGCCGGGTGCGGTTGCGGTACTTGATGCCGCCGAGCCCGATGGCGTTTGCCGCTACGCCCGTGATGCTCACGCCCCGGCGCTTGATGGTTTTGGCGATGTCCCAGGTGAGCTTCCGGTGCGCGCCGGCACTGATGGGGAACATGCCGGTGGTTTCCTGGCGCCCGGGCGTCACGATGAGCACGTTGCTGCCCATGACGGCGAATTCGCGTTCGACATAGGCCTGTGCGGATTCGCCGAGCGCGATGAGGAGAATGACGGACATCACGCCGATGATCACGCCGAGTGTTGTCAGGATCGAGCGAACTTTGTTCTGCCCGATCGAGCGCAACGCCGTCAGGAAATACTCGATGCCGTTCATCCCATGCCGCCCAAATCGGAGACGACGCGAACTTTCACGCCCGGCTTGAGGCCTTTCGCAGAGACCGAGGAGATGATGGGCTCGCCTTCCTTCAAGCCCTCCAGCACCTCCTGCTTCTCCCAGTTGCCGATGCCGAGCTTCACGTCGCGCCGCGTCGCGCGGCCATCCTCGATGACATAGGCGAACTCGTCGCGCACGAGCGTGTCGCTGGGAACCGCAATCACGCCCTCTTTGCGGTCGGCCAGGATCGTCACGTCGGCGGACATGCCCGGCACGAATTTCTCGGGCTGCTCCACCACGCGCACTTTGACGTCGAAAGTCCGGCTGAGGTCTTTGTTCATGGACACGACGGGGGAGATGTAGAAGACTTCCCCCTTGAACTTCACGTCCGGGTAGGCATCCAGTTCGACACGCGCGACCTGGCCCACGCTGATTTGCGCGGCATTGGCCTCGTCGAACGGGGCCTCGATGTAGCATTCGCCCGCGCGGACCATCTGCAGCAGTGGAAGTCCCATCGCCACGGCCTCGCCGACTTCGAGGATCTTCTTGGCGATGACGCCTTCGAAGGGCGCGCGCACGTGCATGCGTTCCAGGGCGGCGTTCGCCACCGAAATCGCCGAACGAAGCTGGTCCACCGCGGCTTCCGCCGATCGCACTTCCTCTTCCCGGACGAGCGTTTCCTTCTGACTGGCCTCGGCGGCGGCTTTGTTCTCGCGCGCGACGCGCAGGGCCAGGGTGGCCTTCTCGAAATCGCTCTGGGACACAGCCTTCTTGTCGGCGAGGTCCTTGACGCGCCGGAAATCGCTTTCGGCCTGATCGCATTGGGCGGTCGCCTGGCTCACGCGCGTGGCCGAGACTTCCTGATAGATCTTCTCGCCGATGCGGGCCTGTTCCAGGCGCGATTCGCCCACCTTGAGGTTGGCCTCGGCCAAGGCGACCTGCGCATCCAATTCCTTGTGGTCCAGCTCCACGAGCAGGTCGCCTTCCTTTACGAGGTCGCCTTCGTTCACGTGGATCTCGGAGATCGTGCCGATCCCGCCCGCGGCCACCATGGCGCGTTCGGCGGGCATCACGGTTCCGGAAGCGATGGCCGAAACCGTCTCTTCAACGGGTCCGCGCTGGACCGTGGTCATCGTGACGTCGATGACAGGCTCCCTCAGGTACATCCAGGTTCCCGCGCCGGCAGCGGCACTCAGAAGGACCAGCCAGAATACGACCTGAAGAACTATCGATTTTCGCTTTTCTCTTGCCATTCGTCTTTCACCGCCAATCCATCTTTGAAGCTGATTGTGCGTTCCGCGTGATGCGCGACGTCCGGTTCGTGCGTCACCATAACTATCGTATTGCCCGCCGCGTGCAGGTCCACGAACAGCGCCATGATGCTTTCGCCGCTGCGCGAGTCCAGGTTGCCCGTCGGTTCATCGGCAAAAAGGATCGAAGGCTTGTTCACGAGCGCCCGGGCGATGGCCACCCGCTGGCGCTGCCCGCCCGACATTTCGTTGGGACGATGATGCACCCGGTCGCCCAGGCCCACCGAGTCCAGGGCTTCTTCCGCGCGCCGCAGCCGCTCACGCCGGGAAACGCCGTCGTAGAGGAGCGGAAGCTCGACATTGGAGAGGGCCGAGGCGCGCGGCAGGAGGTTGAAATTCTGAAATACGAAGCCGATCTCGTGGTTGCGGAGTTGGGCCAGGCGCGACTCCGAGAAATCGCTCACCTTCTGGCCCTTGATCCAGTATTCGCCGCCGGTCGGACGGGAGAGGCAACCCAAAATGTCAAGAAAGGTGGTCTTCCCGGAACCGGATGGTCCCATGATCGCCACAAAGGATCCCTGCTGAATCTCCAGCGACACCCCCCGAAGCGCCTCGACCACCGAGTCGCCCATGTCGTAGATTTTCGTTATATCCTTAACTTTGATGAAGCTGTCGTATCCATTATCCGGCATAGCCCAAGAATCGTACCACAATCCGTGGCTGAAGTTCCCATTTTGAACCCCGGCGCGAGTTTCTGGCCGTTGCATCGGCCTCTGGTGCGTGTTATCGTCTGAAAATTGGAGGTACCAAAATGGGCTATCCGTGCTCGCGCCGCCAGTTCTTCCATCGCGTTTCGGCCGTCACCGCGACCGCGCTCCTGGGGAAGAGCGCCCATGCGTCCGTCCCGTCCCACCGGATTTCGGAGTGCCTGAACGTGGCGATCATCGGCGTGGGCGCGATGGGCCGCGCGCATCTTGACTACTTGTCCGGGCATGCCGGCGTGCATTTGAGCGCAGTGGCGGACCCGGACGGCCAGCGGCGGCAGTCGGCGCGTGAATGCGCCGCGCAGCGCCGCCTGCGCGTGCCGGCCTACGCCGATTACCGGGAGATGCTGCACGAGCATCACGAACTGGATGCGGTCTTCATAGCCACGCCCGATCACTGGCATGCCCGGGCGGCGTTGGATTGCATGCAGGCCGGCAAAGATGTCTATGGCGAGAAGCCGCTCGCCCGCACAATCGCGGAAGGCCGCCGCATCGTCGAGGCCGCGCGGCGGCATGGGCGGATCTTCCAACTGGGCACCCAGCAGCGCAGCGACTATCCCCATTTCCGGCATGTCTGCGAACTGATCCGCAACGGGCGCATCGGCGAAGTGCGGCGGGTGGTCTGCTTCTTCGGCCCCAATCCGTATGCGGACGCCGTGCCCGCGGAAGCGCCCCCGGACTATCTCGACTGGAGCCGCTATCTCGGCCCGGTTCCCTGGCGCCCCTACAACCGCCTGGTTCATCCCGCCAACTTTCGCTACTTCCGCGCCTTTGCCGGCGGCCTCATCACGGACTGGGGCGTGCACCTCTTCGACATCGCGCAGTGGGCGCTGGAGAAGGACGGCACCTCGCCGCGCCGCATCGAGGCGGAGGGCGAGTTCGCACCCGGCAATGCGTACGATGTGCCGCGCCGGATGCGGGTCCAGTATGACTATGACGATGTCACGCTTGAATGGCGGCAGGGAATGGGCGGAGATGTCGAAGCGGGACAGCGCTACGGGACGAAGTTCTACGGGGCGGAAGGCGAAATCTTTGTGAACCGCGCCGGTTATTGGGCGCGCTGCGCGGACGGGCGGCCGCTCGACGAGCACCTCGGCGCACATGCGATCCGGCTCGACACCGCCTTAAACCACCGCGAGGACTTCCTGGCCTCCGTCCGGACCCGCCGCGCGCCCCTCTGCGGCGCCGAGATTGGACACCGCGCCAGCGCCCTGGCCCACCTCGGCAATCTCGCCCTCGACGCGGGAATGCCGCTGGAATATGATCCCATCCGCGAGGCCTTCCTCACGGACCGCGGAACACGCGCCGCGAACCGGGAAGGCATCCCCGATAGCGCTTGCGGCTGAGGCGGGCGCCCCAGGGTTCGTCTGCAAATCCTGATCTGCCCTGATGGGATTTGCAGCAGGAACAGCAGCCCTTGGGGGCACGCTCCGATACCCCGGTCGACGTCTCGAATGGCGCGCGGCAACGCGGCGGTATCCTGCCCGACATCACCACGCCGGAGGCGAAGGCCCGGTCATCCCGGACGAACGAAGGAGACGGAAGCGCACGTTGCACTAGCGCCGCTTCCGCAGGAGCACATAATGGAAGAGGCCGCTGCCCCGGCCCCGGCGGAGGCGGGCGTCGACCCATCGGACGAAGGTGGGCGGCCCGGCGGGACAGGCGATGAAACGGCGGCATTCCAACAACTCAAAGGCTTCTCCCTTGAGCGCGGCCATCTCATCGTACGTGAGAAAGCGGTGCGGGCCCTCCGGCAGCTTCAGATGAAGCCGTTCGAGCAATTCCAGGAGCCAGGCCACGTTCCCGTTGGGCGTGATCCCGAGGAAAGTGCCGCCGGGCATCAGCAGGCGGGAGGCTTCACCCGCCACCCGTTGTGGATCCGGCACGTGTTCGAGCAGGTTCACTGAGAACGCCAGATCGAACGACGCGTCCCGGAAGGGAAGCCGTTGGGCGTCCGCCGTCACGCGCTGCACGCCGCCGTCGCCCTTCCGTGCGGCCAGCATGGCAAAGGACAGATCGCAGGCCACGCGCAGCGGCGCGCTGCGTTGGGCAAGGAGCATTCCTGAACCCGCCCCGATCTCAAGAATGCGTTGCGCGTCCGGAGCCACGCGGGCCAAGAGCTCCGCATAGGCCCGCTTGCAGGCCTGGTTTGCCTGGGCATCGTAGTCGGGTGCGAGCGCGTCGTAATGCTGGCGCGTCGCGCCGCTGTCTGCCGTCTCATTGCGTCTACTCGCCCACATACGCACCCTCGCCCGCTTCCGCGGCACACGCCATACACCCGGAGTTCGCCCGGTGCCCGTGAAGCCTTTCGTGATCAAAAGGCACGGAATCCATGCGCCGCAAACGAACAGAACGCAGGGCCGAAGACGGACCGCGTCCGGAGTATAGGCGCACGGAGATCACTCCGCAATATCTTCCGCGCAGGCAACCGCCTTCAGGATATGGCCGGATTGGGTCCGATCCTCGGGATAGAGGAACGTGGAATCGAGCAGGTGCAGGCCGGTCAGCGGCGCGCGATGCGCAGGCATCAGCTTGAGGAAGTTCGTGGTGCAGATGGCCTGGGCGTACGGCGCGCGCGCCACGTGGCGGCCCAGCAGATCGCTGTCCTGGAGGGCGGGCGCAATCCGCTTCAGCGCTTCCCACGACTTCGCCACAAGCGCATCGTCGTCCATGCGGTAATAGGGGTGGTCCGTGGCGACGTAAAACGGGACATAGACGATATGGCCGTGCTTCCCCTCGAGCGGATTCAGGTTTGTGTACTCGATGATTCCGTTGAACGGGGCGCGCGCATCGTTCACGTTCAGCCAGAAGTTGTGCGAGACCGGACGTTTCAGTTTGAGGACGAGGCACACGACGCCGATGTACTGGATGCGCCGGAGCGCTTCGGCGTAGCCCTCCCAGCCTTCCGGCAGCAAGCCTGCCAGGACGGGCGGCGGCACAGTGGACACGACGCGGTCGCACGGCCACGAAGTGCCGTCCGCGAGCGCAAGCCCGGCTATGCGGCCTTGTTCCTCGATGATTCGCGCCACGGGACGGCCGGGGTGAATGCGCACGCCGATCTGTTGCAGCCGTTCCGTCAGCGTATCGAGCAGGAGTCCTGTGCCGCCTTCGAGGTACCCCATGCGCCCCTTGGATTGGGCCACGCGGTGCAGGCGGTGCCAAACCCAGGCGGCCGAGATGGCATCGTAGTAGCCCCCGAACTTCAGCGCGAGCAGGGGGTCCCAAATGACGTCGTAGGCGCGCTTGCCCAGGCGGTCAATGAGCCAGGGCTTTGCCGTGAGTTCATCGAGCTGGACCCATTCCTTGCGCATCCGCGCCTCGAGGGCGAAGAGGCCGAAGCGAATGCGCTGCGACATCGGAATGGGGCGGAAGCGCAAGAGGTCGAGCGGCGTCGAGAATCCGTAGAGGCGGCCATCGTGATAGAAGCCGGTTCGCGCCCGGGCGAAGCGGATGCGTTGTTCCAGGCCGAGTTCCCGGCAGAGCCCGAAGTAGCCGAAGTCCGTCGCGCACAGGAAATGATAGAAATGCTCGATGCGCAGGCCGTCAAAATCGAAGGTCTCGATCAGGCCGCCCACCCCCGCTTCCCGTTGAAAGATCTCGACCTCATGCCCGTGCCGGCGCATGGCCAGCGCGGCGCTCAAGCCCGAGATTCCGGCGCCTATGATTCCAATCCGCATTCAGTCGCATCCCATGCGCGGTCAGGTCCGCGCGGCGGCCCTATTCTGGCATTCACCGCCCGAGGATACAATGATCATGACGCCTCCGTCGTCACGATGACGGGGGCTGGGGAAGTGCGCTACACTAGGGGGGGTCGCTGCCGCCGCGGAGCCAAGCCGCGTGCACGGCGGCAGCGCGCGTTGCGTGCCCGGGCCGTTTCCCATAGGAAAGGAATTTTCGATCGTGTTTCTCGAGGAATCGTTCTTCCGCCGCCATTGGATCCTGTCTATCCTGGGGGTCATCCTTGTGATCGTGCTCTCCGCCCCCGGAATCGCCTTGTGGTATCTCGGCCGCGGTCCCTTTCCCGACTACTCGCTGGATCTGCTGGCGCCGAAGCCGGGCGACGCCACGCCCGCGGGCGTGCTCGAGGTGGGCGTGTCCAAGCGGGACATCAGCCCGAACTTCGCCGCCAAGGATGCCTGGACAGACGTGAACGACAATGGGAAATACGACGAGGGCGTGGACTCGTACGAGGACAGGAACGGCAACGGGAAATTCGACGGCATCTGGATTGCCGGCTTTGACACGAACCGCCCCGCCAAAGGCATCCATGACGCGCCGTGGGTGCGCGCGCTGGCCCTGCGCAACAACGGCGTGACGCTGGCCCTGGTCACCATCGACAGCATCGGCATTTTCCACAACGAGTTCATCCGCATCCGCAAAATGATCGATCCGGCGCTCGGCATCACCCACGCCGCGTTCTCGTCGACGCACTGCCATGAACTGCCGGACACGATGGGGAACTGGAGTTTCTGGCGGCGCATCCAGTACAAGGGCAAGGACATTGATGTGCCCATTTGGGGCTATGACCGGCAGTACATGGATTTCATCTGCCAGATGGCGAAGGAAGCCATCGAAGAGGCGGTGAAGAACCTCAAACCGGCGGACATGTACTGCACACAGGTGCAAGCGGGTCCCGAGGGCTTCGTCCGCGACACGCGAAAGCCCGTGGTCTTCGACCCGAACATGTACCTCTTCCGCTTCACGGAGCAGGGCACGGACCGGACTATCGCCACGTTCGTCAACTGGGGCAATCACCCGGAGGCGCTCGGCGGGGACAACCCGATCATCACGTCGGACTTCCCGCATTTTCTGCGCGAGGGCATGGAGAACGGCCTGCCCGCGCCGAACGGCGTCCAGGGCTTCGGCGGGATGTGCCTCTACTTCCAGGGGATGATTGGCGGACTGATGACCCAGCTTGGCGTGGAAGTGCCGGACCGCGACGGGCAGCGCGCGTACAAGGACAGCTCGTTCGAGAAGGCTGCGGCACTCGGACAGAACGCGGCCATCGTCGCGTGCAATGCGCTGCGCGGCCCGAACGTCTGGAAGAACGAGAATCCGCGGCTTGCGGTGACCGCCAAGACTTTCCTCGCGCCGATGTCGGGCATGTTCAAGTGGGCGGTGCGCCTGGGCGCGTTGCACGAGGGCTACTTCGGAAGCGGACGAGCCCGCTCGGAAATTGATGTAATCCGCATCGGCGGCGTGTTGATCCTCACGATTCCGGGCGAGATCTACTCCGAGATTGTGCAGGGCGGCGTCGAAGCGCTGCCCGGGCGCGATTTCCCCATCGATCCCATCGAGGTGCCGCGGCTCCGGCTCGAAATGGAGAAGAACGCGCGCATGGCCTTCGTGCTCGGCTTGGCGAACGATGAGATCGGCTACATCATCCCCAAGAGCCAGTGGGACGCCGTGCCCCCGTATGTCTACGACAACAGCGACCAATACGGCGAGGAAAACTCGGGCGGCCCGGACATCGCGCCGACTATTCATCAGGAAGCGCTGCAACTGCTCCAGCGGATGAACGCCGTCTTCGCCGCAACGAAGTGAGAAACTGGATGTCCGGGGATTGCGCCCGTTTCAACAAGGGACCGGCCCGCTTCTTTCCCGCCGGGTGAAGAAGGCGGCGAAGCGCGGATGCTGGATTTCAACCAGAGGACGAATCGCACGATGAACGGCTGCGGAAGCGAAAACAAAGAACTGCGGGAGATGGTTTCGGCCGTCGTGCGGGCCACGCCCGTCACGGACATGCACACGCATTTGTTTGCGCCGGCCTTCGGCGATCTTCTGCTCCGGGGCGTCGATGAACTCCTGACGTATCACTATCTCATCGCGGAGTTCTTTCGGGCGTCCGAGATGCCCTACGACGCCTTCTGGAGCCTGAGCAAGCGGCAGCAGGCGGACGCCATCTGGAACACGCTGTTTCTCGAGAACGCGCCCCTGAGCGAGGCGTGCCGGGGCGTGTTGACTGTGCTGCACCGGCTCGGGCTCGATGTGGCCGCGCGTGATCTCGATGCATATCGGGCCTGGCATGCGGCGCAGGACGCCGCCGGATTCGTGGATATCGTGTTCCGTTGCGCCGGCCTGAAGGACGTGGTCATGACGAACGATCCCTTCGACGCCACGGAGCGTCCGGTATGGGAAAGCCGATTCGAACGCGACCCGCGATTCCATGCCGCCCTCCGCATCGACCCGATGCTGAACGACTGGCCCAATGCCTGCGGGAAGCTCCGCGGCTGGGGCTATGCCGTGGACCCGGCCCTGTCGGACAAGGCGCGGGCCGAGGCGCGGCGTTTTCTCGAAGACTGGATGAAGCGCACGGGTTCCCTCTACATGGCGGTGTCCCTGCCGCCGGATTTCGCGTATCCCGAGGAGTCCGCGCGCGCCACGCTCATCACGGAATGCGTGCTGCCCGTGGCGCGCGAACGCAATCTGCCCTTCGCCATGATGATTGGCGTGAAGCGCAACGTGAATCCCGCGCTGCGGCTCGCGGGCGACGGCGTGGACCAGTGCGACGTGGGCGCGGTCGAGCGCCTGTGCGCCGGCTTCCCGAAGAACAAGTTCATGATCACCACGCTGTCGCGCGAGAACCAGCACACGCTCGCGGTGACCGCGCGCAAATTCCGCAACCTCCTTGTGTTCGGCTGCTGGTGGTTTCTCAATAATCCGAGCCTCATCGAGGAGATGACGCGGATGCGCCTGGAACTGCTTGGCCCGTCCATCGTGCCGCAGCATTCCGACGCGCGCGTGCTCGATCAGGTGATCTACAAATGGGATCACTCGCGGACGGTGATCGCGCGCGTGCTCGGCGACAAGTACGCTGATCTTGCGGCGACCGGCTGGATGTGTTCTGAAGCGGAGGTCCGCCGCGATGCCGAACGGCTCCTCGGCGGCAACTTCTGGCGTTTCCTGGAGCGGACGCTGTAACGCATCCGCCGCGCATTCCGCCGCGTACGGGCTCAGGACATCACAAGACGCTGGGCGTGGGCGGCGAGATCCTTGCGCGAGAACTTGATTTCGGAAATGCCCTCGGCCTCGGGCATCGGAAAATAGCAGCGCGGCACCTTGTATCGGGGAAGCCGCTTGGCGAGTGCGTCGCGATAGTATTCCGGGTTGATGCGGGGCGGTCCGTCAAGGCGCAGGAAGGCCACGGGCGTTGTGCCGAATTCCTCGTTGGCGACGGGAACCACCACGGCCTGCAGCACGCCCTCGAGCCGGCAGAGCTGCTCTTCGATTTCCTCGGGCTGGATGTTTTCGCCGCCCGCGATGAACATGTTGTCGCGGCGGCCGGTGATCCGCAGGTAACCGTGTTCGTCGATGGCGCCGAGATCGCGCGTGGCGAACCAGCCGTCTTCCGTGAGTTCGCGCCGGATGGCGCTGCCTTCGACGTAGCCCAGAAACAGGCCGTCGCCGCGCACCTGCACCTCGCCGTCCGGAGCGATGCGCAGCGTATCCGGCTGCAGCGGACACCCCGAGCTGAGGAGGCGTTCGATCGGATCGTTGGGCCGCGTCGTGGCGACCTGCGTGGCCATTTCCGTGAGTCCGTAACTCGTGTGGATGGGAAGCCCGGCGGCCGCGGCGCGCCGAATCAGGGTTTCCGGAACGGGACCGCCGCCGAGCAAGATAGCCTTCAGCTGCGCGAGCGCCGCCACGCCCTCGGGCGTCTGCATGAGCCGGTGCAGTTGCGTGGCCACCAGCGAAACATGGGTGACGCCATATTTCACGATGGCCGTCTCGATGCGCTCGTTGGCGCCCGGAAATACGGCCGCAGCCCCGCCCAGCAGGCAGCGGAACAGCACGCCGATCCCCGATACGTGATACAAGGGCAGCGACACGAGCCAGCGGTCGCCCGGCCCAAGCGGAATGTTCTGATTGGAGCATCGCGCGTTGTGGTGATGGTTGCCATAGCTCAAGAGGGCGGCCTTGGGAACGCCGGCACTGCCCGAGGTCAGCACGATCGTGGCCGGCCGCTCCGCGACGATGGCGATGGGCGCGCCGAGGCCGTCGACGCGGTCGTCGACCAGGTCATGGGGCGCCAGCGCGAAAAGGCGCCCGTATACGGTGGTTACGGAGGCGCCGTAGGGCACCACCATGTTCCGGCATTGGATGCGCTCAAGCACGTCGAGGAGATACTGCGCGGGGAAGCGGGTGTTCATGGGGCAGGCGACTGCTCCCAGGCGGAACAGCGCCATCATCAGGAGGGGATAAGGCGTTCCGGAGGGAAGCGCAATGGCAAGCAGGTCGCCTTCGCCAAGCCCCGCTTTGCGCAGATTCTCGACCGCCCCGGAAACGTAGGCGTGATAGTCGGCGTACGTGTACTGCCGGTGCGGGGCGATAATCGCGGGGGCTTCCGGCTGGCTCGAGGCCATCTCCTGCAACGGACAGAGTATCTCAGCCACCGGCTCTCTCCCGAAGCGCCGTGGAGATGCGCGGCTGAGTACCCGGCCTTGCGCTGCGTGTCATATCGTGGCCCATTGTGAATAAGGATACAGGGCGAGGCTGCTGTTGAGATACCGCGGGTCCGCCGACACTTCTTCGCCCAGCCAGGGCGGCGGCACGAACGCCTCCGATTCCGAGGCCAGTTCGATCTCCGCGACTACCAGCCCTTCATTGGCCCCAAGGAATTCATCCACCTCCCACAGATGGCCCTCAAACCGGACCTTGTACCGGGTCTTCTCGATGGGCCATCCCATGCACAGCCCGGCCAGGATGGCTTCGGCGTCATCCAGCGGAATGGGATACTCGAATTCATCCCGGGTGAGATCCAGCGTGGCCTTCTTGGCGTTCAGCATGGCGCGGCCGTTCATGATCCGAACGCGCACCGCGACCGGCGGACCCACACAGAGATAACCCTGGCGGCAGGGCTGCCCTTCGGCTCCCGCGCGCCACGCCCCGCCATGCACCAGGAATTTCCGCTCGATCTCCGTTCCCATGAAACCGCGCTCCTCTCCTGCCTTCCCACCACTCTACCTCATTCGCCCCTCTGAAATCTTCTCGGCAGACGGCACGGCGGCCGGTGCAGCGCGGATCTCCGCGCGGGGAAAACGGCGTCTTCCGGCCCGAGGGACGAAAAACGTCAATTGCGACAAATAACTGGCGGGCAAGGGGTTAGGAGGAAGAGATCATTTGACGCAGCAGGGCACGGGTGATACAATAGCTTCTGATCGGTCGAAGAGTCAGGTGTGCCACTTTCCAGGGGACCAACGGCACGGACGGGTTCGCAACTATGTTTGGTCGGCGTAAAGAAGAATCGGAACAGCCGCTCGAGTCGCCTTCGGACGATACGGGCCCCGCTGTTCGCACGACGCCGACGGAGATGCGCACCGCGCCGGCGCCCATCGTCCACAAACGCCTGGGGGAATTGCTGCTCGACGAGAAGCTGGTGACACAACCTCAGCTCGACGAGGCCATTCGCGTCCAGAAAGAGCAAGGCGGCTTCATCGGGCAGATCCTGGTCAAGCTCGGCTTCGTGACGCAAAGCGCCGTGGCTTCCTGCCTCGTCAAGCAATGCAAGATTCCGCACCTGAGTCTGCTGGACTATGACATCGGCGCCGAGGTGCTGAAGCTGGTCCCAGAAGATGTGTGCCTCAAGTACCACCTGCTGCCTATCGACAAGCTCGGCCGCATATTGACGGTGGCGATGGTTGACCCGCTGGATCTGGACGCGCTCGATTCGATTCGGCAGTCCTGTCCGGACTTGCGGATCAAACCGATCCTCTGCAATTGGGAACACTTCGACCTCGTGGCCAACCGGGTCTTTACGCGGTCGCAGCAGCAACGGGAAGGCGGTCAGGCTTATACTACGCAGAGCCTCGGGCTCTCGGCCATGGCCGGCGCAAAACGCGTGGAACCCACGCCCACCCCCATTCCCGAGGCCGTGCCCGTGGCGGCCGAGTTCCCGCCGGAGTCCGCGCGCGAAAGCACCGCCCCCGCAGCGTCCTACGGCGCGGCAGAGCTGGCCGCGGCCGCCCGCGAAGCGGTTCATGAAGTGGTGCGCGCGGCCAGCGAACAGCGGCCTTCGGGCATGAATTTCTCGGCGGAGGAACTCGCGGGCGTGATGCGCGACTCGCTGCGCGAGGCGGTGGGGTCCATCGTTCATGAACTCCGGCGCGCTCCCGAGGCGCCGCCCGCGCCGGAACGCGAAGCGCTGAACCCGCAGGATCTCGCCCAATTGATCCGCGAGAATGTGGGCGGCGCCATGCAGGAAGCGCTCGCCCAAGTGATGGTTCTGGCGCGCTCGCAGGTCACCCAGGAGAAACCGGCCGATGCCCCGCGGCTGGAACAGGTGGCCGAGGTCGTTGGAGAGAGCGTCGGCGGCGCCGTGCAGGAAGCCATGGCCTCCATGGTGGTCCAGCTGCGCGCCATGATGGGACCGAAAGACGCGGACAACGCCGTGTCCCGCAACCTTATCGAGGCCCTTCGAGAAGCCCAGGCGGAGACGGCCGCGCGCATGAGCGAGGCCATGGGGGCGTTGAATGACCGCCTCGCGTCACGCGAAGAGCGGCTGACCCAGATTGCCGAGAACGCCTTGAAATCCGTGCAACAGACGGCCCAACTCGTCGAGACGGAGGCGGTATCCGAGGGCGTCCGCCGCGACCTGAATCCGGCGCGGCCGGAACGCCACGCTTCCGTTGCGCCGTTCGGCCGCGTGCAGGCCGGCCAAACGGACGCCGATGTCGAAGTGTACAAAGCGCTGGAATCCGAGCACCCGCTCGAGACGCTCACTTTCGAGAATTTCTTCCCCGGTTCGTCCAACGGCTTCACGTTCAAACTGAGTCAAGCCGTGGCCTCGCAGCCCGGCCGCGAGTACAACCCCTTCTTTCTCTACGGATCGGTCGGCATCGGCAAGACCCATCTGATCAGCGCGATCGGGAATACAATCCTGCGGAACAATGGCACCCGCGTAGGATATGTTTCGGCGAGCCATTTCGCCCACCGCCTGGCCGACGCCATGCAGGACGGCGCCCTCGATGCCTTTCGCCAAAATTACTGTCACTGGGACGTGCTCATTCTCGACGACATCCAGTTCATGGGCGGCCGCGTCGAAGCGCAAGAGGAATTCTTTCACATTTTCAATGTGTTGCATCAGCAAGGGCGGCAAATCATCATTGCGAGCGACAAAGCTCCGGATCGGCTCGGTTTGCTCGAGCAGCGGCTCGTGTCGCGCTTTGCGAGCGGAATCGTGGCCGAGTTGAAGGCTCCGGAGTGGGAAACGCGGATGGAAATCCTGCGCCATCTCGTCAAGGAGACGCAGGCGAAGGTTCCCGAAGAGGTGCTTTCCCTGATTGCCATGCGCGTCCCGAACGACGTGCGCAAGATGACGGGTTCACTGAAGAAGATAGTCGCGTTCGCGAAGCTCGTGGGACAGGACATGTCTTGCGAGATGGCGGACGAAATTCTGAGCCATTTGAATGCCGCGTAGACGGGGGGAGTGTCTCGCGCGGAGATAGAGGAAACGAATCGTGAGCATGAAGATTGCCAAGAAACGCTTGCCCGACATGTTGCTCGAGCAAGGGCTCGTGAGCCAGGAGCAACTGCAGGAATGCCTGCACCTCCAGCGGGCGACGAACAAGAGCCTGCAGGCGCTCCTCGTCGAGCGCGGCTATCTGAGCGAAGAAGACCTCGTCATCTGCCTGAGCGAACAGCTCGGCATCCCGCACATCCGCGTTGCGCACTACTCGATCCCGAAAGAGGTGCTGGCCGAAGTGCCCGAGGCCCTGGCCCGCCAATATCAGATGCTGCCCGTTTCCGTCACCGGGGACGTGCTCACGCTGGCGATGGCCAACCCGCTCAACATCATGGCGCTCGACGACCTCCGCATGCTCACCAGCTACGAGATCGAGCCCGTGGTCGCGGTCGCCTCGGAATTGGCAGGGGCCATCGAACGCCACTACGGCGGCGAGAAAGCGGACAACCTCTTCAAGACGCTGCTCGAGGAGAAGGGGGATCAGAATGTCGAAGAGGTCAAGGCCTACACGGCGGACGAAATCGAGGATGTCTCGAAGCTCGAGTCGGGCGCGGACGACGAACCGGTCAAGAAGCTGACGCGCCTCGTCATCTTCAACGGCCTCGAACGCGGCGCAAGCGACATTCATATCGAGCCGTTTGAGAAGCTCATCCGCATCCGCTATCGCGTGGACGGCTCGCTCGAAGAGGCCAAGGCGCCGCCGAAAAGCCTCCAGCCCAACCTCATTGCCCGGCTCAAGATCCTCGCCGGGTGCCGCATCGATGAACACCGGCTCCCGCAGGACGGCCGCTTCCGCATCCGATATAACAACCGCGAGATCGACTTTCGCGTGGGCTTCCTGCCCTGCAAACACGGCGAGAAAGTCGTGCTCCGCGTGCTCGACAAGGGCAGCCTTTCCCTGGACCTCGACAAGATGGGCTTCGAACCGCAGCCCATGCAGGCCTTCTATGAAGCGCTGAAGCTGCCGCACGGCATGATCCTCATGACCGGCCCGACGGGCAGCGGCAAAACCACCACGCTGTACAGCGCGCTCTTCAAGCTCAACAAGCCCGAGACCAACGTGGTCACCGTCGAAGACCCGGTCGAATACGAGATGTTCGGCGTCAACCAGGTTCAGGTGCAGTCCGTGATCGGCTTCACGTTCGCCGAGGCCCTCCGCCAGATTCTGCGCCAGGACCCCAACGTGATCATGGTGGGCGAAATCCGCGACGGCGAAACCGCGGACGTCGCCGTCAAAGCCGCCCTCACCGGCCACCTCGTGCTGAGCACGCTCCATACGAATGACGCCTCCGGCGTGTTCCCCCGTCTCGTCGACATGGGCATCGAGCCGTTCCTCGTGCAGTCCTCCGTGGCGCTGGCGGCCGCACAGCGCCTGCTCAAGCGCGTCTGCGTGGACTGCAAGGAACCGATTCATGTGCCGCAGGACGTGCTGGATCGCATCCAATACACGCCCTTCGAGCACATTCCGAATCCCACGTTCGTGCGCGGGCGCGGCTGCAGCAAGTGCAAGGACACCGGCTATCGCGGCCGCGCGGCCATCCTCGAAGCCATGCTCAACTGGCCGGACATGCATCCGCTCGTCCTGCAGCGCGCGACGGGCCACGCCATCAAGGCGAAGGCCATAGAATGCGGCATGAAGACCCTGCGCCAGAACGCCCTGGCCAGCGCCGCCAAAGGCATTACCTCCATCGAGCAGGTGCTTGAACACACGATAGCCGATTGACGCAGTTCCGGGGTGCGCGGCCCGAGATCCGAAGCCGGATGAACGGCCGTTCCGCATCCCCTGTTGGCGAGGCGAGAAAGGGAGAAACAGATCATGTGGCGTGCAATTGCGGTGGCAGCGTTGATGTTGTGCGGCGCGGCGGTGGCGGCAGAGTGGGAGCCGATGGTGGGAAGCGACCTCAGCGGGTGGAAAGTGCTGGGCGGCGAGTGGTCCGTTCAGGACGGCGTCGTTGTGGGCAAGACCGCCAAGCGCGAAGACTCATGCTGGCTTCTGTATGAGAAGCGCGAGTTTGCGGACTTCGAACTCGAAGCCGAATTCATGACGCCCACTCCGGTCAACGGCGGCCTTCAGTTCCGCTCGCATTGGCTGCCGCGCATGCCGCTGAAGGACGGGGAATCCGTCGAGGCCGCCCCGAAGCAGATGTACGGCTATCAGGCGAACATCGAAACGCGCCAGCGGATGGCGACGGGCCGCCTCATGGACGAGAACGGCCGCGGCTATCTGGCCGAACCGGCGAAAGACGCCTGCATGACGCTCAAGCAGCGCGACTGGAACCGGATGCGCGTCGTGGCCCAGGGGCCCGTCATCGAAGTCTATCTGCACGACGTGCTCGCGGCCAGGCTCGAGGACGAGGCCTTCCTCAAGGGTTTCATCTCGCTCCAGGTCTTCTCCATGGACGCCGATCAGGCCGAAGTGCAGTACCGCAACATTCGCGTGAAAGACAACGGCGCCGGCGGGAAGTGGCGCGCCCTGTTCGACGGGACCACGCTGAACGGATGGAAAGAATGGGGCTCGGAAACGTGGGCCGTCGAAGACGGCGCCATCGTCGGCCGTAGCGGCCCGAAGAAGTCCGAAGGCTATCTCGCGACCCTCGAACAATGGAAGGATTTCGACGTGCGCGGCGTTTTCAAGATGATGGGCGAGGGCAACTTCGGCCTCTTCTACCACGCCACGATCACGCTCAAAGACGACGGCTATCCCGTCATCGCGGGTGTGCAGGGCGAAGTCGAGCCCGCGTACCCGAGCAAGACCGGATGGATTTACGAGAGCTACAAGCGCGGCTGGCTCGTGACCCCCGAGGCCAAGACGGTTGCCGCCGTGGCCTTGCGGCCCGGCGCGTGGAACGAGATGGAAATCCGCTCCAAGGGCAGCCACGTGACCACCTGGGTCAACGGCATCCGCGTGCTGGACTTCGAGGACCCCGCGCCCAATCTCCTCGAAGGCAGCTTCGCCCTGCAGCTCCACACCGGCGGCACCGATGGCATCGCCTGGAAAGACCTCGCCGTCCGCGAATAAAGAACTCCGGAACCCTCGCGGTGACGTGATGCCGGCGTTGCGGGGCTGCATGAATCGCCGTTTGGCCAGGTCGGGACGACCCGGCCAAACGTCTCTCCTCAACCTCTCGTTACCAAGTTGCACTTGGTAACGTCCCTGTCTTCGAAGCGGTGTTTCGCCCCGGCCATGGCCCGCCGTGACGGGAAAGCAGGCAAGCCGTGGGGTGTCCACAGAGCCTGTGGCGGCCGAGGGGACCGATGCCCTCGACAGGGGGCGACGGGTTCGCGGTGTCTTGTTCAGAAGCGGCTCAGAAGGGCCAGATGACTCGTGCCACGACGGGATAATGATCCGAAGGATACAGGCCGTCTTTCTCGTTGACCACGGTTTCGCAGGAGGCGGTGCGGACGAGGCCACGGCTTAGGATCCAGTCGATTCGGGTCTTGGCCTCCGGATCCGGCGCGCGGAATCCGCAGCAGGTGGTCAGCGGGCCTTTGCGCTCGCCCGCGGTGAACCACGCGTCCTGCAGTCCCGCGCCGGTCAGGGTCTTCCAGGGATCGCTCTCGCCGCCGACCGCGTTGAAGTCGCCGGTGACGAGCACGAGCGCGTCCTTGGGCAGGGCGGCGATGCGCGCCACAAGCAATTCGGCGCTCTTCTTTCGCGCCTCTTCGCCGCGATGATCGAAATGCGTGTTGAAGTAGTAGATGGTCTTGCCACTGGGCACGTGCGTGAACTGGGCGTGGGTCACGATGCGCGTGAGGTCGCTGTCCCACGATTTTGAACCCGGGATTTCCGGCGTCTCTGAGAGCCAGAAGAAGCCCGAATTCACCGGCGTCATTTCGCTGGCCTTGTAGAAGATAGCGGCCATTTCGCCCTTGCCGTTGGCATCGCGGCCGCGGCCAATCATCTTGTATTCCGGGAGCTTCTCGAGGATGTAGTTTGCCTGCCCCTCGAGGCATTCCTGCGTGCCCAGGAGCACGGGATTCGCCTGGCGGATCGTGTCGATCAACAGGTCTTTCCGGTGCGGCCACGCGAACTTCCCGTCCATCGCGGTGCCGTAACGCACATTGAACGTCATCACAGTCATCGGGGTTTCCGCGGCCGCGCGCGCGGCCGCAAACATGAACAGCATCGCCAGAAGAACGGATGGAACTCGCATTGCTTCTCCTCCTCGTGTCAGGAACAGTCCTCCTGGGGGAAGATACTCCTCCGCCTTTCACGCGTGCAAGCCGCGGCGGCGCGAGTTCGACACGAAGGGGGCCGCTCCACTATCATGCGCGCGCCATGACCGACGACGTTACACGCGGGGAAGAACACACGGACAGGGGACGCGCCCGGCTGCTTGCGCTAGTCCTGCTGGCGCTCTTCGGCTTCGTGTTGTTGAATACGGCCTGGCTTTCCGATGACGCCTTCATCACGTTTCGCGTGGCCGACAACTGGATTCACGGCGACGGCCTGCGCTGGAACGTCGCGGATCGCGTGCAGACTTACACGAATCCCCTCTGGCTCCTGCTCGTGGCCCCGTGTTATGCGGTGACGCGCGAGATGTTCTTTACGCCGCTGCTGCTCTCGGTCGCGCTGTCGTTGGCGGTGGCGGCGCTCCTGTTGCGCAGCCAGCGGGATCATCCCTGGCGATGGGCGCCGACGCTCGGGCTGCTGCTGTGTTCGCGCGCCTTCATCGATTACTCGAGCTCCGGGCTGGAGAACCCGCTGACGCATCTTCTGCTCGCGGCCTTTCTCGTGGCGCTCTTCCATGGGGATCGTCGGCCGCGAAGCATCTTCTGCCTTTCGCTGCTCGCCCATGGCTGCATCCTCAACCGGATGGACACCGCTCTGCTGGTCTGGCCCGCGCTCGCATGGGCCGTGTGGGCGGCGCGCGGCCGGCGCACCCTGCTCGCCGCGCTTGCGGGCACGGCGCCATTCGTGCTTTGGGAACTCTTCTCCGTGGCCTACTACGGGTTCCCGTTTCCGAACACCGCCTACGCGAAGCTGGGCGGCGGGCTCAGCCGCGCGGAATACGTGGCACAAGGCCTGTTCTACTTTCTCGACTCGCTCGGCCGGGATCATCTCACGCTGCCCGCGATCCTCTTCGGGCTGATTGTCACGGCATTCCGGCGGGACGCGCGGCGCTTGAGCGTGGCGCTCGGCATCCTCCTGTATCTGCTGTACATCGCCTGGGCGGGCGGTGACTTCATGAGCGGGCGGTTCTTTGCCGCGCCCTGCCTGTGCGCGGCGGTGCTCCTCGCTCAGACGCCGTTCCGCTTCACGCGGTTCCGCTACGCGGCCGCGCTGATGTTGATGGCGCTGCTCAGCCCTTACGTGCCCTATCCGATGGATTACCTGGGCGACCAGAAGGACAAGTTCGTCTCCTTCGCGAAGACCACCAATCTGTTCGGCGTGACGGACGAGCGCGCCTTCTACTTTTACGACATGGCGCTGAAACAGGCCTTGCGGGGCCGTCCGGTGCTCCGGCAGACCAACTGTGCGCAAATCGGCCGGGAACTCCGCGGCGCGGGTCCCGCGGTGCGCCCGTTTCACGCGGTCGGGGTCTTCGGTTTTCTCGGCGGACGGGACCTGCACGTCATTGACCTGAACGCGCTCGGCGACCCGCTCCTTGCGCGGCTCCCCGCGCAGTACATCCCGGTGCCACGGCCCGGCCACTACGCGCGCGCCCTTCCTCCCGGCTATGATCACGCCGTAACCGGTGATTCCGGCGCGCTCGAAGATCCTGGTCTGCGCGCGTACTTCGAGCAACTGCTCCTCATCACGCGCGGGCCCTTGTGGAGCAGAGCGCGTTGGCGCGCCATCCTCGAGATGAACCTGGGCCGCTGTGAGCACCTCATCAACCGTGATGCCTGTCGATTCCCCGGCCTGACGCGGCTTCCCCTGGATCATTTCAACGTGGCCGGCGAGCCCACGGCCGTGCCGAAAACGGGCCTCGAGATCGCGCTGGGTTCGGAACCGCTGGGGAACGCTCTTGAACTCAGTTTCGATGCGGACGACCGCTACGATGTCTTGTTCATGCGCGGCACGGACATCCTCTGGCGCGCGACCCTGGGGCCGGACCTCAACGGAAAGAGCGGTCTGGTTCCCTACAGGCTCGCGCTGCCGCAACTGCTCCGGCAGCGTGGATGCACCGCCATCCGGCTGATGCCGTGGCTGTGGGGCGACATGCAATGGCTGACGCCGCCGCGGGCGCCGGAGAACGAGCTGTTCAGCGTTGGGCACGTGGCATTCGCGCCGTGAAGCGCATGGCCCGCCGCCCATGATCCGAGCCCCCTCGTGGCGATGCGCATGCCATGCCAACGTGGCTGTGAAGCCCTGCATTCCGGTCCTTGCCGCGTTTCCCGTCGACGGAATACCGGCGATATTCCGGGGTGTCAATCCCGCCGGGCAATGAATCCCGAGCATAACTTGACGCCGGCGCGTTGCGCTCGGCCTGAAGGTCTGTTAGAATATTGCACGCGGAGCAGGGCGCCCCGACGTGAGGCGCGCCGTATTTTGGAATCTCCCTGCAAGACGGGCGATCAGTTCCAGGTCTCCCCGGCGGGAAATAATGTGTCCTTCATGGCGCGGGGGCGCCTCAGGAGTAGGAGTGCAGCTGTGAAGCGGCTGAAGTTGTTCCTCGCCAATGTCGGGCGCAGGCACGCGTTGTATCCCCTGGCCACTCCCCCGATGGGCATCATGAGCCTGGCAGCCTACCTGCGCACCAAGTTCGATCTGGAAATCCGGCTGGTTAATCAGCGCGCCGATAACATTTCCTATGAGGAGCTGGCGAAACAGGTCGTCGATTTCGCCCCGGATGTCGTCGGCTTCGGCACGTTGACCCCCTTTGGCTATGCACTGGGGCCACTGACCCGGGCGGTGCGTGACGCGTTTCCGGAAGCCTTGATCCTCTTGGGCGGGCCGCACAGTTCGTCCTTCCGGGCGAAGATTCTGGAAGACACCGCCGCAGACGCGGCTGTCGCCGGCGAAGGCGAGCTGAGTTTCGAGCGCATTCTTGAAGCCCATCTTGGCGGGAGTGATTTCTCG
Source organism: Candidatus Hydrogenedentota bacterium (assembly GCA_903837785.1). Taxonomy (GTDB): domain Bacteria; phylum Hydrogenedentota; class Hydrogenedentia; order Hydrogenedentales; family CAILVY01; genus CAILVY01. The sequence continues at coordinate 21,402 of CAILVY010000051.1, forward strand.
GGTATTCCGGGGCTGATGTGGCGATCGAAGGAGGGCGAGATCCTCACGAATCCCGGCACCCCCCCGGTTGTCACGGACCTCGATTCCCTTCCCCTTCCGGCCTACGATCTTATCGACGTCAAAGCGTACTGGAAACTCCAGTCCATGCCCCCGGTGCCCCGCCGCAAGTACATCTCGCTGCTGAGCAGCCGCGGCTGCCCCTATCAATGCATGTGGTGCCACGACGTGTTTGGCAAGAGCTTCCGCGCGCGTTCCGCCGAACGCATTGTGGACGAGATCGAATACTACGTGAAGACCTACGGCGTGAACGACGTCGAATTTCTGGACGACATTTTCAACCTCGAACCCCGCCGCGTCATCACTTTTGCGGAGGAGATGCACCGCCGCAACATCCGCGTCAAGATCGCATTCCCCAACGGCGTGCGCAGCGACCTCCTCGCCGAAGACACCATCGACGCACTCGTCAGCGCGGGCACCTATTTCTGCAGCTTCGCCCTGGAATCCGGTTCACCCCGGGTGCAGACCTTCTCGGGAAAGCGCCTGAACATTCCCCGCTTCCTGAAGAGCGTTGAGTTGATGGCGGCGCGCCGCGTCTTCTGCAACGGGTTCATGATGCTGGGTTTTCCAACCGAGACCGAAGCCGAGATGCAGGAAACGATCAACGTCGCTTCCAACTCCATGCTGCACACGGCTTCCTTCTTCACGGTGACGCCGTTTCCCAACACACAGATCCACGCGTACGTCCGGGAGCACCATCCCGAGAAGCTGGAGAAGCTCAGCTTCTGGGATATGGATTTCTGCCGCATCCCCGTGAATGTCTCCGACGTTACGGACGAAACCCTTTTCTATTATCAGCGAAAGGCCCAGCGGCAGTTCTTCCTGCAGCCCGGACGCATGTTCCGCCTCGTTCGCGATTTTCCGCAACCCCATCTTCTTCCCCTCTATGTCCCCATCTTCATCAGCCGCATGGTCAAGGGATTCTCCCGAAAAACGGATACGCCCTAACCGCTGCCCTTGTTGAATCCGGACGGCCCGCCGTCCCGAATGCGACCGGTTGACGTCCACCCTGCGTTGCGCATACCCTTCATGTGTTCAGCCGGAGGGTTGCAGCATGGCGCGGTACGTCACGATCAGCACGATCGGCAGCGAAGCTCCCCGCTTTGCGCCGGGAGAGAAGCTCCACGGACAGCAAGCCGTGGACCGGATGATCGCGCACTGGCGCGGCCGGATCGCCCAGGTCCTGCCGGACCGCCCCGACCTCATCGTCGTGCCCGAGGCCTGCGACCGCTTCCCCGACCACAGCAAGGCGGAGCAGATTGCCTACTACAAGACGCGCGGCAACCAGGTGCGCGACGCGTTTGCCGCCCTCGCCCGCGATCATCACTGTTACATCGCGTACTCGGCCTATTGCGAGCTGCCGGACGGCACGTGGCGCAACAGCACGCAGCTCCTCGATCGCACGGGCGGGATCGCGGGCGTCTACAACAAGAACCACGTCGTGATCGAAGAGACGACGGAGTACAACGTGCTCTGCGGGAAGGACGCGCCGATCTTCGCGTGCGATTTCGGGCGGGTTGCTTGCGCCATTTGCTTCGACCTCAATTTCGACGAGCTCCGCCTGAAATACGTCCAGGCGAAACCCGACCTGATTGTTTTCTGCTCGATGTATCACGGCGGACTTATGCAGGGCTATTGGGCCTACTCGGCCCGGGCGCATTTCGTCAGCGCGATCTCCGGCGATCAAAGCGGCATCCTCTCGCCCGTCGGCGAAACGCTCGCCTCGAATACGAACTACTTCGACTTCGCGACCGCGCGTGTCAACCTCGACTGCCGCGTGTGCCACCTCGACTACAACTGGGGCAAGCTCAGCGCCATGAAGGAGAAATACGGGCCCGGCGTCAGAATGACGGACCCCGGCCACCTCGGCGCCGTGCTGATCAGCGCCGAAAGCGAAGACCTTTCGATTGATGCCCTCGTCAAGGAATTCGGCATCGAACTGCTCGACGACTACATGGCCCGCGCCCTCGCCCACCACCACAACCCGATGTTCCGGGAGCCGTGAGCGAGGGTCCGTTACGGCAGATCCGGCAGCATCACCGACCGATACTTTTCGAAGGCCTCGGCGATTTTCACGCCGGCGGTCAGTTCCCATAGCGAGGTCTTCATTTGCCGCAGGGCGAGGGTGCCCGCGATCCAGGGGGTGCCCCAGCCGCTCTCGGTGCACCAGGCGCCCCATTCCCAGTCCGCATTGCTCGCCCAGAACTCCCAGCGGCGGAAATCGAAGCCGCGGTACCACGCGCCATCCAGTTCGGGGTGCGCCTCGGACCGCACCTGGATGCGGCATAGATACCGCGCCAGGCGATCTTCCGCCTCGCGATAGAACGCCTCGCCGGTGGCCGCCGCCGCTTCATGCAGGCCCAGCAGCGCGAAATTGCACGTGTAGAGGCAATCGCTGAGCGAATCGCCGTTCTGCTGGAGGATGGCAATTTCCCCCGTGCCATACTCCTTGTTCGACGCGACCGCCTGCTGCACCCCGCCCAGCCGTTCGCCAATGGCGCCGCTGTCATCCTGTGCCGCCAGGAGGTCCTCGGCCACCGTGCGCAGCCAGCGCCGGTGTTCCGGCGTGTCGTCCACGCGAATCAGCCACGCGAGCGGCAACAGGGCCCGCGCGCGCTCGATCTGCGCGCTGCGAATCACCCAGTCCCAGTGCTCCGGGTAGGCCGCCATCAGCCGGCCGATGGCCGCCGTGCTCTTCTCTCGAAAAGGCGCATAGCCGGTCTTGTCGTAGGCCCAAAGGAAGCACGCCCACAGCCAGCCTTCATAATGCGGCGAATACAGCGTGAAATCACTGTTCCAGAAGGCTTTCCAGCCGCGTTCCTCGAGCGCCTTCTGCGTCACGCACCCTTCCCGGAAACCCAGTTTCCCCGAGGTGCGCAGGTTCGCCAGCAGGCACCGCGTCACGGCTTCATTCCAGCGCGGCGATTCAAGCAATTTTCCCGAGGCCAGTGTGGCCAGCATTGCCCGGGCATTGTCGTCGCCCCAGTACTTGTCCGGATTGTCGAGCGCCCAGCCTATCAGGCCATACGAAGGGCTTGCCGGATCCGAGCGCGGCCCCTGTGCCAGGGGCGACCGCGTGTAGACGAAATCCAGCAGCTTGCCCGCCGTCTCCGCGCGCTGCGCGTCCGCGGCCCGCGCCCCGCTGAAGGCCAGCGCCATGGCCGCTTCCGTCATGCAGTCGTTGCGCACCGCGTAGCGCATCGGTTGGCTGCCGTCGAGGCGAATCGTCGAACTGTAGCCTTCAAGCAGGCCCAGGGAACCGTCGCCCCGCGGCCACTCGGCCCGCGGCCTGTCCCGCACTGTGTTGTACGTGTTCGCCCAGTCGAGCGCTTCCTTCGGCCACTCCGGGTGGCGGAGAATCCGGCTCTGCACATACCACCGCGCCGCCCGTTCGAGGGCTTGTGACTCGGCGTCCGGCGGCAACGTCTCCGTGGCGGTGTAGGATGGGCGCACCACGGGGATCCAGTGCAGTTCTTCGACGGGTTGTCCCGGCCGAAGCCAAGTGAAGATCATCTTCCAGACGGTTGCCCATGCGGCCTGCGGCAGATAGCGGCCCGTGACGCAGTGGCTGAGCTTTGTGGTGCTCACGAGCAGCCGGCCATTCGGATGCTCGAACAGCACCGGCCGGCTGGGCGTGTCCCCAAGGCCGAAGACGGCCTTGTCTACGCCCGCCACTTTTGCGGCCACGAGATGCGCGTCGGAGACATGTACCGGAACCAGGTGAAAGGCGTTGATCTGGGCGATGTGCATCCGGGGCAACGGCGCGCCGAAGGCGTCCGAGGTTGCGACCACCCGCTCGAGCTGAAGCGCCGTCGGCGGCGCCACCTCCAACCCGGGAAGCCACGCCGGATATTCGATGTATACGCGAAGATGCTTCTTCGCCGCTTGCCTCGCCAGCGTGGCGCTGAACGCGGTGCTTTTCTCCGGATAGCCGTCCGCGAGCATCAACAGCCCGGCCGACTCCGGCGCGGCCGCAATCGCGTCCTCGATGCGGTCGTATCGTTGTGCCGCGATGCCGCACTGTGCGGCAAGCACCGCGAGATCATTGTCCGGCGCACAGCAGAACACCAGCGCCGGCGAAGGATCCGCGACAGCGGCGCATGGCACGGCACAGGCCGAGAGCAACAAGAACCCTGTCGCGCAAAACCGCATCGTCTGCCGCCTCCCTGCCCGAATGGACGCTCTTCCGAGGCCCGCATTGTAGCATTCCGTCAAGACGGAGCTTCAACGCGGACGCCCGGAGTGATCCGCTCGCGGCGGCGGCGATCGCGTGCAGACGCTGCTAGGAACGCTGACGAAGCCGCTTGATGACCAGTCCCGCCAGCCCAAGACCGAGCAGGCTGATCGAAGCGGGTTCAGGCACCGGAGGCAACTGCCGCACATTGAACTGCGCGTACATCGTGCGCTCGGGCTGGACCCACGGATTGCTCCCGCTGAAGTTCGTGCCGCCCTGTTCCGCAAGGGCCAGCGGAGTGATCTCCACGAGATATCCCTGCACCGTCAGCGAGAGCATCGGGCCGTCCGAAAACGAGAGATAGTCATTATCCCAGGTGACCTCCAGATGGCCCGGTTGGCTCAGGGTGCCCGAGACCCCGCCAATCGTGATGTTCCGGAGCGCATCGAAATCGAACGTCAGGTCGCTCCATGCGTTCGGGTCCGTCGCAGTGCCGGCATACGTATAGTCAATCGTCCAGAGCAGGTCGTTAATCGGCAGAACATAGCTGCCGTTTGTCAGGTCCAGCGTCCCGCTATACGCCGCGAGTTCCACTGTGTCGCCCGGGTAGCCGTTGGGCCCCCACGGCGCGTTCGCGGGTGGCGTCACCGGCCCGGCGAACTGCGTGGGCCCCCAGCCGTCCACCGTGTAGTTGACCAGGATGGCGTGCGCGGACCCCATCATGGCCAGTGCCGCCACTGCCGCGCACACAAAGACGATCTTCGACGTTCTCATGGTTCTCCCCTTTCGTTGTCTTGACACACCTCTCCTGGCGCAGTAAACCGAAGTCACAATGCCTTTGGCGCCGCACACAGTAGCCCCCTGCGCACGAACGCCCGAAAGCAGGAAATGAGCAAGAATCCTGCCGAAATCCAAGCGCCGGGCGCAACCATGTGGCGCGACATGGTTTAAACCCCTTTGCAGTAACGATCACAGGGTCACGTTCCGGCGGAAGCTTCGTCAGTCTTGACTAAGGCTTGACCTTCGCGGCCGGTGGGCACCGCTTCGCCCGCCCATCACACCGGTCCGGCCCCGCGGTTGGGAATGCCTGTGAACCTGCCGTCCACGACGGGCGCCCGCGAATGAGAACCCTCCCATTTCACCCTTCCAGCCGTCTATACTGTCTGCATTGCCCATACTGTCCAGAGCGTCCACAGCGAAAGGAGGCCGATCATGAACAACGCATCCATCACGCGGCGCGGATTCCTGGGGGGCGTGGCGGGGGCCGCCGCACTGAACATCGTGCGGACCGCCTCGGCAAAAGACACGCCGGAGACGCCGAAGATCAAGGCGGGGCTGATCGGGGTGGGCGGACGCGGCAACATGATCGCGCAGTTTATCCAGGAGCACGGCGGCTATGAACTCGCCGCCCTTGCCGACTATTTCCCGGAGGTCGTCACGGCGGCGGGCACACGCTTCGGGGTCTCGGAAAAGAACTGCTTCAGCGGGCTGATGGGCTACAAGCGGCTGCTCGAGAGCGGCGTCGAGGCCGTGTTCCTCGAAACCCCGCCCTACTGTTTCCCGGACCACGTCGAGGCTGCAGTCGCGGCGGGACGCCATGTCTACATGGCCAAGCCCGTGGCGTGCGACGTGCCGGGATGTCTGCGGGTGTCGGACGCGGCCAAGCGGGCCACCGCGGACAAGAAAGTCTTCCTGATCGATTTCCAGACCCGGACCGATCCGTTCTTCATCGAGGGCGTCGAGCGTGTGCACCGGGGCGAGATCGGCGCCCTCGGCATGCTGAGTTCTCTCTACACAGATGAGTCGTTCTCGGATCCGCCGCTCACCGGCAATGCCGAGAGCCGGCTCCAGCACCTCGTTTGGGTCAACGACGACGCCCTCGGCGGAAGTTACCTCGTCAACGCCGGGATCCACGCGATCGATGTGGCCCTCTGGCTGGCCCGCGCCACCCCCGTCAGCGCGGTCGGCGCGTCGCGCGTTGCCCGCAACGAGCCGCACGGCGATTCCCACGACGTCTACTCGCTCACGTACGAATTCGCCGACGGACTCATCCTCAACCACCGGGGCGAACACCTCAAGAACAAGTTCGGCTTCCACTGCGAATGCGCGGCCTATGGACAATACGGCAATCTCGAGTCGGGGTACAGCAGCAACGTGGCCATCCTGAGCAAGGACAAGGACTGGCCCGGCGGGCCGGTGAAAGACCTCTACGCGGCCGGCGCACGCCGCAACATTGCCGCGTTCCACGACTGCATTGTCAACGCCAACTATGCCAACCCGAGCGTCGAGCCCAGCATCAACGCCACGCTGACCACCCTCCTCGGCCGCGAGGCCGCCCTGCGACGCACCCGCGTCACCTGGGACGACATGATTAAGGAGAACCGCCGCCTCGAACCTGACCTGCGGGGGCTGAAAGCCTGAGGTGACGGCCGGATGGATTGACGGCGCACTTTTGACTGTTTCCTCCTTTTCGTGCTATCTTTTTGATCCTTATTCATTGCTCGCGGGAAGCAAACACCCCGATTGGATGAAGGTAGCCTCATGTTTATCGGCAGTCAATCCACCAGCACTATCCTGGACGTGTTCCGAATCGGCCTTCATGAAGTCGTCCGTCAGTGCGGCACCCCTTCCGAAGTTCGTTTCCGGACCGATCATGCCACGATTCACGCCAAAGCCCCCGATCTCACCCGGCGCGTGGACTTGATGCAGATCACGTTCGATGCGAAACCGGAGGCCACGCCGGACGCGCTGACCAATGCGCTCAAGGCGACCCAGATTGGGGGGCGTGTCCGGCTCGAAGATGGACGATGCGTGCTCACCGTGCCGCCGTTCGAATGGCGGCAGCTTGCCCAGTTGCTCCCGCTCGATCGTCTCGTGGAAACCTATGTGGCCCAGACATTGCGGTCGCAGACCTGGTCCCTCGAAGTCCTCCAGTACATGAGTTCGAGCTTCAACATCAACAAGCTGATTGAGTTGATGAAGCAAAGGAAGGCCTCGGACCTGCATCTGCGCGCGGGCAACCGGCCGTTCATCCGGGTGGACAATGATCTTGTTCCTTTGGACATGCCGCTGATCAGTTCCGAGGACATGCGCGAAATCATGTTGCAGCTCGGCGGCGAAGATGAATTGAACATGCTCGAAACCGAACGGGAATCGAGTTTCCAGTACCACGCGGCGGGCACCGGCTATCTGCGTTGCAGCGGCTACATCAAGGGCGGCGCCACGGCGCTCGCCATCCGCCTCATTCCGGAACAGCCGCTGCCCTTCGAGAAACTGAACATCCCCGAGGTCGTCCGGAACATCTGCTACAAGCACCGCGGCCTCTTCCTCGTGTGCGGCGTGACCGGCTCCGGAAAATCCACCACGCTTGCGGCCATGATTGATTACATCAATCAGATCCGCAAAGTGCATATCATCACGATCGAGGACCCGGTCGAATACGTATACACGGACAAGCTCAGCATTATCTCGCAACGGCAGGTGGGCCGGGACACGCTCTCTTTCGGGAACGCGCTGCGCGGCAGCTTGCGTGAAGACCCTGATGTGATTCTCGTGGGTGAAATGCGCGACATGGACACGATCCGCGCCGGCCTCAGCGCCGCGGAAACCGGCCATCTCGTGTTCAGCACGCTGCATACCACCACGGCGGTGGACACGATCAACCGCATGGTCAGCTACTTTCCGCAGGCCGAACGCGATCTCATCCGGCAGGAAATCGCCTTCACGCTCCAGGGCGTGGTTTGTCAGCGCCTGCTCAAGCGCATCGGCGGCGGCCGCATTCCCTGCGTCGAGATCTTCCTGGGCGGGCGGCCGATTGTGCGCGACGCCATTCTCGAAGGCGACCTGGACAAGCTCCACGGAATCATCGAAGTCGACGGCGACATGCGCAGCTTCGACCAGTACTCCGTGGAACTCTTCCAGAAGGGACTCGTGACAAAGGAGGAGGCGATTTCCGCCTGCGCCAACGAAGAAGGCTTCGAGCGCATCATCTCGGGCATCAAGTCCTCGGAAGGCCGGAAGATCCTCAAGTAACCCTGCGACGCCGCGCGCCGTTCAGCGTCCGGGCTGCGACGCCGCGCGAAGCAGTCCCCGTTGCTGCATCCAGTGCAACGATTCGCGCAGCGCGTCCTGCAAGCTGACCCGCGGGCAATACCCCAACTCCCGCCGGGCCTTCCCGCTGTCAATGCACATGTGCTCGCAGAGGAAACGCAGGCCCGCCTCGTTCGCCTTTCCCGTGGCCAGGATCTTCTCCATGGGCACATGCTCGAAGGCCGACTGCGAACCGAGCACTCCGGCGGCCAGCCGTGCATATTCCGTCAGCGTGACGGCGCGCTCCGAAGACAGGTTGTAGATTTGTCCCGCGGCCCGGGGGGATTCGAGGGCCGCCAGGAAACCGCGCGCGAGGTCATCCACGTGCACCGGCTGCACGAGTGCGCGCCCGTCGTTTGGAATCCAGACGGGCCGGTGATCCGCCAGCCGCTGGAAGCAGGCGGGTTCGCGCGCGCCCCAGAGGTCGAGCGGCACATCGCCCGCGCCGATCACATTGCTCACCCGCAGACTGCACGTGCGAAACCCCGTGCGTTCGTGAAATGCGACCACGGCCAGATCCTGCGCCAGTTTCGCATCGAAGCCGCCCAATTCCGGCGGGCACGGCGTGGGGTCGGTTTCGCGCGACGGCAGTTGCGCCGCCGGGGCATACACGCCCGTCGAAGCGCAGTGCACGAGCTGGCCCGCGTGCCGGTGAAACAACGGAAGCTGCCAGGCCAAGTCCTGCGCCTGAAGGATCGTGTCCACGACCGCGTCAAAGCGGCCCTCGCGGAGGGTGGCCTCGACGCATGCCGCATTCCGCGCATCCCCCAGGACGTGTACCGCCGCGGCCGGCAGGTCGCCGGGCGTGCTTCCCCGATGCAGCAACGTCACGCGATGTCCCTGCCGCAGCAACTCCCGGGCAATCGCCGCACCCAGGAAGCGTGTTCCCCCGATGATCAGCACCCGCACGTCCGCTATTCCCTTCTCCGGCGCCTTCCGCACCGGCTGTGTCACGACGCATTGGAGCGAAGAAAAATCGCAACGCCGCCCGACGGCTCCCCTGGGGGAGGCTGCGAGCGGCGTTGTCACACACTGCCGTCTCGAGAGGCCGGTCTAGAAGGGGTTATAGCCCCACAGCCACCCGAAGAAGAGGTAATAGACGGCGTAATACAGGAGGTTGTCCACCAGCGCCCACAGTTCATCCCACAGTGTCATGGTCATGTGCTCCTTCTTGTAACCCCAACCACAGGTTTGGAAACGCCCTTGCGTTTCCCGCCGTGATTTTAGCCAACGCTCCGGCCCGGGTCAATCCGGCCAAGACGCCCGCAGCCGTGCAAACCGGCATGAATAGCATGGCCCGGGACAGCATCACGCCGCGCCGGGCCATGGGAAATGCGATGGGATGATAGTTACTTCTTGACGGGGCCGACGATCGCGTCCTTCGCCTGCTTGGCGACGCGGAACTTGAGCACCTTCTTCGCCGGAATGACAATCTGCGCGCCGGTGGCCGGATTGCGGCCCATGCGCTTCTTGCGGTTGATGACGACCAGCTTGCCCAGGCCCGGAAGCGTGAAGCCGGCGGCGGCTTGCGCATAGGAGAGCTCAACCAGCGTGGCGAGCACTTTGCCCACGTCTTTCTTCGTCAGTCCGGTTTCCGCGGCGAGCACTTCCAGAATCTTCCCTTTGGTCAGGGCCTTGTCCCCCGCTTTGGCTTTCTTGATGGCCATGGTCTACTTCCTCCGTTGTTGTTCGATTTCCCCATCCAGAGCGCCTCCGCCCCAAGCGACACATTGCGACAGGCAACGCGTCGAACCGCGCGGAACCGCCCACATTCTCGCGGCCGTCGCCATTGCTCCGGCCATAGCGACGCATTGCATAACGAGTAACGGCGCTTTTGTCAAGCCCAATTTTCAAGGGGAAAATCATTCACCGCTTCGAAAGCCCCTGTTTTTACAGGTCGATCCGTGCCGAAGCCGGCACGCCTCCCGGCGCAGATCGTCATAACGTATTGAGGGATCATCAGTTATGAAGCGCAGAAACATCCCGGTTTTCGTGATGATCGACCCCTGCGCAACTACAGCACGTCCAGTGTGCTGTGAGTGCAATGCGAGGCCCGCGCCCTTTTCAGCGCATCGCCGTTATGATCGTCCGCGCAACTTTTTGGTGCGGCCAGGCCGAAGATCAGCGCAAGTTGGGAAGGAACTTGATGAATTCACGCCAGTGCGTGAAGGTGTATTCGGCGGTCGTGTTCCCGACGAACCTGGCGTTCACGCCGGCAAACAGCGCGGCCTTGCCGCCGAGCCGTTGTGCGCCGAGGATGTCCGTGGGTTGGAGATCGCCGATGTGGAGCAGCTCATTGGGGGCGACATTGAGTATGCGCGCCGTGCGTTCGAACATGGGGGCCTGCGGCTTGGCCACGCCCACCTCGTCCGAGAAAGTGAATGCGGTGAAATAGCCGGAGAAGCCCTCGATGCTCATGAGCTGGCGCAAGGACGATCCCGGGCTGACGCCGGTGTCCGAGATGAGGCCGATCGGCAGGTGGCGCGCCGCCACGCGCACCGCTTCAAGCGCATCGTCAATGGGCACCGGCGGATACTTCAGGATGGCCGTGGCAAACGCGTCCGCGACCCGCTTTGCGGCGCGCGGATTGATGGACACCCCGATGTTCTCGCACGTGAGGCGCACCGCATCCTTCGGCGTGAGCGTGCGTTGATCCTCGATGTGGCTGCGCTGGAATTCCTGGAAGGTGGCCTGCATGGCGGCGGTGACCACGTCGGCATCCACGCCGGTGGTCTTGACGAAGGCATCGAGCCGGATTCGCTGGCGTTCCTCGGAACCGGCGTCGCGAAAGAGGGTCCCCCAAAAATCAAAAGTGATTGCACGTACTGCCATGTCTTCGCACTGCGCTCCGTTTTCTTGTTCGCCGTTTGCCGGACCCCCTGTGCGGCAACGCCGGCGCGATGCCGCTGATCCCCGCGGCCACGACTACATACAACACCGCGTCCGGCAGGAAATGTTTCCACCCCTTTCCCAGCCTTTTACCCCAAACGCATGCGCATACGCAAACACGCGGCCGGCGGGCGCCAAGGCCGGCATCCGGAGAAGCGCCTGCACCCCCCGGGGGGACTTCAGGGCAGGGCATGGGCCGGGAAGGCGGCCGCCGTGCGCGATCGCGCGCGCTTTGCGCCCATCTGGTATGATTAAGGCAGGGACGCACCCTTGGGAGCGCAACATCATGCCGGCCGCCTCACAACCCGCTGCATCTGCCGCGCTGTGGCATGCTTCGGACGCGCTGCCGGAACGGGTGAAACGGCTCCGTGACGAGTATTTCTCTTTCGATACGCGCCGCTTCCGCAACGAAGTCCTCCCCTTCAGCACCGGCACGCCATGGGATGCCGTGTACTCGTTCGGACGCTGGACGAACGTTCCCGAGGTCATGCCCTTCCTCCGCGCGTTTGAAGACTCGCTGGCCGCGGCGGCCCGCGTGGTGCCCATGCCCCGGGATTTCTGGGAAGAACCCCTGATGATGCGAGTCGCCCTGTTCTTCTCCGAGATTCTCCGAAAACATCTGCCGATAGACATCCTCGAAGGCGAATTGATCGTGGGCGGACAGTTCAACGTGGCGCTTTCGCTGTGCCTTGGGCAACGCGATGCAAAACGCCGCGCCAGGACGGCCGATGCGTTTCGCCGCGCCGTGGGGGAGGTTTCGAATCTCGGCATCGGAAACTGCGGCGCGGTGCCCGGCCATCTCATTCCGGACTATCCGAAAGTGCTGCGCGTGGGGTTTCAGGGAATCGCCGAAGAAATCCGGACGGCCCTGACGCGCAAAGCCCGCGGGGAAACGCGCGCCGCGCTCGAAGCCTTCCTGACGTGTTGCGAGGCTGCCCGCGCCTTTGCCGCGCGTTACGCCGAAGCAGCGGAACAACAGGCCGTGGAGGCCGCGCCCGGCCGCGCCGAAGAACTCCGCGAGATCGCGCGCATCTGCCGCAAAGTCCCCTGGGCGCCGGCGGAGAGCTTTCACGAGGCGCTGCAGTCCCTGTGGTTCACGCACATGCTCGTCATGGTTTCTGAATCGTATCCCGGCGCGGGCGTCTCGTTCGGCCGCTTCGATCAATATCTCTGGCCATATCTCGAACGCGACCTCGCGGAGCAGCGAATCAACCCCGCGTTCGCGCGCGACCTGCTCCGTTGCTTCTGGATCAAGCCGAACTACGCCTACGACTATCAGGGGCGCGTCGGACGGAATCAGGGCATCAATTCGTCGTTCGGCCAGTTGATTACGCTGTCGGGCTGCGGCCCCGGCGGCGAAGACCTGAGCAATGAACTGACGTATCTCTGCCTCGACGTGATCGAGGAGATGAACCTGCTCGAGCCCAAGCCCAACGTGCGGCTGCACGCGCAATCGCCCGAACGCCTCTTGACGCGCATCTGCCAGTTGCTGGGCAAGGCGCAGGGCGCGCCCTTTCTCATCAACTTCGACGAGAGTTCGATGCGCGGCCTGCGCTGGCAGGGTTTGCCCGAGAACGACCTCTGGGATTACGCGCCCGTCGGATGCCTCGAAAACACGCGGCAGGGCGATGACCGCTCCGGCACGGTTGATGTCAACCTCAATCTCGCCAAGCCGGTCGAACTGACGTTGTTCCAGGGCCGCGATCTCGCCTCCGGGGTGCAGGCGGGACCACGCACGCCCGACCCGCGTGCGATGACGTCATGGGATGCCTTTGAACGGGCGTTCCGCGTCCAGCTTTCGGCGTGCCTGCATCGATTGATCGACTTGAACAACACGGCCGACGCCATCCGCGCGCGCTATGAGCCGACGCCGTATCTCTCCTGTCTCGTCGGCGGGTGCATCGAGCACGGCAGGGACATCACGCAGGGCGGCGCGCGCCACAATTTCGTCACGGTCGAGGGCATCGCCCTTGCCACCGCCGCGGACTCGCTGCTGGCCGTGAAGCACCTCGTCTTCGGCGAGCGGCGCGTGGCGATGGACACGCTGATCACCGCGATCACGCGGAACTTCGCCGAGGATGAACTGCTGCGCCAAACCCTCATGAACAAGGCGCCGAAGTACGGCAACGACGATGCGGAGGCGGACCGCATGGCCCGCGATCTCACGCACTGGTGGGCGGAGGAGGCCTTCCGATGCGAGACGCCGGCGACCGGCAAGCGCTATCGCGCGGGCTATCTCTCCTGGAATTACGGCGTGGCCTATGCGCCGCTGGTTTCCGCGACTCCGGACGGCCGCAAGCGCGGCACGTTCCTCTCCAACGGCGTGGCGGCCGTGACGGGCATGGACCGCGAAGGGCCGACCGCCGCGGCGCGCTCCGTGGGCAATCTGGAACTCGACGTGGTGCCCAACGGCGCCTCGCACACCCTTTCGCTGTCGCCGTCCTTTGTCCGTGATGAGGAGCACCGGCGCAAGCTGGCCGGATTCCTGCGCGGTTACGGGCAGCATGGGGGGACCGCCCTGCAAGTCAACCTCATCGATGCGGAAACCCTGCGCCAGGCCCAGCAGCACCCCGATGCATTCCGCAACCTGCTGGTGCGCGTGACGGGCTATAATGCATACTTTGTGAACCTGGGCCGCGAGATCCAGGATGAGATTATCGCGCGCGAAGCGCACCGCTGTTGATGAGAGCTAAGGAGAAGCCCGTGAATTACCGCGCCTCTTGTCTGCCTGCCGTCTGTGTGCTGGCGGGCGTGCTGTTGTGCCTGCTGCCGGCCTGCCCCCTCGAAGAAACCCCGTCCGACAACCCCAATGCCGCGACCCGGCTGCTCCAGGCGTCGCTGAAGTATCCCACGGGCGCACAGCCCTTCGCGCTCGCGCTCGCGGAGTTCAACGGCGACGGGCGCAAGGACATCGCCACGGCCAATCAGGCGGCGAATACGGTGTCCGTGCTCCTGGCCAAGCCGGCCGGCGGCTACGTCATGCATGTGGACTATCCCGTGGGCACCGCGCCGAGCGCCCTGGCCGCCGCCGACGTGAATGGCGACAGCGCGCCGGATCTGATCAGCGCGAACAACGTCTCGAATGATCTTTCCCTGCTGCTGGGCGCGGGCGACGGCACGTTCGCGGCCGAAACGCGCCTGGCGCTGGCGGCAAACACGCTGCCGTTGTGCGTCGTGGCGGGGGATCTCGACGCGGACGGCAAGGTGGATCTCGTATCGGCGGACAACGGCACCAACACGGTTTCCGTTCTGCTGGGCGCGGGCGGCGGAACGTTCGCGGCGCCTGCGAGCCTCGCCGTCGGCGTGCGCCCGCGCTGGGTGATCCTGGCCGATCTCAACAATGACACGCGCCCGGATATCGTGACGGCGAACCGCGACAGCAACAACCTCTCCGTGTTGTTCAATCAGGGGGGCGGCGCCTTTGCCGCCGTGGTGAATCTGAGCGCGGGCACGAATCCGCGCATGCCGGGCGCGGCGGATCTCAACGGGGATCACTGGCTTGACCTGATCACCACGAACACCGGCTCCGGGGACATCTCGGTGCTGATGAACCAGGGCGGGGGTACCTTCGCGCCGGAAGTCCGGCTGGCCTTCGAGGATTACGTGCCCACCCGCTTCGTCCTGGCCGATTTCAATAACGACAATCACACGGACCTCGCGACCGTGCTTTTCTCGACGGGAGACGGGCCCGTGGCCATGGGCCTGATGGCGGTCCTGGCCGGGGACGGCACCGGCAACTTCGCCTTGCCGCGCCTCTTTGGCGTGGGCATCGGCTCCTTTGATCTGGCCGCGGCCCAGATGAACTCCGACACCCGCCTCGACATCGTCACGGCGGACTACCCGGTCAATCAGGTGGCGGTGAACTTCGGCCGGGCCGGCGGCGGCTTCGAGTGCGAGGAGCGCTTCGCCGCCGGCGGCAATCCCCGCGTGGTCGAGGTCGCGGACCTGGATCGCGACAACAACCCGGATCTCGTCGTGCTGAACCAGGAATCGCGCGATGTCTCGATCCTGCTGGGGCGGGGCGACAGCACCTTTGAGCCGCAGACCGTGGTCCGCGTCTCCGACTTGCCGCGCGCGCTCGCCGTGGGCAAGGTCAACGCCGATCAATATCCCGACCTCGTCGTCACCAACCTCTTCCAGAGCCGCGTGTCCGTCTTTCTCGGCGAAGGCGACGGCACCTTCCAGGACGAGCGCTTCTTCACGGTGCGCGCTCCCACAACGCCGTTTTCCTCCGAACCCCGCTCGGTCGCGCTGGCCGACCTGGACGGCGACGGCATCAACGACATCCTCACCGGCAATTCCAAGACCGATTCCATCGGCGTGCTGCTCGGTCTCGGCAACGGCAATTTCGGCGGGGCCACGGAGACCGCCGTGGGCAACTTCCCGCTGGATGCGCATCTGCTCGACATCAATGCCGACGGCAAGCGCGACCTCGTCTTTGCCAGCACCAACGATCCCGACACGCCGACCGACGAGGCCCAGCCGCGGCTCGTGCGCATGTTCGGCAACGGCAACGGGACCTTCGACATCGAATCGATTCAACGCTACGAAACCGGGCCCCAGCCGCGCGGCCTCGCCCTGGGCGACCTCAACGGCGACGGCATGGCCGACGCCGTGACCGTGCACACGGTGGACGACAGCGTGTATCTCCTGCTCGGACGGGCCGGCGGCGCGTTCCTGCGCGGCACCCGGTTGCGGATGGACGAAAGCCCCAACTCCGTGGCCCTCGGCGACCTCAACGACGACCTGCTCCCGGACATCATCACCACGAACGACGTCAACCTCGTCTCGGTGCTCATCAACCGTGGCGAAGGCAGGTTTCAGTCCCCCATGAGCTTTCCCGGCGGCTCCCAACCCATCGGCGGCGTCGTGGCGGACATCAACAAGGACAGCCACCCCGACGTGATCATGCCCAACCGCGACACGAACGACGTGAGCGTGCTCCTCGGCGTGCCATGAACCTCGGAGAGCGGCCGAAGCAATCTTCGGCGGAGGAAGCGTTGGCGGAATCGCGCCTCAAGACATGAACTCAATGAAATGACGCACCCCCAGGATGCGCAAAGGCATTCCGCTCAGCGCGGCGGCGCCATGGGAAATCGCAGGGGTTCTGTCCAGGTTTCGCCGTTGTCATGGGAAGAGATGCTAAAGATTTCCTGTGGTCCCTGAAACCATTTGTCCGAGCCGGTAGCTCCCACCATGACCCAATGCCCTTTGCTGTCTGTGGCAAGATTGGGCGGGCTGAAGGAATTGCTGACAGGAGCAATCGAAGACGTGGCAAAATTCTGTACGGTCCACGTCTGCCCTCCATCCATTGATCGGGCTACGACATACTTGCACGTGCCTTGTAGCCACACGGCTACCCAGTGACCCTTCCCATCCGTGGCCAGCGACGGTTGTGTGGTGTATTCGCTTCTCTGTTGTCCTTGTGTTTGAATGCGCACTGCCGGGCTCCACGTGGCGCCCGCATCGAGGGAATGCATGCAAATGGGCACGGGCTGGTAGGTCCGCACCTCTTCAAGGTCTGCCCAGCCCGTCGTCATCCAATGGCCCTGTTTGTCCGTGCTGGCCGCGACATAACCCCGGGCGCCATTGTTGTCACTGGAAAAAAGGAATTCGCAGAGAGGTGCGGCCGAAGTCCAGGAAGCGCCGTCATTCGTGGAGCGCCGGATGAAGGTGCCGGAACGGAGATCCTGCTTCGCCTTTTCTCGGTATGACCCGTTCCACGTAGCGACCCAGACACCTTTGCCATCTGTTGCTAGGCTGGGGCTGGCGTGGTGTTCACGCGGCCACTGATCCTTTGAAATTGGCGGCGAAAAGTCCTTGGGCGCGCTCCACTGTTCGGCGTCCTTCTCCAACTGCGATATCAGAATACGCCCGCTGCCGCCAATCCGCTTTCCATCTTCGCAAAGCAGCAGCCAACGGCCGTTTGTTCCGCCTGCAAGAGAGAACCCTTCATAGCTGTCTAGGTGACCATCCTCTGGTTCAGGAACTCGTTGCGTTGGCGACCACGTATTTCCGGAGTCCGTGGATTTCGTCCAATGAATACTCGCCTTGAAGGGCGAATAAGTCTTCCAAGTCACGATCCAGGCTCCGGCGCCATCGTAGCAGACGGCCGGGTCGTAGTCGCGGAACACATCTGAAACAGCCTGGCTGTCCACGGGCTTGGGAAGGCTCCAAGTGCTCCCATGGTCATCGGACCGCGCGTACAGAATGTCCGGGTCGTTGCCGATGGTCTCGTCGAGGTCGTCTTCGGAAGACCAGGCCGCAATCCAGTGGCCGTTCCCATCACTCGCGATGCTGGGTTGTACGTTGTTCCATAAGTAGCGTTTCTCATGCTGATTCTGGGGTCCTTGCGTCTTAAGGAGGGCGGGCGCTCCCCAGGTCTTCCCGTCATCGGTTGACACGGCCAGCACCGGTTCCGGATCCCGCCCTTTGGTTTTGCCCAGCGAATCCTTCGAAGACCACGCGGTCAGCCATCGGTTGCCGCCGGCGAACTTGACGCAGGGCTTGTGGTCATCGCCCAGATTCCGGCCGGCGTAGGGGCTGACAGGCGCGGGCACGCTCCAGGTCTTTCCATCGTCGTCCGAGTACGAGGAGACGATGTCGGTATCGGTCGCGAAGTCTTCGCCCACCTTCAGACGCGACTCCCACACGGCGACCCAGTGCCCATGGCCATTGCTTGCCAGCCGTGGCGCCTGCGCTTCATTTCCATTGCCCATGGCGGCCGAATTCAATTGTACCGGTTCGCCCCAGGTCTTCCCCTTGTCCCCCGTTCGGCACAGAAGAATCTCGCGTTCAGGGGGCGGTCCATCGCCCACATCATGAGTCGTCCACCAGGCCAGCAGCGATGTTCCGTTGCTGGACGGGCATAAGACAGGGTCGCGCAATTCCATCCAGTCCAGGCGATTCTTGCCGGTTATTGCCTTGGGCGCGCTCCAAGTGTTTCCATCGTCGAAAGAGCGCGAACTCCATAGGTGCTCTTCCATTTCATCCTTCCCGACCCATACCACCATCCATGCGCCGTTGTCCCAAGCCACATGCACCTCGCGGTGTTCCAATGCGCCCAAGCGGGATTTCCCGTCTTTGGACATCGGCAGCAGGTCGCTCAGGCAGGTCTTCGCATTCCACGTTGCGCCCCGGTCCGAGGACGAGGCCACCCAAAGCAGTTCGACTCCGCAGCCGTAATGGCTCTCCACATAGGCCACCACCCATCGGCCCATTCCGTCCGTGGCGTAGCGGTGATCGGAGCCCTCCGGCCCCCACGAGCGTATGTCACTCATGGTCTTGCCCTCGGGACTCAGGCTGGCCAGCGCGGAAGCGTTGACCCACCACCCGCCGCCGCCATTCCGGTCGAACAACTGCACCCATGAGACGCTACGCGGACACTTGACGGTCGTTGATTCCCCCCACGTCGCCCCATTGTCCCCGGAATAGGCCGTGACCAGGCAGTCTTCATACCCGATCGGCCACGCGGCGAGCCAATGGCCTTCGCCGTCCGTGGCGAGTTCGGGTGGCACGTCCTTCGGGTCCCCGCCCGGCCCAAGGGCCGCAATGTGTGCAGCAGGTACCGTCAGCAGAAGTATGACAATGCAGGCACACCGAACGCGCGCCAGAAACCCGTTTCTCGTCGTCTTCCGCATGGGCGCTCCCCCGAAGAACGTTCATTCCACGGCGCCATCTTATCCCGCATCGTCACTGTTGTCAACAGTGGATTATTTGTGTGGTCAAGTTCAGGTTCTCATGGGAGGTGGCCTGTGCGGTCTCTGAAGGGGCGTGGGCGCGATGACCGAAATGGGAAAGACAGGGAAGAAAACGGACCCAGTACTTGAAGTATTCAGCCGCGAAGTGGCGTTGGGGACTTCCTACTGTGTGTGGGAGACGACGCGGCGTTCCTCGGCGTATTCCTGGAGGATGTCGCGGAGGAGCTTGCGGCCGCGGTAGAGGCGGGACATGACAGTGCCGAGCGGGCAGGCCATGCGTTCGGCGATTTCCTTGTAGGACATGTCTTCGAGGTCGGCCATGATGACGGCGCCGCGGAAGTCTTCGGGGAGGGATTCGATGGCCTTCTTCACGCGGTCGTCCAGGAGTTCCATGAGGTCTTCCCGGGTGCCGTGGGTCATGTCGATCCGGACCTCGGGATCGGGGCTCTTTTCTTCGGAGGATTCCGTGCCGGACAGCTCGACCACCGGGGGCCGCCGCGATTTCCGGCGATACTCGTTGATGAAGGTATTGCGCAGAATCGTGAGGAGCCACGCCTTGATGTACGTGCCCTCCTTGAACTTGTCGTGGAAGCGAAGCGCCTTCACAAGCGTGTTCTGAGTGAGATCTTCCGCATCGGCCTTGTTCCGGGTCAGGCGCAGTGCGACCGCATGGAGCATATCGAGATGCTCCAACACCAACTCCTCGAACTCCTTGGAACGTTCGGGACTTTTCTCCGCCGTCTTGTCCACAGGCGATTCACCCGTTCTTTGTCACTAATCTTATGTCAGGCGTTCTTCCCGTGCCATCCCCGGTTGACGACGATCGAACGTACGCCCCATCCTAGCAAGTTGACGCGGGAAGGGTCAACCGCGCTGTGCAGTCGGGATTCTGCTATGATTGGCGCCATGAATGCCATGGAACCGAGAGATCCCGCGGCGCTGCTGGCCTATGTGCCCGTGTCGGCGCGGAGGGTTCTGGACTGCAGTTGCGGCGACGGCGCGCGCGCGCGCCTGCTCAAGGCCCGGAGTGCGCCCGAGATCACGGGTTTCGAGCCGGAAGCGGATCTGGCCGCCCAGGCTGCCCAAGTCGTGGATCGAATGCTGCCGGCCAATGCGCTCGATGCGGATTTGCCCATTGCCGACGGCCACTTCGAATGCGTGGTCTGCGACGACCTGCTGGCGCAATGGCGTGATCCGGCGCCAGTGCTGCAGCGCCTCGCACGGGTGCTTTCGGCGGATGGGCTCTTCGTGGCCTCCTTCCCCAATTTGCGGCATCACAAATCCGTGGCCATGCTGGCTGAGGGGCGATGGACGTATGAAGAGCGGGGAATCCTCGCGCGACGCCACCTGCGCTTCTTCACCGCGCCCGAAATCGTGCGGCTCCTGCGCGGCGCGGGTTTCGACCCGCGGGGATTCGCGGCGCTGCGCGCCGAGGATCCCGGCCAATATCCGCTCGATGCGGCGCGGTGCCTGCGGCTGGGCCGGACGACCATCGGCCCGCTTGACGATGAAGAGTACCGCTCGTTTCTGACGGAAGAATATGTCGTGCTGGCGATGCGCGGCACGGCCTAGGATCCCGGCCGCAACCGTCAACGCGTGTGATTCAATAAGAACACAGGAGCTGCAATCATGTTCTGTTCCATCCGCGACTGCATGTTGACTGACACGTTTCCCACGCCGTGCGCCGGACTGCGGCACCTGAATGTCGACGCGGTCGAAATCGAACTCACGCGTTCGTTCGAAGTGCTTTCGATGGACTCCACAGAGAAAGTGGCACTGCGCAGCGACGAAGACGCCCTGGCCTACCGCAAGCACCTCGACAGCCTCGATATTCAGCCCGTGAGCTTTCTGACGGCCTGCGACTTCAGTGCGGGCAGCTTCGAGGACAATGTCGCGTGGGTGACACGGGCCATGGAGCTGGCCGCCATCCTCGGCATGGACAACCTCCGCATCGATTCCGCCATGGCCCGCGAAATGGACCTCGATTTCGGCGCGCGCGTGACACTCTTCGCCGACGGGCTGGGCGAAACGCTCCGGCGCACCGCCGGGCTCTCCGTGGCGATGGGCATCGAGAACCACGGATTCCAGGGCAACAACCTCGCGTTTCTGCTCAACGTCTTTCAGCGCGTCGGCTCGAAGCGGCTCGGCCTGACGATGGACACGGGGAACTTCTACTGGCGCGGCTACCCGTTGTCCGAAGTCTACGGCATTCTCGCCGTGCTCGCGCCCTATGCCAAGCACACCCACCTCAAGAACATCCACTATCCCGCCGAGATGCGCGAGCGCACGCGGGAGGCCGGCTGGGAGTACGGGACGTACGTGTCGCCGCTCGATGAAGGCGACGTGGACCACGCGCGGGTGCTGGGGCTGCTGCATGCGGCGGGCTACGCGGGCGATATCTGCATCGAGGACGAATCGCTGGGCAAGTATCCCGAGGGCGACGCGCGCGTCAAGATCCTCGAACGCGATGTTGCCCACGTCAAAGGCCTTCTCACCGCGGTTTCCGGCTGAATCATGGCGTAAGCCCCGGACGCTCCCGGCGCCTGCACACGGCAGGGCGCCGCTCTGAGCCTCCGGAAATCAGGCACCCGGGGAACGGCGGCGCGCGGGCATTGCGTTACGGCGTGCGCACGGGCAGCACGAGCGCGCTCGGGTGCTCCTTGTCCATGTGAACGACGTTGTGGGCGACGCGCATTTCGCTGCCCGGAAAATCCTCGCCGGTATTCGGATTCTTCTCAAAGCGGGGATAATTGCTGCTGGAGATGTGCACGCCGATCCGGTGGCCGGCATTCACGATCACGCTAATCGTCCAGAGATCGATGTCGAGCTCCCCGATGCTTCCCGCCGGCAAAGGCTCCGCCTTCTCGTACCCGTTGCGGAACTTCAGGCGGCGGATGCCGTCGAGCATCAGGAATTCGCGGCCATCGGGATACACGTCCACGAACTTCGCCGTGAAATCCGTGTCCGGCGCATCCGTGCTGACGAAGAGGCGCGCGTGGACGTTTCCGGTGATTTCCACCGGCTGCTCGAGCGGCGCGGTGGCGAACACGAGGACATCGGGCCGTGTTCCGAGTTCCTTCTGATCGAAGGGCCCGGCCGGCAACAGCAGTTCCGCGCCGCCCTTTGTGGGGCAGGGATTGGCCGGGTCGTAGGCGAAGCCAAGCGTGGCGGCATCGGCGGATGGGCTCGTCGAAAGCGACTTGTCGCCGTGGAGGAAGTACGCGGTGTCCACCGTTGGGAACGGCGGCCAGTCGTTGGCCGTGCGCCATTCGTTGCCGGGAGCCTTCGGATCGAAAACATCGCCCAGTGTGTAGTAATTGACCGCCGGCTCGTTCATGACGCCGTTCTGATCGCCCTTGAGCCAGAAGTCCGTGAAACGCCGCTCATACGCGCCGAAGTCGAAGTTGAAGTTGTCCCGCAGCACGAGGTCGCCGGGCTTGGGCTGCGGTCCGTGCAGCCATGCGCCCATGATCAGCTTTTGATTGCCCTTCGCGCCTTGGCCGCCGCGGTGCTGCCGCGACGTGAAATTGTTGATTGTGCCCTGGCAGAAGATGTCCCACCAGCCGCCGACGTGCAGGGCCGGCGCAGTCATCTCCGGCGCGCGCTCCTCCGCATTGCACTGCTTCCAGTACGCATCGTACGCGGGGTGGCCATGCCAGATGTCCACCATGTAAGGGATCTTCTGCGCCGCGAGCCAGCCCTCGCACAAGGACTTGCGGAACACGCCCCCCTGATACGTGAGCTGGCCGTAGAAATTCGAACCGGCCACGCCGATGGCCTGGCACTTCACGTCGTGCGTGGCGCCCGCCATCAGCACCTGCGTGATCCCCAGCGCCGACATGCCCCAGGTTCCGATCGTTCCATTGCACCACGGCTGCTGCTTCACCCACGCGACCGTGTCGGCGCCGTCCTGCCGTTCGCCCCAGCCGTCGTCCATGAAGACCAGTTCTTTGCCTTCACTGCCGCCCCGGCCGCGCGTGTCCTGGAAGACGGCCACATAACCGCGGTCCGTAAACGCCTTGGCGAGTCCCCCGCCGCCGCGCCCGTACACCGTGCGCACGACCACGGCCGGGAACGCCGGGCCGCCATGGCCGGGCCGATGCACATCCGTGGCAAGCTTGACGCCGTCGCGCATGGGAACCATGATCGTGTCGGCTTTGGCTTTGCCTGTGAACCACCATGCGCCTGCCAGGGCCAGCACCAGGACCGCGCTCCCGATGAACATCAACCGCGTGCGTCGAAGCATGCCTGTTCTCCTTGTGTCCGTTGCCACCGCGCTGAGATGATGCATGGACCGGCAGAGGCGCTTCAAGCAGGCGTTGCCGCGCCGCTACTCTGGCATGGCCGTGGGGCCTGCAGGCTCCAGCGTCTGCTGCAGCAGGTTGCGCAAGTTCTCAAGCCGGTACGGCTTCTGGATGAAGCCCGACAGGCCCTTGCCCGCGAAACGCTGCACCACCTCCTGCTCGCTGTAGCCGCTGGAAAGGAGCACGGGCACCGCGATGTCCAGCCGGCGGAGTTCGCGGAAACACTCGTCTCCGTCCATGTGCGGCATCGTGAAATCCAGGACAACGCAGCGGATATCCGCGCGGTGGCGCGTGAAGGCCTCGAGCGCTTCGCGACCGTCGACCGCCGTGAGTACCTCAAACCCAATCCGTTCGAGCATGCGCCTCCCCACATCCCGCACGTTTTCCTCATCATCAACCAGCAAGACGGCACCCTCGCCGCGCCACAGTTGCGGCACGGAGTCGCGCCGCGCCAGGGATTCCGCCGCATCCTCGACGGCGGGGAACAGGACTTTGAATGTCGTGCCCTTGTTCGGCTCGCTGTAGATCTTGATTGTTCCCCGGTGGCCGCGCACGATGCCGAGCACGGCGGCCAGGCCAAGGCCGCGCCCCGTGAACTTCGTGGTGAAGAAGGGATCGAAGATGCGCGTGATGGTTTCCCGATCCATGCCGCAGCCCGTGTCGGAAACCTCCAGGAAGACGTAGCGGCCCTCGGGCAGTTCCTCGCCCAGATACGTCTCGAGAAAATAACCGCGATCACAGTGCATTACGCCGGTGCTGATCGAGATAACGCCGTTCTGACCACCGATTGCCTCCGACGCGTTGGTGATGAGGTTCATCATGATCTGCCGCATCTGCGTGGGATCCACCTCAATCGCGGGCAGCGCCGGCGCGAAGTTGTAGCGCAGTGCCGCCTTCTTCGAGATCGACACCTCGAGCATGTGGCCCATTTCCTCGACCACCTCGGAGAGGTTGAGCCGCTTCAGTTCAAAGCGCCCCTTGCCTGAATACGCGAGCATTTGCCGGCACAGGTCCGCCGCGCGATGGCACGCCTTCTCCGCTTCCATCAGGTTGTCCCGCACGGGCGAGGCCGGCGAGAGATCGGCCAGCGACAGATCAAGGTTGCCCAGAATGGCCATCAACAGGTTGTTGAAGTCGTGGGCGATGCCGCCGGCAAGCACGCCGAGGCTCTCAAGCTTCTGCGCGTGCTGCACCTGCTCCTCCAGGCGGCGCCGCGCTTCTTCGGCCCGGTACCGCTCGGTGATGTCCGTGATGAAGCCTTCCAGACAGGTGAGCGCCCCGTCCGCCGCAAATACGCCCCGCCCGCGTTCCCACACCCATTTCTCCTGTCCGCCGGCGGTGCATATCGGGTAGGTCAATTCAAAGGCCTCCCGTTTTGCCAGCGCCGCCTGGACCGCCTCCCAGACGCGGGAGCGGTGATCGTCCCGGATCAAGTCCGCGAAATGCACCGCGGCATTGCCCGTCAGGTCATCGGGGGGATACTCCGTCAGGCTGTGGCAGCCTTCGCTCACAAAGTCCATCGTCCAAAGTTCATCGTTTCGGCAGCGATAGGCCATGCCAGGCAGATTGCTCATCAGCGTTTGCAGCACCCGCCGATTCTCACTCAAGGCTTCCTCCGCCTGTCTGCGCTCCGTCACGTCCCGAAAGAAGGCCGCCATGCGGTTGGGGCCGGTTTGCAGAGCGGAGATCTCGAAGACCCCGCTGATTTCGCCGTGCCTGTAGGTGGTCTGTTCGCTCTCGTACGGCGTGCCGTTCCGGGCCACCTCGCGGTACGCTTCGGGAATGGGGGTGTTGGCCAGCCCGGGGAATACCTCTTCGATCGTCTTTCCGATGAATCCGGCGTGGTCCATTCCCAGAATCCGGCTCGCGGCCCGGTTCGCGCCGCTGAACAGCAGGCGGCCGTCCGGACACAGTTCGTATTCATGCGCCCCAAAGGGAGCCGCGTCGATCAGCGCCTGAAGACGCCGCTCGGACTCGGCCCGCGCCTCATCGGCCTTCCGGCGCTCTGTGATATCCCAGAACACGCCTTCCACGCCTGTGATCTTGCCTTCGTCCCCGCGCACCGGGTACTTCATCACCTCCACCACCATCTGCCCGCCCTCCGGATTCACATGCTCTTCCACCGTGTGGAGCATGCTCCCGCTGCGCATCACCAGCAGATCGTCCCGGCGGTACTTCTCGGCAAGCGCCTCGGGAAAAAGTTCCGCATCGCGTCGCCCGACCACCTCGAAGGCCTGCCGCTTCAGCGAATTGCAGAACGCCGTGTTGGCAAAGACAAAACGGCCTTCATGATCCTTCCGGAACACCTGGATGGGCAGATGCTCCACCAGCGACGAGTAGAGATCCTCGCTCTCCAGCAGGGCCTTCTCCGTGCGAACGCGATCCGTGATGTCGATTATGGATACCAGGACGCGCGCGTACGTGTCCTCGTAGCCTTGCGGAACGTCCCAGCAGAGCATGACGTGCCGCAGTTCTCCGGATAACGTCAAATTCGTGCTGGTGTTCTCATAATGCGTTCGGCCGGCGGCAATGGCCAGCGGCTGATCCAGGAACACCGCATAGGCCTCGGGCGTCAGAATCTTCTCGAAATTCCGCAGCAACTGCGCCCGGTCCGTGGCGCCGTACAGGCGCAGCGTGGCCTTGTTTACGTCACGCACCTTCACCTGCCGCGCGCACTCCAGGAGATCGTCCGGGTGGTCCTTGAAGTGCTGCCAGAAGTCCTCCACGCCGGAAGCCCTCAGGCGATCCACGAATTGCTTCACCCCCGAAAAGTCCTCCAGCCACAGGCTGATGGGCGAATCGTCGAAGAGGGCCTGAAAGTGGGACTTCGCCTCCTGAAGTTCCGCTTCCGCCCGCTTGCGCTCCGTGATGTCAACCATGACCCCGTCCAGCCACTGGGCTTTCCCCGCCGCGTCACAGATGACCCGCCCCATCTCATGGACCCATTTGACCTGGCCATCCGCGCAGCAAATGCGGTACTCCATCCCGAAGCCCGGCCCTGTGGCGACCGCCGTCTCAATCCGGGACTCGACGTAGGCCAGGTCGTCCGGATGCACGATGTTCGCGGGGGTGACTGTGCCGGACAGGAAGGCGTTCGCAGGATACCCCGTCAGTGTAAGCACGCCCTCGTTGAAGTACTGGACTTCCCAGGGCGCATGCACCTGCGACCGGTATACCGCCCCGGGAATGTTCTCCACGAGCGTATGGAAGCGCTGCTCGCTCGCGCGCAACTGGCGCTCCGCCTCCTTCTCCGCCGTGACATCCTTGTTCAGGCCGCGGTAACCGCGGTATGCGCCCTCCGCGTCCAGCACCGGCACGCCGTTCACGCGCATGCAGACCCGGCGGCCGTCCTTGTGCAGCGCCCAGTTGTCGGCATCGCGGATTGCCTGCGGATGCGCCGAATAGGCGGTCACCGTCGCGCGCAGTCGATCGAGTTCTTCCGGGGCGGCAAATTCAAGGAAATGCTTTCCTACCACCTCTTCGGGTTCATAGCCCAGGACGGTCCGCACCCCCGGAGAGCAATATGTGCAACGCCACTCCGCGTCGAGCTCCCAGAACCAGTCGGCCATCGCTTCGGCGAGCGCATCAAACCACCCCGGGTCCTGCCGGGACGCGGCCGGCCCTTCTCCGGATTCCCCTTTCCCAAACTCCTTGCGGTGCATGACGACATCCCCGCTATTTCGGAACACTCCGCAACATTATCCGGTTTCTTGCCCCGAAAATCCAGTAGGGCCTCACGATGCGCGAAGGGGCGCCTGCAGGTCACGGCGCGGCGTAAACGGCCAGTCTTCGTATTTGGGGCTCGCCCACCGCCTGGAGACAGCGCAGACGAACGCGGGACACGTCCATCGGCTCGATGCGGTCAATCTTCTTGTGTCCGATCGCCGAACCTTGGCATAACGCCTTCCATTCGCCTGCGACCCACCCCTCGATCACATAGGCGCGCACCCGTTCCCCGCCGCGGAGATCCTCCATCGTGACGACCTGGCCGATTCGGGCGGCCTGCGGCAGGGTCAGCTCCAGCACCGGGCCCGGTCCCGCGGTTTCGGCGAGGCTCTTCCCGAAGCGGCGCTGAATCTCCGCGCCAAAGGCGGCGGCCTGGCGCGCATCGGCTTCGGGGATCAGTCCCGACGTGTCCGGGGACTGATTGAGCAGGAGCACGGCCCCGTGGCCTACCGACCGGTAGTAGCAATCCATCAACTCCTCCAGCGGCCGCAGCTTCCGGTCCGGGTGCTGGTTCCAGAACCAGTAATGCGGCGACACGTTCACTGTGTCTACTTCGATGGGGAGCCAGGCGTTGCCGTCGGGGGTGCTGTCGGCGGCCGTCGCACCGCGCACGCGCGCGGTTTCATCGACGGCGTTCCACGCGGGATAGGGGGCAAAGCCCTCCTCATTCCCCACCCAGCGGATAGTCGCGTGTTTGCCCTGAAAGATCATGGCCCTGGGCGCGTGCTGCTTGAGCAGGTCGCCCACCTCGATCATGAGCCCGCCGTCGTACCAGACCTCGCTGATTTCGCCATAGCGGGTGAGCAATTCCGTCAACTGCTGCCGGTAGATCGCGTCATACTTTGCCTGCGCTTCCGGGGTTTTGCAGCGTCCGCCCGTATCCGCCCCGTGATGATCGTCCTTGGGCGAGAGGTACACGCCCAATTTCAGGCCCGCCTTCCGGCAGGATGCCGAGAGATCGCTCAGCACGTCGCCTTTCCCGCCACGCCATGGCGTCTCCTTCACGCCGTACGCCGAGGTTTCCGTCTGCCACCAGCAGAAGCCCCCCGTGTGCTTCGCCACGAAGAGGATCTGCTTTGCGCCCATCGAGGCCGCCACCCGCGCCCACTGGTCCGTGTCCAGACGTTCGGGATTGATTTTCGGGAGCGGCGTCGAGTGGTCGTCGTACTCCCGGTTCTGCCACGTGCACGGATCGAGGCACAGGAACATTTCCAGTTCCATGTCCTGCCAGGCCGCCTGTTCCGGCGTGGGTGTTGCCAGCCGGTCCACGGTCTCGCCGGCCCCCGCACACAGCACACCCGCGATCAGGATCCAAAGCATAGTCCCTCCTTGGCGCGTTCCGCGCCCCGCTCCGATACCGCATCATGACCTTCCGCCCCTCACGGGTCAAGACCCGATCATCCCGCACACGAGTCGCCCAGGCGCTGTTGGACGGCCGTGCTCACGCTTGAACAGGCCCTCCGGAAAGCGAAGGGGAGACTGCCTTCAGCGCGTTGCCGGAACAGTGATATGGCCTTTCAGCACGAGTTCGGGGTGATGGCCGTAGAAGACGCCTTCGACGAGGGCGCCGCCGGTTTCGCCGCCGAGCAGGTACAGCGTGTCTCCGTGAACAAGCATCATGGAGAGGTTGTTGTTGAGCGGGAGCGAATCGGCCCGCCCGAATCGGTCCGACTCGACGTCGTACACAAAGACATCGTTGTGATAGTCGCCGCGATCCTGAAAGCGCCCGGCCGTTCCGTAGGGCGGGCGGGTGCTGCCGTCGGGATTCGCCACCGCCCCGTACTGATGCCCGCCGCCCAGGAGGATGTACCGATCGCGGAAGGCAATGCTTCCGGCGGGGAAGTTGCCGGTGGCGACAGGCAGGTCGCGGAGCCGCTTCCACGCCGCCTTGGCCGGATCGAAAACCCAGTTGTCCACAACCGTGCAATACGGGTCGCCGGTCGCGCCGCCGATGAGATGGAGTTTTCCCTGCACCGCCGCCATCGCGGCCACCCAGCGGGGCGTGCCCGGACAGTCCGGCAACCGCCGCCATCCGGCCTTCGCATTCGCCGTATCGAAGGCCAGCAGCCGCGCACCCATCCGCGCACATCCCCCCGTCCGGTCCACGCGCGTGTAGAAGCGCTCGCTGTCATAATCCGCCCCGCCGCAGAGGTAGATCGTCGTGCCGATCGCGCAGGACATCGCCCCGCACAGCGGCCAGGGCAGTTCGGGCAGGGGCGACCACGTCCAGGCATCGCCAAGTCGCGACAAGCGAAACCCATCGGCATAGCAGAACGGCGCGCTGTAGCTGAATCCGCCCCAGCAGTAGAGCGCGTCATGAACGGGAACGCCCACGAGCCCCTGCCGCGCCGCGCCGGGGAACTCGGGCAGGTCTTTCCAGCCCGCCGCCTCGTTGGCGAGATCGAGCGCCCACGTCTTCTTCAGAAAACCGCGCGGGTATTTCCCCGGCTTCTTGTCGTTGTCCCGCCCGGCACAGAATCCGCATGTCGTGATCAAATGACCGCTGATCACCCCGCCGTTGCTGTCCTGGAATCCCTGCGGCAAGTCCGGACCGCGGTTCCAGGCGATATCGAGCAGGCGGGGCAGCGTGCTCTCCGGTTGCGGCGCGTACTCGGGCTGCGCGCTGAGCGCGGCGCAGAGCGTGAGCCAGATCGAACACAAGCCGCCGATTCGATACATGGGCCGGAGCCTCCCCGGTTCTTGTCCCGGCGATTGTACCCGCAACCGTCGCCGGAAGGCTAACACCGCGGCGGGGCATGCGGCTATAATCGGCGGAAGAAAACGGGAGGCCCCATGATGCTCATTTCATTGCTGATCGCGTCCGCATCCCTGGGCATCGGGGAAAGCGGAGAGCCCATCGATTTTGCTGCTGCGGCGCAGTGCGATGCGTGGCTGCGGCATCCGGTCCTGGGTGATCCCTCCTTCGACGCCTTCGAGCACGCCGCCGGAAATCCGCTGCATCGCGGCACCCCGCCGTATACGTGGCCGGTGAACGGCTTCCTCTTCGCGGACCCGGCGAGCGGCAACTGGTTCTGTTACGTGGGCCATTACTGCACAAACTACGACATGCAGCCCGGCGCCCCGAGCTATTGCAGCGTGTTCCGGTCAAAGGACAAGGGCGCGCACTGGGAGTCGGTGGGGCCCGTCTTTTCGAACGAGCCGTTCACGTTCGAGGGGGAGCAGTCGCCCGCGACACACTGGCCGGACGTGGCGGTGATCCATGCGGACGGCCGCTATCACATGGCGTATGACTGGGCGACGGCGAGCACGACGTGGCAGAACGCCTCGAATCCCGGCGCGGACGCGAACAGCGGCGTCGGCTATGCCTGGGCGGAACGTCCTGAAGGCCCTTTCCACCGGGCGCCGCGGCCCGTCGCCAGCACGCGCACGCAGCCACTCCTGCTCGGCAAGTACAAGCGGATGTATGCCTCGTCCATCATCCGGCGCGAGAAGGACTGGCTGGTCCTCACGCTTACGGATTCCGGCCCGCACTTCGGCTGGGCGCTGCTGGGGATGACCGCCGAACGCCCCGAGGGCCCCTACAGTCCCGCGACGCTGCTGCTGCATCCGGAGGCCGATCGTTTTCATCCGCCCCTGCTCGAATTCTTCCCCGCCTTCACGCACGAGGGTTTCCTGTACGCGCCCGCGACGTCCGTGGCGCTGAACCGGAATTATCAGGCGATGTTCCGGTGCCCCATCGAGGCCGCGATGGACCCCGCGTCCTGGGAGCTTGCGGAGGCGGGCTCCGTGTGGCATGCCGAGCCGCTCGAAAACGAGTTCTTCGGCATCTGGGGGCAGACCTTCTCCGGATTCGTCAAAGACAACCTGTTCCATGTCATGTTTCCCTCGCGCGACAGCCAGGGCAACGGCACGATCAATCTCGCCACGCGACCGTGGGACGCGCCCCATCGCGAACAGGGCTTCGTGCTCAGCGGCCATGAAGGCCCCAGTCTCGGCCTCCTGAAACTGGGCGGCGCGCTCGAGCGGATTGACGTGGAACTTGCCAGCCGCGGCACCGTGGCGCTCGTGTGGAACTATGCAGCGCCGCTTGGCCCGGACAAGCCCTCTTCGGGCGCAAGCCTGCACCCGCTCATGCGGACGCGCCATGAGGGGCTCGAGCTGACGGTCTCCGAGTGGCGCCTGTATCGCGCCGGGCCGCAGGGGCCGCGCGTGGTGCTGGCCTCGGGCGCCCTCGCCGCGCCCGCCCAATCGTTGAGCGTGGCGTGGAGCCCGGACGGCAAGGCCGTGGTCGGCATAGACAAGCAAGCCGTCTGGAATGGCCCACTGACGCCCGGCCCCGGCGCCCCCGGACTCTGGGTCGAAGCGCACAGCCATGCGCGCGTCAGCCGCTTCTCCGTGGCGGGCAAACTGCGGCCGGTGCCGATCACGTGGCTGTATACAGAGGGCCTGCTCGATGCCGCGCAGAACCGGGCGGACTGGCAGGAGCAGCCCGACGGCGCCCAGTTTCGCTTCGGGACGGGGGTCGTCGGCGTAAAGCCGGGCATCGCCGCCAAGTGGAACATCGAGGGCAGTGGATTTGCCCTCTGGGGGGCGAAAGGCCCGAAGGGCGGCGTGGCCGATGTCTATGTGGACGGGAAGAACCGGGGCGTGGCCAGTTTTCTTGCGCCTGAAACGCTCGAACCCGGCCCCGCCTTCGCGCTGAGCGGCCTCGAACCCGGCCGGCACGCCGTGCGCCTCCAGCACCGGCTCGGCGAAATCCCGCTGGACTCCCTGGAGGTCGAGCCGTAAACCCGGAAGGACTGTCAACATGCGCGTGGTGATCGCCCCGGACGCTTTCAAGGAATGCCTGCCGGCCATAGCCGTGGCGCGCGCCCTGGAACGGGGCTGGCGCCGCATCTATCCCGATGCGGACGTGCATCTCGCGCCGATGGCCGATGGCGGCGAAGGGACCGTGGACGCCCTCGTCGCATCCACCGGAGGACGTTTTGTCACAACGCGCGTCACCGGCCCGCTGGGCGAAGCGGTCGATGCGGCCTACGGGATGCTGGGCGACGGCCGCACCGCGGTGATTGAAATGGCGGCGGCGTCCGGACTGCCGCTCGTGCCGCCGGACCAGCGCAATCCCGGACGCACGACGACCCGCGGCACCGGCGAGTTGATCCGCCACGCGATCGCGTCCGGCGCGCAACGCATCATCGCCGGCATCGGCGGCAGCGCGACGAACGACGGCGGCGCGGGCATGGCGCAGGCGCTTGGCTATTCGTTGCAGGATGAACAGGGGAACGAACTGCCGCCGGGCGGCGCCGCGCTGGCGCGCCTGGCGCGCATCGACGCCGCGAAACGGCTTCCCGATCTCGATAACGTTGAAATCCTGGCCGCATGCGACGTGGACAATCCGCTGTGCGGGCCCACCGGCGCTTCGTTCGTCTACGGACCGCAGAAGGGCGCGGATGCGGCCCTGGCGGCGCGGCTGGATGACGCCTTGCGCCACTTTGGCAAATGCATTGAAGCCCAAATGTCCGTGCCCGTGCTCAACCTTCCGGGGGCGGGCGCGGCGGGGGGGCTCGGCGCCGGCCTGGTCGCCTTCGCGCGGGCCAGGCTCGAAGCGGGCGTTGTGCTCGTGGCGGAAGCCTGCAACCTTGCGCAGTGGATGGACGGGGCGGACCTCGTGATCACCGGCGAGGGCCGGATGGATGCACAGAGCGCCCGCGGCAAGACGCCGGTGGGCGTGGCGCGCATCGCTAAACGCGGCAACGTTCCGGTGGCCGCCGTGGCGGGCGCGCTCGGACCGGGTTACGAGGCCGTGTACGCCGAAGGCATCGACATCGTCTGGCCCCTCTGCGCCGCGCCGATGCCGCTGGCCGAGGCCCTGGCGCGGAGCGAGGAACGCCTCATCGAAACCGGCGAGGCCCTGGCGCGTGCCTGGCGGGCTTTCCGCCGCGCCTAGGGGGCTGCTTCAACCCCGTCAATCCAGGCAGGAACGGCGCCTGTCCGCGGCGCCCCCCCGCAAGAACGCTGTTGACAGAAGACCCGGGTAAGGGCATCCTGTAGGCGAAGCAATGAAACTCTTTATACAACCGGGGAAAGTCACTCATGAAAAAGACGGGCTTCACACTCATCGAACTGCTCGTGGTGATTGCCATCATCGGCATCCTGGCGGCCATCCTGCTGCCCGCCCTGTCCCGCGCACGGGAAGCCGCACGGCGCTCGAGCTGCCAGAACAACCTCAAGCAATTCGGCGTCATCTTCAACATGTACGCGAATGAGTCGAAAGACATGTTCCCGCCCATCAAGCTGCTGAACTGCTCCGGGGGCGTGGTGCGGGATGCCACGTTTGAAGGCCGGACGCTCTATCCCGAGTATCTGAACGACGTGCGCATCTGCGTGTGTCCCTCGGATTCCGACGGGCAGCACGTGTTCGACACGTATCACAGGGACAACGACCCGACGAAGGAAGTGGAACCCTGCCGGCTCGCGCGCGGCAGCTATTACTATCTGGGCTGGGCCACCCTGCCCGAGTTGGCGCTTCAGCCCGGCGCACGCGAACCCACGGTGGCGGAGATTCTCTCGCAGAACCTCTCGGATCCCGCGGCGATTGTCGCGTATGCCACGACGTTCATCCATCCGGATCTCGTGAACGCCGCGTTCAACCTGTACATGGCATCGACCCCCGAAGCGTCGGTCGCGATCAAGCTGGCGGATTTCGGGCCGCTGCCGCGCCTGCGCCTGGGCATCGAGCGATTTCTGATCACGGACATCAACAACCCCGCCGCGTCCGCCAAGGCCTCCAGCGAGATTCCGGTGCTGTGGGACGAGATCGCCGTATACGCGGGCGCGTCCACGTTCAACCACGTTCCCGGCGGCGGCAATTGCCTGTATATGGATGGGCACGTCGAATTCCTGCGCTGGCCGAGCAAATACCCCGCAGACGTGCTGGGCGTCGTCCTCTCGCTCCTGTTCTGAGCCCTCACAGGCGGCCGGGGGTTGCGGCGGCGGCAGCCCCCGGATCGCATGCCTGAATCGCAATCACGGCGGGAAATGTGCTAGAATCTGCCTTCAGGTCGGGGAGGAAGGCCGCTGCAATGGACGTGCCGCTGGAAACACTTGTGCAAGCCGCCCTGGACGAGGATATCGGCCGGGGCGACATTACGACGGAGGCTACCGTGCCACCGGATTCCCGGTGCCGGGCCCGGCTCGTTGCCAAGCAGGACGGCGTCCTGAGCGGCCTTGAGGCGTTTCATCTTGCCTTTTCCACGCTGGATCCCGAGATTTCGGACCGGGAATCCCGCTGTGACGGCGATCGGGTGCAACCTGGGGACTGCGTGGCGCAGTTTCGAGGGCAC
Organism: Candidatus Hydrogenedentota bacterium; assembly: GCA_903837785.1. Taxonomy (GTDB): domain Bacteria; phylum Hydrogenedentota; class Hydrogenedentia; order Hydrogenedentales; family CAILVY01; genus CAILVY01. The sequence continues at coordinate 55,645 of CAILVY010000051.1, forward strand.
ACCCGCGCGATTCTCAGCGCCGAACGCACCGCAATGAATTTCGTGCAGCACCTCTCGGGCGTGGCCACGCTGACCGCGAAGTTCGTGGCAGCCCTCGAAGGGCTGGAGTGCCGGATCTGTTGCACGCGGAAGACCACGCCGCTGTTGCGCGCCCTGGAGAAGGCGGCGGTGGTGCACGGGGGCGGCTCCCGGCACCGCTACAATCTGGAAGACGGCATCCTTATCAAGGAAAACCACAGTACGGCCGCGGGCGGCATTCGCCCGGCCATCGCGCAGGCGCGGCGCCGGGCGCACCACCTGATGCGGGTGGAGGCCGAGGTGCGCAACCTCGAGGAATTCGACGAGGCGATGTCCGCCGGGGCCGACGTTATCCTCCTGGACAATATGGGTTTGGATCTGATGCGTGAAGCGGCGCGGCGGGCCGCGGGGCAGCGCGTGCTCCTGGAAGCCAGCGGCAACGCCACGCTCGAACGGGTCCGCGCGATCGCCGAAACCGGGGTGCATCTCATCTCGGTGGGTGCGCTGACCCACTCGGCGCCGGTCCTCGACATGTCATTGCTGATCGAGAATGCCTAAAAGTGATACTATCCCCGGGCTTGCCGTGCCCCCGCTGCGTACGCGGGTGCTGGAACGGAGGCCGCGTTACCTGCTCACCGCCCAGTCCACGAATGATTTGGCGCTGGACTGCCGGAAAGACGGCGCGATCTTCGTGGCCGATGCGCAGACCGCGGGACGGGGCCGTCACGGCAATGCGTGGCACAGCGCCCCGGGCTTGGGGCTGTGGTTCAGCGTGGCGTTGAAGGGTTCATCGCGGGGCCTCATGTTCGCGGCCTCGCTGGCGGTGCGGGAGGCGGTGCAGCCCCGGGCGGAGTTGGCCTTGAAATGGCCCAACGATCTCCTCTGCGCGGGCAGAAAGGTCTGCGGGATACTCGTGGAACATCGCGAAGCGTGGAGTGCGGTGGGCGTGGGCATCAATGTCCACCACCGCCCTGAGGACTTCCCGGAAGCATTGCGCAAGTCGGCCGGCTCGCTCGACAGCACCACGGGCCTGCCGTGGGCCCGGAGCGGCCTGCTGCATGCCGTGCTCGAAGCGCTCGACGCCGCCGTGTGGCGGCTGCGGCACGGCGGGCACGACGCCCTCTGGCGCGAGTGGTCCGAGGCGTGCGACATGGTTGGCCGCCGGGTGCACCGGAACGGCTGGTGGGGACGGGTGGTGGCGGTGGACGAAGACGGCGCCCTGCTGGTGGAGCGGAAGGACGGGCGGCAAGAGCGAATCACCGGCGAGGTGGATACACTCGCACAATGATAGAATTGTTTCCCTGGCCGCCGGGCGCGGCAAGGCGCTTGAGACAGTAGATGACTGCGAAGTAACCGGGTTGGAGCGGCGAAGCCGTGTTATTGGTTGTTGATGTAGGCAATTCCCACATGGTGCTGGGCTTGTACCGGGACGACGAACTGTTGGGCCCGTGGCGGGTCGTCACGTCCAACTACCGCACCGGGGATGAGCTGTTCATTCTGTTGTCCATGCTGTTCCAGGGCATCGGCGTGGACCGGCACGAGATCAGCGGTTGCTGCGTCTCGAGCGTCGTGCCGCAGACCAACCTCGCCCTGCAGGAAGTGAGCACGCGCGCCTTTCATGTGCCCCCGCTGATGGTCGGACCCGGCGTGAAGACCGGGCTCGTCCTGCAGGTGGACAACCCCAAAGAGGTGGGTGCCGACCGCATCGTGAACGCCGTGGCGGCCATCGAAGAATACAAGGGACCGCTGATCATCATCGATTTTGGCACCGCAACGACCTTTGACGCGGTCACCGCCAGGGCCGAGTGGCAGGGCGGCGTGATTGTGCCGGGCGTGCAGCTTTCCGTGGACGCGCTTTCCGAGCATTGCGCCAAGCTGCCCCGCGTCGACATCCAGAAACCCTCCGCCGTGATCGGGCGCGACACCGTCTCGAACATCCGCTCCGGCATCACGTATGGTTACGCGGACCTCGTCGACGGGCTCGTGCGCCGCATGGCCCGAGAAATGGACGCGGAGCCCACGGTCGTCGCGACGGGCGGGCTGGCCAAGGTGATCGCGGAAGTGGCGGAAACCATTGATGTGGTGGACCCCTTGCTGACGCTCAAGGGGCTCAAGGCCGTGTACAAGAAGAACGTGAAAACCGCCCCATGAGACGCCGCTTGCTGAGCGTGCTGCTCGGCCTGGCGCTGGCCGGCTGCACGCAACCACAGGCGCCCTCCACCCCTGAACTTCCTTCGGCCTCCGAAGAAGGCGAGGCCAATACGGCCGTGATCGACGATATCCACCTGTATCTGCACGACACGCGCCCCACGGGCGGCCAGGCCCTGAAGCCGACCCTCCATCTCCAGGCAAAGCAGGGCACCCAGGTCAATGAAAGCACGTGGTCCTTCAACAATGCCTACGCGATCATCTACGACAAGAGCCGAAACGACGAGGAGCAGGGGAAACTGATCGAGATTTGGGCGCAGGAAGGGCGCTTCGAAGAGGGGAAGAGCGCCTATTTGAAGGGCAGTGTCAAGGCGGTCCTGGGGGACATGACGATTGAACTGTCGGATATCGAGTGGCAGAATCCGGACAAGGACAAGCCCGGCGAAGCGCGGAGCGACAGTCCGGTGAAATTGAGCAGCCCGCAAATGCAGCTTCAGGCAAACAGCCTTCGCATTTACCCAGACAACAAGGAATTCGAACTCGTGGGAGTGACCGGTTCGGTCGACTTCGGGAGGCAAGAGCAATGAGACAGTTTCTGTTGGCCGTGTGTGTCATCGCAGGCGCGGCGGCGGCGCAGGAACCCGGCGGCGACATGGGGGGATATACCTCCATGCAGATTGACGCCGGCCGTTTCAAGGGCACGTTTGGCAAGGGCATGGCGATCAAGGAAATGACCGATGGCGTCCGGATCACCCTGACGTCCAAGGACCCGGGCATGACGCCGCTGCCGATTCGGGCCTACACGATGAAGTTCGACTATGCGGAAGGCGCCACGAAGCCGTCGAAGATTATCATGGAAGGCAATGTGGAAGTGCAGCACGCCATGGGCACCATCACGTCGGAAAAGGCGGAGTGGGATTTCGGAACCGGCATGCTGATCTTCAGCGGGAGCCCCCTGATCAACAGCGACAAAGTGAAGAACCTGCGCGGCAGCGAGATCATCTTCAACTTCAAGACCAACGAGTTCGAAGTGAAGAACATGAGCGTGGCTGAGGCGAATTTCGAGGGCTTCGGCGGCGCCGCGGGCGGCGGCGGCGACGGCGCGGCCCTGACGGAATCGGCCGTCGGCGATTGGGCCGCTTTCCTCAAGGCCCTGCAGACCCAGGCCGCCGCCGAGGCCGCTTCGCCCGGAAAGCAACTGGTCGGACTGCTGGACAAGGGGGCGCGGGCCGCGCTGATGAACACGCCTGCGGCCGACCTCGCCGCCAAGAAGGGCGATGTGGCGAAGATGCTGAACAAGGTGCTCAGGAGCGCAAAACTGTACAATGAAGCGGCCTGGAAAGGCGTCGAAATCGGCGAAGAAGCCAAGGCCCTGCTCGCCAAAGGCGCCTTGCAGGGCGGCGAGCAGACGAAACTGAACCTGCTCCTGCTCCAGGCGGCGTATCCCGAGTACATGAAGAAATAACACCGGTAAGGAGCTGTATCGTGGCGGAGAACAACACCACCTTGTTGCGCACGGAAGGGCTCGTGAAGTCATTCAAGAAGCGCATGGTGGTCCGCAACGTGTCCATCGAACTGCATCCCGGCGAAGTCGTCGGCCTCCTGGGACCCAACGGCGCCGGCAAGACCACCACGTTCAGCATGGTGGTCGGCCTGTTGCGCCCCGATGCCGGGCAAATCTTCTTCCTGGACAAGGACGTGACGAAACTGCCGATGTTCAAGCGGGCGCGGGCGGGCATGGCGTACCTCTCCCAGGAACCCTCCGTCTTCCGGCAAATGACCGTGCGCCAGAACCTGATGGCGATCCTGCAGTATCAATCGCTCAGCGCCGCGGAACGGAATCGCCGCGCCGACCTGCTGCTCGAGGAACTGAATATCGCCCATCTGGCGGACAGCCTGGCCTACACGCTCTCCGGCGGCGAGCGGCGCCGAACCGAGATTGCGCGCGCACTCGTCACGGACCCGAAGGTTTTCCTGCTGGACGAACCCTTCGCGGGCATTGACCCCATCGCGGTCGCTGACTTGCAGGAAACCGTCGCCGCCCTGAAGAACAAGGGCATCGGCGTGCTCATCACGGATCACAATGTCCGAGACACCCTCGAGATCACCGACCGCGCCTACATTATCAGCGAGGGCAGCGTGATTGTGTCCGGCACGCCCCGAGACATCGCCGACAACCCGCTCGCCCGCAAGATCTACCTCGGCGAGAAGTTCCGCATGGACTTCGAGGAAGAAGAGGCGGGACTCTAGGCGGACGATGGGGCCGCTCGAAACCCAGTGGTTTCCTCTACTCACCGGCGCGGGCCTCGTGCTGGCCGCTCTTGTGTTCTTCGCGTTGTTCTTCGTGAGCGCGCCCTACGGCCGCCATGCGCGGCCGGGATGGGGGCCCAGCCTCAACAGCCGGCTCGCGTGGATGCTGATGGAATTCCCCTCGCCCGCCGTCTTCCTCGCGTGCTTTCTCTGGGGGCACGGAGCGCAGGGCGGATGCGTCTGGGCGCTCGTGCTGCTCTGGCTCATCCACTACACGCACCGCGCCTTCATCTTTCCCCTGCGCCTGCACGAACACGCACGGCGCACCCCGCTGCTCATCGTCCTCTTCGCCATCCTCTTCAACGTCTTCAATGGCTACTTGAACGGACGCTATCTCGGGCTGCATGCCGCAGACTATGGCCCGGCCTGGATCGCGGGGCCGCGATTCCTGCTCGGGGCGCTCGGATTCGCCGCGGGCTTCGCAATCAACCTGCACGCGGACCAGGTCCTGATCGCGCTGAGGCGTCCCGGAGAAACGGCCTACAAGATTCCCCGGGGCGGCTTCTACCGCTGGGTCTCCTGTCCGAACTACCTCGGCGAACTGATTGAATGGAGCGGCTGGGCCCTCGCGACCTGGTCCCTACCCGGGCTCAGCTTCGCCCTCTGGACCGCCGCCAACCTGATTCCCCGCGCCCGCGCCCACCACGCCTGGTACCGGCGCCAGTTCCCCGACTACCCTCCCGGGCGCACCGCCATCCTGCCTTTCCTCTTCTGAAACGCTGGGTCGGCAGACGCCTCGGATTCCGAACATGCTCAAAGTGCGAATTTCGCAACACCCCGTCCCTGGTGTAAACTTTGTTTCCCGGCGAATATCTGCTATACTCGGCTGTAATGAAATCCGTGGAACCTTTTATGGTGTACATGGATTGAAAGCGGTGTATAACCGCAGAATGCGAAGGGGATAGCGTTAGGTTATGCCAGAGTTACGGGAGAATGTCGTACCGCTTCAGGCGGAGCCTCGTTTCCGGGTCATCAGCCCGGAAGGCTTGCCGCTGCGTGAGCGGAGCGATGAGCAGTTGATGCTGGCCCATGGCCGGGGCGATGAGGCGTCGTTCGCCGAACTCGTGCGCCGGCACCAGAAGGGCGTGTTGAACTACATGTTCCGCATGGTGCACAACCGGCATGTGGCGGAAGAGCTTGCCCAGGAAGTGTTTGTCGCGCTGGTGAAGAACGGCGTCCGCTATCAGCCGACGGCGAAATTCACGACGTACATGTATACGATCGCCTCGAACATCGTGTCGAAGGAATGGTCCCGCCAGAAGCGGCGCCCAAAGCTCTTCAGTCTGGGCACCTGGTTCGGCCGGGAGGACGAAGAGGAATACGACGCGCTCGAGCACACCAGCGACGAGAGCGCGGACATCGTGGAAGCGTTCCAGCGCGGCGAGATCTCGGAAGCCGTGAATACGGCCTTGAATCACCTGCCCGAACATCAACGCGAGGCGTTTGTTCTGCGGCGTTTCCAGGATTTGTCCTACGAGGAAATCGCGGAGGTTCTGGATGTGCCGGTGGGCACGGTGAAGTCCCGGGTGGTGCGTGCGGAACGCGGGCTGCGTCCGCACCTGGAGCGATTCCGGGACTACGTGTAAGGACTTGGGTATGGGCCTGGATCAGAAAATTCGGCGCCATCCGACCCGCCAGCAGTTGGTTATCTATGCGGAGTCGATGGTGGACCGCCGCGCCGCGGTGTCGGCCGTCATGGCCGCGCATTTGGCGTCGTGCCCGGCCTGTGCCGCCGAGGTGCGCTCGATCCGCGCCTCCCTCGAATTTGCCGCGCGAGCGGACGCCCTCGAACCCTCGAACGACCTTACCGCGCAAATCCTGATGAAGGCGCGGCACGCCCGCGAGGCGCACGCGCCCCGGCCCCGTTCGGCCTTCTGGCTGGCCTGCCGCGGGGCGGTGTTCGCCACGGGGATGGCCGCGGTGGCCGCGGTGGTCTTCGGCGTGGCGCTGGGCACGCCCGAGCCCACGCCGCAAGTCGAGACCGCGCTGCATCAGGTTTCCGAGGTGATCCCGTCGCCCGAAGTCATTCGCAAGGCGGCCGCGGAAGTAAAAGCGCTGGCCCCGGCGGTGCGCACCGCGGCGACGACGAAGCCGAGAAGCCCGCGGGAGCAGGAGCACCTTCGCGCGGTGAATGCGATGGACGCGGACATAGCCGCGGCACAGGCGGCGCTCCAGCGCAATCCGGGCTGCATCCGCGCGAGCCGCATTGTCAACGCCAACATCCAGCGCCAGGCCGAAACGCTCCGGCACCTCTATCTCGAACGCACCCTCTAGCGGCCTGACGCGGCCCCGCCGGCCCCGGCGGATTTAAAGCACCGGCTCGAATCTGCTATAGTACCCGCCACATGAACGATTCTCCGAGCGCGCCGCATGGGCGCGCCTCTTGTGTGTCTGAGAAACCCTTGGGATTGCCGCATGAAAAAACTGTATGTCTCCCAGGAGGGCCTGGCCAAGATGAAGGCCGACCTGGAGATGTTGAACAAGCGCCGCCTGGTGGTGGCCAAGGCCATCGAGCATGCCCGTTCGCTCGGCGATCTGAGCGAGAACGCGGAATATCACTCGGCCAAGGAAGAACAGGCCATGGTGCACGCGCGCATCAAGGATCTGGAAGACAAGATCACCCGCGCGGTCATTCTCGACGACACGGACATCGACGCGAGCAAGGCCTATGTCGGGGCGACAGTCCGGGTGAAGAACCAGAAGACGAACAAGGAGTTGACGTACATGCTGGTCAGCCCCGTCGAGGCGGACATGCCCAGCGGGAAGATTAGTGTGCAGTCGCCAGTGGGCAAGGCGCTCCTGGGGAAGTCCGTGGGCGAGGTGGCGGTGGCCACGGTGCCCGCCGGGGAATTGTTACTGGAAGTACTCGAGATTACGCGGTGATTGCAGCGCGGTCCGGGAGTGGGAAACGCTCATGCCGAAACGAACAGACATCAAGAAGATCCTCCTGATCGGGTCCGGGCCCATCGTCATTGGACAGGCCTGCGAATTCGACTACTCGGGCACGCAGGCCTGCAAGGCCTTGCGCGAAGAGGGCTACGAGGTCGTGCTGGTGAACAGCAACCCGGCCACGATCATGACCGACCCCGATACGGCCGAGCGGGTTTATATCGAGCCGCTCACCGTCGAGTTTCTTGAGCGCATCATCGCGCGCGAACGCCCGCAGGCGCTTCTGCCGACTGTCGGCGGACAGACCGGCCTCAACCTGGCCGTGGCGCTCGCGGAAGCGGGCATCCTCGACAAGTACGGCGTGGAATTGATCGGCGCCAAACTGGACGCGATCAAGATGGCGGAAGACCGCGGCCTCTTCAAGCAGGCCATGATCCGCTGCGGCCTGGATGTGCCCAGGAGCCAGGTCGTCCACTCGATTGAAGAGGCGCGCGAATTCGGCGCGGAGATCAATTACGCCGCGGTGATCCGGCCCGCCTTCACGCTCGGCGGCACGGGCGCCGGCGTCTCGTTCAACATCGAGGAATATGTCAAGGCGGTCCAGCGCGGGATCGACGCGAGCCCGGTGAACGAAGTCCTCATCGAGGAATCCGTCATCGGCTGGAAGGAATACGAACTCGAAGTGATGCGCGACCTGCGCGACAACGTGGTCATCATCTGCTCGATCGAAAACGTGGACCCCATGGGCATCCACACCGGCGACAGCATCACCGTGGCCCCGGCCCAGACATTGACGGACAAAGAGTATCAGGTGATGCGTGACGCCTCCATCGCGATCATGCGCGAGATCGGCGTGGACACGGGCGGATCGAATGTCCAGTTCGCGACGCATCCCGAAACGGGCCGCATGGTGGCCATCGAAATGAATCCGCGCGTTTCGCGGAGTTCCGCGCTGGCCTCCAAGGCCACGGGATTCCCCATCGCGAAGATCGCGGCGAAACTGGCCGTGGGCTACACGCTCGACGAAATCCCCAATGACATCACGAAGGTCACCCCCGCCTCCTTCGAGCCAACCATCGACTACGTCGTCACGAAAATTCCGCGATGGGCCTTCGAGAAGTTCCCCGGGTCCGAGCCGTTCCTTACCGTGCAGATGAAGAGCGTGGGCGAGACGATGAGTATCGGCCGCACGTTCAAGGAATCGTTGCAGAAGGCCATCCGGGGACTCGAAATCGGCCGCCATGGCTTCGGCGGCGACGGCAAGCACAAGCCGCTCACGGGCAGCGCGGATTCGCCGCAGGAGAAAGAGGCGCTGCTGAAGGCCATTCGCATGGCCAATCCGGATCGCGTGCTTCAGATGGCGCAGGCGCTGCGCCTCGGCGCGACGGAGCAGGAGATCTGCGAGGCCACCAAGATTGATCCCTGGTTCGTCCGGCAGATGCGCGACATTGTCGAGGAAGAACGCGCCCTGCGCTTGGCCGATCCCGAGGACGCCGCGGTCCTGCGCCGCGCGAAACAACTTGGATTCTCCGATCATCAGTTGGGCCTGCTCTGGGGGAAGACCGCGCTCGAAGTGCGCGCGCTCCGGAAGCGGCACGGCGTCGTGGCGCGCTACCGGCTCGTGGACACGTGCGCCTCGGAATTCGAGGCCTATACGCCTTATTACTACTCCTCTTACGAAGACGAAGACGAGGTGAAGCCGGCGGCCAAGCCGCGCATCGTGATTTTGGGCGGCGGCCCCAACCGCATCGGCCAGGGCATCGAATTCGATTATTGCTGCGTGCACGCCGCGTTCGCGCTCAAAGAAGACGGCTTCGAGACCATCATGGTCAACTGCAATCCCGAAACGGTTTCGACCGACTACGACACTTCCGACCGCCTCTTCTTCGAGCCGGTGACCTTCGAGGATGTCATGAACATCGTCGAGAACGTGAAGCCGGCCGGCGTCATTGTTCAGTTTGGCGGCCAGACCCCGCTCAACCTCGCCAAGCAGCTCGAAGCCGCGGGTGCGCCGATCATCGGCACCACCCCCGACAGCATCGACCGGGCGGAGGACCGCAAGCGTTTCCGCGACGTGGTGGAGAAGCTGAACCTGCTGCAGCCCGCGAATGACACGGCCACCTCCTTCGCCGAAGCCTCGGAGATTGCGGAGAAGATCGGCTATCCCGTCGTGGTGCGCCCCTCGTTCGTGCTGGGCGGCCGCGCCATGGAAATCGTCTACAGCCGCGAGGATCTCCAGCGCTACATGGAATTCGCCGTGGAAGCCTCGCCCGAACGCCCCATCCTCATCGACAAGTTCCTCGAGAACGCCATCGAGATGGACGTGGACGCGATTGCAGACGGTGAAACCATCGTCGTGGCCGGCATCATGCAGCACATCGAGGAAGCGGGCGTGCACTCCGGCGACAGCGCCTGCATTCTGCCGCCCTACGACCTGGATCCGGCGATCATCGAGCGGATCAAGGAACAGACCCGCGCGCTGGCCCGCGAACTCAACGTCGTGGGCTTGATGAACATCCAGTACGCCATCCGCGATCAAGACATCTATCTGCTGGAAGTCAATCCGCGCGCCTCGCGCACGATCCCCTTCGTGAGCAAAGCCATCGGCGTGCCGCTGGCCAAGCTGGCCTCCCGCGTCATGGCCGGCAAGAAACTGAAAGAACTGGGCTTCACGGAAGACCCGCATCCCAACTTCACGTCCGCCAAGGAAGTGGTCTTGCCCTTCCTCAAGTTCCCGGGCGTGGACATTCTGCTCGGGCCGGAAATGCGCAGCACGGGCGAGGTCATGGGCATTGATCGCAACATGGGCCTGGCCTTCGCCAAGAGTCAGGCCGCCGCCGGCAACAGCATGCCGGCCGAAGGCATGATTTTCATCAGCCTGAACGACCGCGACAAGGCCCACGTCGACTCGCTGGCAAAGGATCTTGCCGAACTGGGCTTCACGTTCATGGCGACAAAGGGAACGGCGGCCTTGTTGCGCAGCCAGGGAATCGCGGTGCAGGAAGTCTTCAAGGTCGGCGAAGGCCGTCCGAACATCGTGGACCGCATGATCAACGGCGAGGTCGACTGGATCATCAACACGCCACTCGGCATCCGTTCCAAGGCGGACGAGCGCGCGATCCGGCGCACCGCGCTCGAACGGGGCCTGCCCACGATGACGACGCTGGCCGCCGCCAAGGCGGGCGTTCAGGCACTGCTGGCCATGCGCAACGGCGAACCCGAGATTCTCACGCTGCAGGAGCACCACGCGAGCCTGGGGAAGTAGTTCCTTACGGCTTCGTCACGCCCAACGCCAGGCGCGGGAGAATGCTGCGCGCTTCTTCGGACCGGTAATTGAACACGGCAAAACCGCCGGTGTTCAGGCGGCGGGTGATGCCGATCTGATCGATGAGCCGCACGGCGTCGGGGCCGCCGGGCCATGTGCTGAGCCCGATGCCCGGATAAAGCGCCGCCTTGCCGCGCCACGCCATCTGCTGCTTCACGATGTTCTCAAACTGGCCGTTCCAGGGCGTGTAGTCCATGGGACACACGAAATCCAGATAGCCTTTCTCGCACCACGTGCGCCAATCCTGGCCGATGGTGTCGCGGTGCTGCGGCCAGTTCATGTAGACGGCCGCGGAGATTTCGACCTTGGGCCGCAGCGTGCGCGCCGCCGCGCTCACCGCGCCCACGACCGTCGTTATCTGCGCGCGCCGGAACTCGAGCCATTTCGCACGCAGCGCGTCGTCCTTCTCGATGCCCCCCGGCCAGCTCGCCACTTTCTTGCCGAGGCCCTTCTCGAAGCGTTCGCGGCATCCGGGGCAGTAGCAGGCGCGCGCGTCGGGATAGCGGATGTAATCAAGATGCAGGCCCGCAACGTCGTACTTCCTCAGAACTTCGATCAAGGCGTCGATTTCGAGCTTCTGGTTCGCGGGATGCGACGGGCAGAGCCAGTCATCCTTGGCCGATCCGTCCGCGCGGACCTGGGTGCGGCCTTCCGACTTCATGCGCTGGCGCAAGGCCGCGGGCGCATTGCCGCCCAGGTTCCAGCATACTTTCCAGACGTGGCACTTGATCCCGTACTGCTTGCAGGCCGCCGTACAGGCCGCCAGGGCGTCTCCGCGCTCTTTCACGAGCCACGAGGTGGGCAACACCTCGCTCGGGTAATACGCGCAGCCGCCCCAAAGCATGTTCGGAATGACGTCCGTGAACCCGTGGGCGGCCAGGCGCTTGATCGCCTCGTCCCACGGCAGGCCGCTGACGCCGTACGCATCGTGGCACCAGAAGAGACGGCGCTCCTTCTGCTTCGGCGCCTGCGCGGCGCAGTACGCATCCACGAAGCGCTCCCGCGCCTCGATCGCCATCGCGGCGGCATCCAGGTTCTCTTCCTTCTTCAGCGCCTGCTGGGCGCGCGCACGCGCCCCGGCCGCGTCCGCAAGCAGTTGCTTCACCCGCGCCGAACCCGCGCCGGCGAGGCCGCCGGCCGCCGCATCGCAGGACGAATACGGCCCGAGGGCGTTTCCCTGGCCGGTCTGCCACGCGGCGGCTACGGCCGCACTTCCGGGCACGGCGTGCTCGATCATGGCCAGGAGGAGCAGGCGTTTGTTCGCAGGGTCATCCTTGAGCAGCACGTGCGTCATGTGAATGCCCTGCCTGGACGCCAGGATCGCGGCCTTGCCGGTGGATGCGCCCTGTTCGTCGCACCACATCGCGGCCACCTGCGCGCGCTTCTTGACGGGCGCCGCGTCCGCGACGATCGCGGAGGCTTGCGCCGCCACGGCAGGCAGCCCCGGCAGAGCCCCCCCGGAACGGCGTATCGACGCGTACTGGCCGGGGCGCGACTGCGGAACGGCCTTGCCCTGCTGAATGCCCATCAGCGACTGCAGCGGCGCCGGAATTGCGTAGAACGTGATGAGCTTGCCCCCCTTGCCGGAAAAATCCGCCAACGCCTTTGACGCCGCCGCGGGCAACACCGGATTGAACGGGAGGATCACGAGCTTCTTCCCGGCCAGGCGCTTCGACGAAAGATCCACGTCGCTCAGCGGCGTGAAAGGCAGGCCCAGATCATCCAGGAAATGGGCCAGGGTTTGCGCCTGATCACGAATGGCGGCGGCGTCGCCCGGATTCCGCACCGCGGCATAGTCCCCGAGCAGCAGCACAATCGGGGATTCGGCCGGAATCGTTCCAAAACCGGTGACGTGAAACTCCGTGTCGGCGCTGGCCAGGCGCCACGCCCCAATCCGGACGGCATCGATAGCGTTCCAGCCGTTCGGAGCCCCTTCTCTCCCCATGTCACAGCGGTCGGCCCGGATCTCGGTCCATCGCCCCGCCTCCACGAAGAACGGCATCGTGAACCAGCCGCTGCCGCTGCGCAAGTAAAGCGTGAACTCCAGAACGGGCGAGGGATCCGCACAGTACATTTGAAAGCGGAGCCCGCGCACGCCCGAGAGATCCAGGGCGGCCGCGCGCGTCCAGGAGGCGCGCTCGAAATCGGTCCCCGAGAAGTTGCATGGCATGTGCCAGATGACGCGCCCGCCCGCCTCGCCTGCCGAGGCCGCCGCCGTCTCGTTCATCGGCGCCCACGCGGCGCCATCCCCGCGTTCGAGCGCGGAGAGCACCGGATAGTCTGCCGCGGGAGCAGCGGGCGGGGCGGCGGCGTGCGCGCTCAGACAAAGAACGGCGACCAGCACGCCGTGAAGAAGGGCACTGCGAAAGATCATGAGGCTAAGAACTCTTCTTGATGATCTCGTCCACTTCCGCGAGGATCCTCTGCAGGATTTCCTTGCGATGCTCCTCGGAAACCTTGTAGTGCTGCGCGTGTTCGAGAAGATCAATCGTGCGCAGCGCCACTTGATAGGCGAAATCACTGACTTTCATGATGCATTCTCCGTAGTCCGCCGTGAGTCTAGCGGAACGATGCATGGAATGTACCGCAATCCATCCCGTGCGCGTCAAGCGCGGCATCACTTCGATCTGCGTTCGTGTCGGCCACGAAACAGGGCCGCGGGCGGGATCGCAGGAAGATCACACACGGATTACGCTGATGGCACGGATTGGCGCATGGGAAAGAAATCGTGATGATTCAAACCAGGTCAATCCGAGTAATCCGTGTTTAGCCCGTCTCATGTTTCGCGCCACGCGGCCTCAGCGCCCTTCTGGACACTGCGGGCGGGCATCGGGTACGCTATAGCCCCTGCAATCATCGTAAGGAATCTCCCGTGAAAGCCACCCTCGACTGCCTCGAATGCATTGTCACACAAGCCCTGCGCGCAGCGCGGCGCGCCACGAACGACGAAGCCGCCCAACGGCGCATCCTCGATGAGGTGATGCGGCGCATCCCCGCCATGAGCCTGAACGAGTCGCCGGCATCGCTCTCGCTGGCGGCCTACGGCGTCACCACCGCCGAAACCGGCGTTGCCGATCCGTATCGCGAAGCTAAGCGCGAACAGAACGCCATGGCGCTCGAACTCGAGGAGGAGCTGCGCGCCCTGGTCCGCGAAAGCGATGATCCGCTGGACGCGGCACTGCATCTGGCGGCCGCGGGGAACGTCATCGACCTGGGCACGATGCACGCCCAGGAGATCGACATTCACGAGGCAATCGCGCAAGTGATGCGCGAGCGCTTCGCCATCGATCATTCGGGCGCATTCCGCGACGCCCTCGCGCGCTGCAAGGACCTGCTCTTCCTCCTGGACAACGCGGGCGAAATCGTGTTCGACAAGATCCTCATCGAGGAACTGCTCAAGCACACGCGCGTGACCGCGGTGGTGAAGGCGGGCCCCATCATCAATGACGCCCTCATGGAAGACGCGGAACAAGCCGGCATCACCGCGCTGTGCGAGGTGATTGACAACGGCGGCGCCTTCGTGGGAAGCCCGCTGCACCTCGTGCCCGAGCGCTTTCTCGAGCGCATGCGCCGCGCGGACATCATCCTCGGCAAGGGCCAGGGCAACTACGAAACCGTGGACGAGTTCCCCGGGGACGTCTTCCTCATCCTCCGGGCAAAGTGCCACGTCGTCGCCCGGCACATGGGCGTAAAGTTCGGACAGGTGGGCCTGATCTCGACCCGAGTCCGCGAGGCCGCCCTTTGATCACATGCCCAATCCGCCGTCGACGCAGAGGACGGCGCCGGTGATGTAGGCGGCAGCGTCGGAGGCAAGGAAGGCGACGGCCTCGGCAACGTCCTGCGGCGTGCCCGCGCGATGGAGCGGAATGCGGTCCAGCGCCAACTGCACGGACTTCTCGTCCATCCCCGCGGTCATGTCCGTCTGAATGTAGCCGGGCGCCACCGCGTTCACGGTGATGTTCCGCGAGGCCACTTCCTGCGCATACGCCTTCGTGAATCCGATCAGGCCGGCCTTGGCGGAGGCATAGTTCGTTTGCCCGCCCTGCCCGTGAAGGCCGACGACGGAACTGAGATTGATGATCCGGCCGTAGCGTTGCTTGATCATGCCGCGCGCGGCGGCGCGGCACGTGTAAAACGCGCCCGTGAGGTTGGCCTGCAAAACTTCCGACCAGTGCTCGTTCTTCATGCGCATCAAGAGCCCATCATGCGTGAGCCCGGCGTTGTTCACGAGAATGCTGATGGGGCCCAGGTCCTGCGTGATGCGCTGGACGAGCGCGTCAACGGACTCGGCGCTGGCCACATCGCAGGCATATCCGCGCGCGCCACTCCCTATTGCGGCGGCCGCCTCTTCCGCCGTTTCGGCGTTGCGCCCGCAAAGCGCCACCGCGGCGCCTTCGCGCGCGAGCAGCTCCGCGCAGGCGCGCCCGATGCCGCGCGTGCCGCCGGTCACAAGCGTCACTTTGTTGTCGAAGCGATTCATGAACTCCCCCGTGTTTGACGGAGACGTGTTGCCGGGGCCGGGCCCAATCCGAATCGATCTATTATTCCGAAACCGATTCCGGCGAGCAAGCTTCGCTCAGCAGGCGCTGCACGTCGTCGAGGTTTCCCGCCGGAGACACGCGCGGCGCGCCCGGAATGCGCTTGGCCAGCCCCTTGAGCACGCCGCCGGGCCCGATCTCGAGGGCCTGTCCCGCCGGGTCGAAGCACTGCATGACCTGCGTCCAGCGCACGGGCCGCACCAGTTGCACGGAGAGCAGCCCGCGGATCTGGTCGGGATCGCGTTCCTCCCGGCCGGTGACCGAGGAGATAAAGCGCGTCCGGGGGGGAAGAAACGGCACAGCCTCAAGCACCGCCCTGAGCCGCTCCGCCGCGTCCCGCATGAATTCGGAGTGAAAAGGCCCGGAAACCTTCAGCGGCATGACACGCTTGGCGCCCGCGGCTTTCAGCAACTCCGCGGCCGCTTCGAGCGGCGCACTCGCGCCGGTGATTATCGTCTGATCCGGCGTATTGTAATTCGCGACTTGCACCCCCTCGGGCAGCACGGCATCGATCGCTTCGGGTGCCAGCCCCATCACGGCCGCCATCCCGCCCTCGGGCACCTCTTCGCTCATGAGCCGGGCGCGCTCCTGGGTGAAGCGCAGGGCGTCCGCGAAATCGCACGCGCCCGCCACGACAAGCGCCGGGATCTCGCCCAGGCTGTGTCCCGCGCAGGCACTCGGCACGACGCCCAGCGCCGCCAGGTGCGCCGCGATGGCCACCTCAACCGTGAGCAGCGCGGGCTGGGCATGCCGGGTCAGGCCGATCGTCTCTTCCTCGCCGGTGAACATGCACTCGAGAAAACCCTCGGGCGTGAGCGTTGCGGCCTGATCAAAGATGGCGCGCGCGGCCGGAGACTGTTCGTAGAAGTCGCTGCCCATGCCCGGCCGCTGGCTTCCCTGGCCGGGAAAGAGGAAGAGGCTCATTCCGGGCACTCCGCCGGGGGGGGGTCAGGAGCGGCCCCCTGCGCAGAGCGCAGCCGTTCCATGTTCTCGCGGATGTGCTCGTTGAGCTTGTTTTCAAAGGCGACGCGCGCCCCGTGAATGGCATTGGCCACGCCGCGCGGCGAACTCGCGCCGTGGATGATGATCACGATGCCGTTGACGCCCAGCAGCGGGGCGCCGGGGTATTCATTGGGATCAATCGTCTGCTTGAGGGCCAGCAGCGACTTGCGCGCGAGCACGGCGCCAATCTTGCTCATGGACGAACTCTCGAGCTTCTCGCGCATCAGCTTCGCCATGAGCCCCGCCACCGCCTCGCTCGTCTTCAGGATCATGTTGCCCACGAACCCGTCGCACACCACGACATCGGCTTCGCCCTGGTACATGGCGCGGGGCTCGATGTTGCCCATGAAGTTGATGTGCGGCGCGGCGCTCAGGCTCTGATAGGCCTCCTTGGCCACCTGGCCGCCCTTGCCCACCTCTTCGCCGATATTGAGCAGGCCCACGCGCGGCGTTTCCACGCCGAGCGCGTAATGGGAATACGCGATGCCCATCTCCGCGAACTCGCACAGCTGCCGCGTCGAGCAATCCACGTTCGCACCCAAATCAATGAGCACGACCCGGCCCTTGGCCGTGGGCAGGCACTGGCACATGGCCGAACGCGAAACCCCCTTCAGCGGTCCCAGGATCGTCCGGGCCGACACCACGACCGCGCCGGTATTCCCTGCGCTTACGACGGCGTCCGCCTTGTCCTCTTTGATGAGGCGCATGGCCACCGGCATCGAAGCGTCGCGTTTCCGGCGCACGGCCATCACCGGCGGCTCATTCATTTGAATGGCCTCCGAGGCATGCACCACCGACACCGCTCCCCGCTTCGGATGTTTGGCAAGTATTTCGTTCAGGACGGCCTCGTTCCCGACCAGGAGGATTTCGGTATCGCTCTCAAGGCTCGCCGCAACGGCGCCTTCCACCTCGACGTCGGGGGCGCGGTCAGATCCCATCGCATCAACAGCGATTCGCATGGATCATCTCCGCTGAAGGCGCTCTCAGTCTTCTTTCAGGTTGACCCGCAGGCGTCCACGATAGTGGCCGCACTTCGGGCATACCCGGTGCCGGACCGTCTTCTCGCCGCAATCCGGGCAGTCGATCAGGGTGGCAGCCGTCAAGGCGTGGTGAGAACGGCGCATGTCACGCTTCGTCTTACCCGTTTTTCTCTTTGGTACTGGCACGCGCTCACTCCTTTGTCCGTTTCGGGGCCAGATCGGGAAACAATTCCGCTAATCCCGCCAGCCCTTGGTTCGAGCCGAATTCCTTGTCGCCTGCTTCCCGGCAACTGCACTGCTCAACATTGCGGTTCACACCGCACGAGGGGCACAGCCCCTGACAGTCCGGGCGGCAGATAAACTTCACCGGCGCCGCCAGCGCCGCCTCTTCCCAGACCTGAGGCGCCAGGTCTATCTCGGCGCCCTCGAAGAAGAAACGCTCCTCGGCCTCCTCTTCGAGCGCCACTTCCGCTTCTACTGTCCCTTCATCGCTGTCCGCATCGCTGGAAATGGGCGCGCCTCCCTCCGTAAAGATCCATGCGACCTCGACTTCGAAGGGAGACCGGGCCTCAACCAGACACCGGTCACAGGGATGCACAAAAACTCCGCTTACCCGCCCCTGGAAGAGGAACCCCCCTCCCATAGGCAGCATAACCCCTTGCAGGACAACCCGTTCCAGAGGCAAGGCCTCGGCGCCATGGGGCTGCAGCAGCCGCGCATCGGCCTCGGCCGCCACCCGGAAACCTAGTTCCGAGACGCTCGATAGGGGTATCTTGAGGCTATCCACATTCCGGTTACCTTGCCACAACACGGGCAATTTTACGCAGTTTATCAAATGAATCCACCATGAGTCAAACCGGTTCCCCCCCGCGCCCACGGGCCGGGCGGCCGCATGGGTGGAAAGGGACTGGGTGACGCCGTTCCCCCCCCGCGCGCAGGGGCCGGGCGCCACGCCGGGAACTCCGAAACCCCCGAGGGCGCCATCGCCGGGAGCGGAGGAGGCGCGCCGGGTTCACCCCCGGCAATCGTGCCTCGCGTAGCAGGTATACATTTCTATTCAACAGAAACAACCTCGAAGGCGATTCGCATCCCGGAGATCATTTCACGGCGCGCGATGATCCTCGCGCGATGCGCCCGCAGAAAAATCTCGCTCCGTGATCTTCGCGATTCGCCTGAAGTTGATCACGCGAAGCATCGCTGCGCGGAGATTCTGCATCGGATGCGGCGTTCCGATCTGCCTGGCGCGCATGCGCATAAACGGGCAAAAACTTTCTCGGACGATCATAAATTGCCGGAAAAAAGATCCGAATTCTGCTTCCTTCAAATCTTCGCACGAAGATCCCGCGCGCGCCGCGGAGCGCCTGGCACGGCAGATCTCCACGCGATCTCCGCGCGATCTCCGCGCGCGGCCACATGCATTTCATGCCCGTTTTTATTGGTCTGAACACACGTGTGAATGCGTGGCGCACGCGCGTGCTTGCGCCGGCGATATGCGCGTGACGGAAGGGCGCATACTGAGCAAGCGGGCAAAAGAAGAATAAGCAAAAAAAACGCTTGCATTTTCTGCATTTGTTTGTTACACGAATTCCGCTGAAAAGTTGAATCGTGAACAAGGAAACGAGAACTGACCAGAAACAACGCGGTGTGCGCGCGCCCATGGCGATGCGAACACGCTGCCTCGAAGCCAGAACACTCCGCGACGCGATGGCAACGGACACGGCGCGTGAGATTACGCTTCGGGCATAGTTGAAACGGAAGCATGGCACTGTACTAAGAATGCAGGGGGCCATCCCGTTACACCGGACTTTCGCGGGGGCATCCCGCAAAAGGGTTTCCCGTGCATGTGGCACGGGGGCCGGTGGGTCGCGGCCTGTCGCCGCGTAGAATGCCCATCGGGAATGTGGTAGTCAGGTGTAGGAATGTGAAAGGAGAGAACCATGGCCGTTGCGAAGAAAGCAGCTGCGAAGAAGCCCGTGAAGAAGGCCGCCGCGAAGAAGGCCGCCCCGAAGAAGAAAGCCGTTGCCAAGAAGGGCAAGAAGTAAGCTAGGCTAATCGGCTGACTTACCGGATAGTCTGAAGGACTTGGCGCCCAGAGCGAAAGCGCGGGCGCCCGGTGTAGTAGCGCGCCGATGAGGCGCAGCAGGGACAGGGCGGTTGCATCAAACCCCCGCCCACGTGGTGGCGGGTCTGCTGCGGCGCCGAGTCCTTCAACTCCGGTGGGTTCAAGGCGGGGGGTGTGTCCAACGCAAGGCCCGCCTGACACGCTGGCAAACAGCACAAGTTAAGTGGGCCCACCACCGTGCGTGTGTGGGCTCTTCTTCTTTTCTGCCGGTGACCCGCGCCGCCCCGCACCGGGGCCTTTCTCAACGCGGCCAGGGGGTGCGGCCGCCGCGCCGCAATAAAGGCCGCGACGGCAATGTTCCGGCAAGGGAGGTACGCGTGATGCCGCGGGAGGGCGTGGCGCCTGCCCGGCGAATCGGTTTATAATTGCCCCTGCTCACACCGCGAAGGAGGTCCACCTTTGAAAGCACGATGCCTTTGCCGAAGCCTGCTCCTGCCCGTGCTGCTGGCGCTGCTCGAGACGGGGTGTTTGTCCGTGGGCGGCACCCAGCGGGCCGTCCTGCACGCCAAGAACAAAGTGGCGCCCGCCATGGTCCACATCCGCCCGGTGAAAGAGGTGTTCTCGCGCGGCAAGCGCGAGGAAATCGTCGCCGTGGGCAGCGGATTCATCATCTCGCCCGACGGCTACGTGTGCACCAACGAACACGTGGCGGGCGAAACCAAGGTCGTGTACTGCGTGCTGAGCGACAAGAACGAGGTTGAAGCGGATGTGGTCGGCGTCGATCCGTACACGGACATCGCGGTGTTGAAGCTCAAGGTCAATCGCAGCCTGCCGTACGTGAAGCTGGGCCACTCCTCCAAACTCACCGCGGGCCAGATGGTGATAGCCCTGGGGAGCCCGCACGGCCTCGCGCGTTCCGTGTCGCTCGGGATCGTCAGCGTACCGGACCGGCATCTCGAAGGCGACGAAACCCGCGAGTCCCCGTTCAACAACTGGATTCAGACCGATGCGGCCATCAACCCCGGAAACAGCGGCGGCCCCCTGGTCAATCTTCGCGGCGAGGTGGTCGGCGTGAACTCGCGCATGCTGCGCGGCGCGGAGAATGTCGGCTTCGCCATTCCCATCGATACGGCCCGGGAGGTCATCGAGGCCATCATCAAAAAGGGCCGCGTCGAGCGGAGCTGGATTGGCCTGTCCTTCCAGGAGATGCTCGCAAAGACCAAGGACCCGGCGCAGCAAGGCGTTGTCATCAGCGACGTGGATCCGCTGTCGCCGGCCTTCGATGCGAAAGTCCAGGCCGGCGATGTGCTGCTCGCCGTGAATGGAAGGCCGGTCAACGCCCGCTTCGAGGAAGACCTGCCCGCCGTCCGGAAGACCATCACCGACCTGCCCGTGGGGGTCGAAGCCGAACTCACGCTTCTGCGCGGCGCGGAGAAGAAGATCATCGCGGTCAAGACGGAGGAAGGCCCGCAGATGAAGGGCAACGAGGTCGAGTTTCAGGAGTGGGGATTCACGGCCGCCGAACTCACCCCCGACATGGTGCGCCGCGCGCAACTGCCTTCGCGCAAGGGCGTGCTCGTCTCGGGCGTGCAGGTGGGCGGCGTGGCCGGGAACGCACACCTGCAGCAAGGCGACATCATCCTCAAGATCGACGGCGCGGACGTGGCGGACCTCGCGCGTTTCGGAAACGCCTATCGCGAGCTGCTGCAAGCCAAGAAAAAGCTGATCA
This sequence comes from Candidatus Hydrogenedentota bacterium, assembly GCA_903837785.1. Taxonomy (GTDB): domain Bacteria; phylum Hydrogenedentota; class Hydrogenedentia; order Hydrogenedentales; family CAILVY01; genus CAILVY01. The sequence continues at coordinate 76,646 of CAILVY010000051.1, forward strand.
TGCTGTTCGTCCGCCGTGGCGCGCTCACGCGGTACGTCCTTGTCAAACAGGAAAGCGCCGCCCCCGAAGCCGTTACGGAAGGAGGTTCCGGACATGCTGAGTAGTCTGATGCTTCTTGCCGCCCTGTGCGGCGCGGACGAGTCCTTCTCGCAACGCATGCTTCAGGACGCTTACGCCAGGCTCACGCCCGCTGTGGCCCTTCTCGAGTTCTCTTCCGAGGTCACCGATCCCTCCACGGGCGAACCGGCCAAACGCGACGGCAACGCCCTTGCGCTGATCGTGTCCGAAGACGGCCTGGCGATGACGAACGGGCATCTTGTCCTGGAAAACAGCGAGCCCTTCAATCTGCGGGTAACCGTGGGCACGGGCGACGACAAGAAGAAGTATGAAGCCTCCTTGCTCACGAAGCCGGACGACTTGAATGTCGCATTCCTGCGCTTGAAGTCCGACACGCCCCTCAAGCTGCCCTATGTGCAGTTTGCCCCCGCGGCGGGATTGGCGCTGGGCGCCCCCGTCGCCTTCGTCGGCCTCCTGAATGAAGCGCTGGACTTCAAGCAGGCCATCCAGGTGGGGAGGATTGCCGCCGTGCTCGACAAGCCGCGCACGACGTATTGCCTCGACCAGAACGTGCGTTTCGGATCCGTGGGCGGTCCGGTGATCGACACGGAAGGCCGCGTCGTGGGCGTGATCGGATTCGATCTCAGCCGCAACGAGGGCGGGGACATCTACGTGCGCAGCGGGCATCCGCTCATCTTCCAGACCGGCCTCTTTCAGAAGTACCTGGAGCATCCGCCCGTGGCGCGGGACACGAAGGCGCTGGAGGAACAAGGCTGGCTCGGCGTCTTCACCCAGCCGCTGGGCGACGACTTTGCGGAGTACTGGGGCCTGGAGAAGAAGGGCGGACTCATCGTCAGCACGGTCGTGCCCAACTCTCCCGGGGCCGAGGCCGGACTGCTCCCCGGCGATGTCATTGTCAATTTCAACGGCGTGCCGATCCAGTCCAAACAAGATACCGACGTGACCGGCTTCACGAAGCTGGTGCGGGAGGCGGGCGCCGGCCAGGCGGTGGCCATCAAGCTGCTGCGGGACAAGCAACCGATCGATATCAAGGTCACGCTGGGCGCGCGTCCCCGCACGGCGCAGGATGCCGACGAATACGAAGACCCGGTCTTCGGATTGACCATCCGCGAGATCACGACCGACCTGCGCATCGCCCTGAACCTCGCGGAGAACGTCAAAGGCGTGATTGTGCGGCGCGTGAAATCCGGGAGCGCGGCGCATCTCGCGAAGATCCGGCCCGGCGTCATCATCATGGCATTGGGCGACCAGCCCGTGGCCACCCTGGCGGACTTCAAGGCCGCCGTCGCGAAAGCGGTCGAGGCGAAACCCGCCGAAGTGCCAATCTTCGCGCGCATGGGCTCCGTAACCGGATTCTTCCGATTGCAGCCGCGCTGGAAGGCGCCATGAGGCCTTTTCGGATGGGGCTCTGTGCGCTGGTGGCGCTGGCCACCGCCGGAACGGCGCCGGGATGCCGTGACCGCCCGGACGAGACGTCCCTTGTGAACGCCTATCATCTGGGCGAGGGATACCGCTGGGAGGAAGCGATGCCGATGGTGCGGGCCTACCTCCTGGCGCGTCCCGACAGCGCCCCCGGCCATTTCCTGTGGGGTTGCTGCTACCTGCACGGGCCGGCGCCCTTCCTGGAAATCGCCCGGGGCGAATTGGAATACGCCCTGGTCCTCCTCCATCGTTCCCATGACCTGGGACCGCTCGGCGCGCTCCTGCGCGAAGCGCAATTCGAGGCGCAGATCCAGCTCAAGCTCGCCCTCGTCTACATGCGCCGCGCCCATCAGGCCATCAGCAACGGCATTCCGCCCCGCCTGGTGGATCAGCAGCTTGGAAATGCCCTGGAACATGTTCGCCTGGGCCGCGCCCTGGATCCCGGGTCGAGCACGCTCGCGGAAATGGAGCAAACGCTCAGCCGTCTGGGCAAGGGGACGCCGCAGCCTGAGCCGCGCCGCGAAGACCCGGCGGCCGCCCCGGCGCTGTAAGGGGCGGCGCGCCGAAGGACGGCTATTCGTCCTGGGCGAATTGGAGCATGCGGCCGGGAATGTGATCGAGCGCCAGCACGTTGCCAATCGCATTCAGGGCGATCGCTTCCTTGGGCATGCCGAACACGACGCACGTGGCCTCGTCCTGTGCAATCGTCTTCGCCCCGGCGTCGTGCAGGAGCTTCATGCCCTCCGCCCCATCACGGCCCATGCCCGTCATGATCACCCCCACCGCGTTCTTCCCCGCGAACTTCGCCACGGACTTGAAGAGGACATCCACGGAGGGGCGGTGGCGGCTGATCAGCGGGCCGCTCTTCACCTCGACCAGATACTGCGCGCCCGAGCGCTTCAGCAGCATGTGGTAATTGCCCGGCGCGATCAGAACCTTGCCCGGAACCACCGTGTCGCCATTTTCAGCTTCCTTCACGGACATGGCGCAGAGCGTGTTGAGGCGTTCGGCAAAGGATCGCGTAAAATGCTCCGGCATATGCTGGACGATGACGATGCCCGGCGCATTGGCCGGCAGGACCTTCAGCACCGACGCCAGGGCTTCGGTGCCCCCCGTCGATGCGCCGATGGCGATCACCTTGTGCGTCGTCCGGGTCATGGCGAGCCGTGACGGCGGAGCGTTGTTGCCGGGTGCCTGCGGTTTGCGCTGGCGCACCTGGACGCGCGCCGCCGCCTTGATCTTGTCGACCAGTTCCACTGACATGTCCCCGATGGCATAGGCCGCCCCCGGCTTGCACAGGACTTCCACCGCGCCCGACTCCATGGCTTCGAGCGCCACTTCGCCCCCGCGCGGCGTCAGCGATGACACGACGATCACCGGAAGAGGATAGTGCTGCATCAACTTGCGCAGGAAGGTGAGGCCGTCCATGCGCGGCATTTCGATATCCAGCGTGACAACATCGGGCTTCAGCAGGACGATCTTATCGCGCGCGACATAGGGATCCGGCGCGACACCGATGACCTCGATCATCGGATCCCGTGCCAGCTCCTTCTCGAGAACGCTGCGCACCAGCGCCGAGTCGTCAACGATAAGTACCTTGACCGGCCGCGTCACGCCCGGCAGTTCAATGCCCGCGCTCATGTATGCTTCTCTGGAACTCATGGTGCCCTTCTCTCCGCGGGAACGTTTCAGCCGCGTTGCAGCGACAACAGGACCGGCTCATCCTCGACGATGAATGGCACCGTGCCCGGGCTGTCCTTGAAGGCGTCCCAGCCGGCGCGATCCAGTACGGTCACCTCCGGGGGTTGGAGATCGAAGACCGGCTCCTCGCCGGCCATGGCGGTCAGAAGATTGCCGCAGGTCACGTTGAGCAATTCCTTCAGCGCGTCGTACGGTTGCTGGATAAACAACTCATCCCCGGGATCGAGCCCAAGCACGTTCGAGGCGATTTGGGCGCACATCGACTCAGGCACCGCGACACTGAGCGTCCCGCTGAACGGTCCGTGGAATGACATGTGGGCCTTGGCGAAGGCATTGCCTGCCGGCTCGTCCAACTCTTCGTCCGGCGATTCGGTGAACATGAATGCGAGGTCCTCGGCCACCCGGGCAAAGACTTTCGCCAGCAACACTTGGTCCTCACTCATTTTGACCTCCCAGAACTTTGTCCACCACGTCCCGCAGGACTTCCGGCGTAAATGGTTTGCGAATATAGGCGCGCACGCCCTTCTGGATGAGGTCTTCCATGCGCGTCTTGCTGCCTTCCGTAGACACGACCACCACCGGGACCGATTTGAGCAGGTCCTCCTGCTGCATCAGGTTGATCATCTCCACGCCGGTCATCACCGGCATGTTGATGTCGGTGAAGACGAGGTCCACCCACTGCGCCTTCAGCACCGCCAGCGCTTCCTGGCCGTTTGCCGCCTGGTGCAGCTCCCCCACCTGGACTCCGGCGATCGCCAGGGTCTTCGCTATCACCGCACGCACGGTTTCCGAGTCGTCCACAATCAGAATGTTGTACGCCATGTTAGGCCGCTCCTCCCGTCGGTCTGCGCTGCGCGCGGATCGCCTGTAATTCCGTCAACATCGCCGCGGTCACCTGTTCGGCCAGCGTGGCCTTCAGGCGCAGGCGTTCCGCCACGTCGGGGCCGATCCGGTAGTTCAGACCGTCCACCCCCACCCCCAAACCGCATTCGATGCTCAACATGTCCGCGGCATGCACCAGGTCGGCCGTCAACGCCTCGGCCCCGGCCAGTTCCGGGCTGTGGTGCCAGCGCACCACCTGGACAATGCCCTCCGGAAGCTGCCAGGACTCGAGGAGGGCCGCGCCGACCTCGGCATGATTGATGCCCAGCACGCGATCCTCGGCCGCCTCGAAGGAGATTTGCTCTTCGAACGCCACCTGCCGGATCGCCTCGCCATCCACCTCCAGGAAAGTGCCCAGCACGATCTTCCCAATGTCGTGCAGCAGTCCCGCGGTAAACGTATAGTGAGGCACGCTCACCCGGAGCCGTTTCCCCAGCTCCTCCGCGCCGATGGCCACGGCCAGCAAATGATCCAGGAGATCGTTCGCAGGCAAGTCATAGCCCTTGATGGGGCGGCTGGCGACAGGGAAGACCGCCGATGCGAGCACGAGCTGCAGTATGCGTGCGGCGCCCAGCAGCACCCCGGCTTCCCGCAGCGAGCTGATTTGCCGGGGCCCCGCGAAATAGGCGGAATTGGCCAGCCGGAGGACATCCGCCGTCAGCGAGACATCGTACTCGATGGCTTTCATGATGTCGGACAACCCGGTGGTCTCCGATTGAATCAGCCGGATTGCCTGGGTGGCCGAGGCCGGCAGGGCCGGAATCGCGCTCACCTTGTTCAGAATCTCATCGCGACGGCTCATCCAGTTTCCTTTCCCCTCACGCCAGCTCGTATTCGCGCCCTGCCGACTTGATGATGGTTGCGCCGGTGTCCAGATGCACATACATGGTCCTGGCAACCGTGCCGCCGACGTCCTCGGCGGCAATCAGGATGTTGTTCTTCCAGAGAATCTTGCGCAGCACCACGTGATTGCGTTCGCCGATGCGGAAGGTGTTGCTGTCGTCCAGCAGCTTGGCCGCGCCCGCCACCTTCGCCACGATGCGCCGGCGTTCCGCCCCAAGGTCGAACAAGGCCTGCATCATGAGCGGCACGCCCGTATCCGTGAACATGCAGGGATTCTGCACGGCCCGGGCCTCGTCGATCTTCGAGAGCGGCAGCATGCAGTGGATTAACCCCCCCACCTTGGCCTGCGGGTCGTAGAGGGCCAGCCCCACGCACGAGCCGAGCGAGTACGTGACCAGCACGTCCTGCGGATTGCTCGAAATCTTCATCTCCGATATGCCAACCGTATACTGCACCTCAGTGCCTCCGACCGCAGGCTTCCGCGTTCATTCCAACACTGCCCGCGTCCATTCTCACTGCTTCTGATATATCGAGGGCCGCACCACCCGGAACGGCCCGCTGCTGCCTGTCAGACTCTCGGAATGCCCCACAATGAAGTAGCCGCCCGGCTTGAGCAGACGATGCGCCTCCTGGACGATGCCCCGGCGAACGATCTCATCGAAGTAGATCATCACGTTGCGGCAGAAGATCACGTCGAAGGGCCCCTTCATGGGAAACGGAGGCGTCGAGAGATTCAGCCGCCGGAAGGTCATCAGGCGCTTCAGCGATTCATCCACGCCGTAGTACGTCTCCTCATCGTCCTGAAACTTCGTGAAATACCGCTGCCGAATGGCCAGCGGCACCGGTTCGAGCCGGCTCTCGTGATACACCCCGTGCAGGCACCGCTCCAGCACGCGCGTGGAGATGTCCGAGGCCAGGATCTTCAGGTCCAAGCCGCCGCCGCGCAGACTCTCCGCGGCGGTGATGGCAATCGTGTACGGCTCTTCGCCCGTGGAACTGGCGGCAGACCAGATGCGGAATCGGGACTGGCCCTTCGCCTGCCATTGCGAAAGGACTTGCGCCAGGAAATCAAAGTGCTGAGACTCCCGGTAGAAACTGGTCACGTTCGTCGAGATGGCGTCCAGCAAGTGAACCAGTTCTTCCCCGGAATCGTCGCCGAGCACATGTTGCAGGTAGTCTTTGTATTCCGAAATGTTCAGGGCGCGCATCCGTTTGGCCACCCGCGCCGACACCAGCGACACCTTCTGCGGGCCGAGCGTGATGCCGCTCTTCTCGTAAATGATTTCCCGGAACTTCTCAAAGACCCGTTGTTCCATGCGTTACCCTCACCACCGGGGTGGTTGCCCGCTCAGGGCTCCAGTGCTATCCAGTCGCTTTCCCGGAGCTGGTGCACTTTCAGCACCATGACGTGCCCCGTACGCGTGTCAAAGACCACCTTCCGCCCCATCTGGCCGCCGACGTCCTCGGAACACACCCGAATGCCCTTTTTGCGCAGCACGCTGCGGGCGACCTCGATGTTGGCCGGACCGACGGTCGCCTTGCGCAACCGCTGCGGCGCCGCTCCGCCGATAATCTGCGCCAGCAGCTGTCCTGGCTTCGAACCGTTCTTCTCCATCATGCGAATCAGCTCGGCGGTGGCCACGTTGCCGAAACGCGGCGTTGCCTCCTCGGGGCTCGCCGTGCTGGGCAAGAGGAAATGACTCATGCCGCCCGCCTTCCGGCGGGTGTCCCACAGGCAAACCGCCACGCAACTGCCCAAAACCGTATGGATGCTCACCGGCTGCAACGGGCAAAAGATGTAGCCCGGTTCCAGGTAATAACTGATCTTTTCGGGCAATCCGGTGCTCATGCGTGCCTGCCTGGGGGTTATGCACCCCCGCTCTTCGCGAGAACTTCCTGGATCTTGCTGACAATGGTTGCTGGTTCAAACGGCTTAATGATGTAATTGGAAGCGCCGGCCTTCAGCGCATCCAGCACCCGGCTCTTCTCCGCCTCAGTGGTAACCATGATGATCGGCATTGTCTTCCCGTTGGCCCGGATCGCGCGCACCGCGTCAATGCCAAGCATGTTGGGCATGTTCCAGTCCATCAGGATGAGATCGTAGTCCTTCTGCTGCGTCGCGTTGACCGCATCCATCCCGTCGGAGGCCTGGTCCACTTCGGATATGTCGGCGCGGCTGAGGGCGCCGATCAACACCTTGCGCATCACCGCGGAATCATCCACCACCAAAGCTCTCATGTGATTGCCCCTTTCTAGTGAAGCTTCTTGGCCATCTCGAAGGTCACGCGCAGCGTGAAACCCCCCAGGTTGCTGTTGAACGGAACTTCCAGCCAAACCGAACCCGTGGGATAGTCCACGTTGTAGCTGTTGCCGCGCACCACGGTCGGCAGGCTGAGATCAATGGGCTTTTCCCCGTCGACGCTGAGTTTGGCCTTCGCGCCGCCCGCCACGATGTTCACCATCTCCGCGATCGCGTCCGAAACCGTGTCATCCACCACCTTGATTTCCGTGCCCAGCAGGCGGTTCACCATGTTGAGGGCGGTGTCCATCGGAAATGAGAGGGCCACCATGCCCCGCGCGGGACCGCTGAGCCCGATGAGCGCCATGATCTCCCGCGCGCTGCAGGCTTCCTTCGCCAACGCCACGTCTCCACGCACCGCCTTGGAACCCAGCATCGTCGAGAACAGGTCGTACGTGCTTTCGATAAAGGGATTGATATACTCAACCTTCATAAGTACCGCCTTCCGTGCCATCTCCACTGCCATGGAGAGGCTTCATACTCCCGATTCCGAATCGCCATGTCCGCCGGCTGGAACCCGGCGGCCCTTCGCCCATCACACAATACATGACGCGGCTTGGGAATTTCACCGCGCCTGGGCCGCGCCGCCCTCGGAAAGCCGGACGAGGCCGCCCACGTCCAGGATCAATCCAACGCGGCCGTCCGGCATGATCGCGCTGCCCGCGATCCCCTGCGCATGCTTGAACACTTCGCCCAGGGACTTGATCACCGTCTGCTGCTGGCCGAGAATCTCATCCACCAGAAGGCCGACACGGCCGCCCTCGTTCTCCAACACGACTATCGTGCCTTCCGAACAGTTGGCAACCGCCCCTTCTATGTTGAAGATCCGCTGCAAACGCACAATGGGCAGCAAGTGCCCCTGCAACATCAGCATCTCGCCCCGCCCCACGACTGTCGTAATGTCGCCATTGCTTGGGCGAAGCGAAATCAGGATGGAAAGCGTGGGGATGATGTAACGCTCCGCGCCTGCGCGGACGACCATGCCGTCGATGATGGCCAGCGTCAGCGGCAGGCGTATCGTGAAGACACTGCCCCGGCCCAGCTCCGACTGTATGTCCACCTGGCCGCGGAGCGCCTCGATATTCCGCTTCACCACGTCCATGCCCACGCCCCGCCCGGACACTTCGGTCACCTGCTGCGCCGTCGAGAAGCCGGGCTCGAAAATCAGGTTGTAAATCTCGCGGTCGGTCAAGGCATCGCCTTCGGCGATCAACCCGCGTTCCACGGCCTTGCGAAGAATGGCGTCGCGGTTCAGGCCGCGCCCGTCATCCTCCACCTGGATATGGATGTTCCCCCCCATGTGGAACGCCCGCAGGCAGACATTGCCCACCGGGTCTTTCCCCGCGCTGCGCCGCGCCTCTGGCGAGTCCTCGATGCCGTGATCCACGGCGTTCCGCACCATGTGCACCAGCGGGTCGCCGATCTTGTCCACCACCGACTTGTCGAGTTCGGTGTCTTCTCCCGTCATGGTGAAACTGACATTCTTTCCGGTTTTCTTCGAGAGATCGCGCACCAGGCGCGCCATCTTCTGGAAGGTGCTGCGCACGGGCACCATGCGCAGGGACATCGCCATCACCTGCAGTTCGCGCGTGATCTTGTCCAGTTGGCTGAAGTGCCGCCCCAATTCCTGCGTCAGATGGGATTTGAGCAGGGGAGACTGCACCGCCATCGACTCCGCGATGACCAGCTCGCCGATCATGTCTACGAGGAGATCCAGCCGGTCCGCATCCACCTTCACCGCCTCGCGCACCTGCACCGCTCCCGCCGCGGCCTCGCGCTGGGCCCGCAAGGCTTGCGCAACTTCCTTCGCTTCGGCTTCGCCGCTGCGCACCAGCACTTCGCCCAGCTTCGCCGCCTGTGCCGGCTCCGACTGCTTCCCGACCGCACGCTCGACATCTTCCCGGGCGGCTGCCCCGAGACCGACCAGGATCTCGCCCACCTTCTTTTCCTGTTCAGTCCGTGCCTGTATGTCCAGCGCAACTTCCATCTTGCGGCTCGACACCACGTTCTCGCGCACCAGGATCTCGCCGATCTTCTGGGGCTGTGCCGGAACAGACTGCTGACTCAACGCCCGCCTGATCCCCGACTCGGTGACCACGCCCGCGTTTAACAGCACCTCGCCCAAACGCGGGGCGGTGACGGATATCACCGGCGGAGCGGGGGGGAGGTTGGCCGTCTCCGGATGCGCCGTGATGACGCGCAGCCGCTGGACCAGCGCGGGCGTGCCCGCCACCGGTTCGAGCGGTGCGCCCGTCGCCAGGGCCTGGCTCACATGGTTCACGCAGCGCTTCAGCGAATCCACCGCGTCGAACACCACATCCGTCACCGGCCCTTGCAGGGTGACGGCGCCTTTCCGCGCCTGATCGAGCAGATTCTCGGCCTCATGCGAGAGCGCCTGGATTTCATCCAGCGCCAGGAAACCGGCCACGCCCTTGATCGTATGAAAAGCGCGGAAGACGGCATTGACCCCGTCCTGATTCTCCGGATCCGTCTCCAGCGTCAGCAGATGCACATCGCAATTCTCGAGATGCTCATTTGCTTCAATCACAAAGTCATTGAGCAGCTCCCGATCTCCGCCGAGCGGCTTCGTTTCAAAATGCAGCTCCGGCTCCCCGGCGGCAGGCGCTTCGGCGACCGATACCGCCGCCTCAGCTGCGGGAGCCCCCCCGGACGCCGCCTTCCCCTGAATCTGCGCCAGGAGATCGTTCGGCGGCCCGGGCAGCTTCCCCTTGCCCGTGTATCCGTCAAAGGTCCGTTTCAGCCAGTCCTTGACCGACAGCAGAATGTCCGTCATGCTGCCGGGGTCGGCGTCCAGTAGGGCATCCTCGAGCACGTGGCACAGACGCTCCACGTCATTCAGCCCGAGCAACGCCGACTCACCCTTCAACGTGTGAATCTGCCGCTTCAACTCGCCGAACGCGGCCTCGCTGCGTTCGCGCTCATACCGAAGAATCATCTCCTCCATCTCCTCCAGCACGCCGTCCTGACGCGCCAGAAACTCCGAGAAGATCGCTTCGTCCACATAGGAAGGAATCGCCGGAAGCGCGGGACGCCCCGCCTCCCCGCTCGCCGCGGCCCCGGACCCGCCCTCTGCCGGCACCCCGGTGCCATCGACTAACTCGGGCGGAAACTCGACCTCGCGCTCCAGGCCCGGATTGGCCGCCACCCGCTGCAATGCGCTCACCGCGCGCCCCACCAGCGACAACGCCTCCGCGGGATTCCCGGCTTCGCCAAGCACAAGCGCCTCCACCACGCCGGCGGCCCCCTTCGCGCACCGTTCGGCCCGGGACAACCCCTGATCCGCCATCCAGCGCGATGCCTGCTCCAATTGCGTGTGAATTCCCGCCAGCGCCGGCAGATCAGACGCATCCGCAAAAACCAGCGCCTCCGCCAACCGTTCTATATCATGCTCGATATCGGTGGCAGCCATGGGCACTTCCCTCTCTTGGTTCCAGTACGCCTAACCCGTTGCCCCTCGGCACACCAGCAAAACCCCAAGGGTGCACAATCCTCACGCGATTCTAATTCAAGACAATCCCGAAGATCAAGTCTTTTTTTATTGAATTTTGCATCCCGGTATTAGAGGTTTGCAGTGTATGTAGGAAAATCGCCATTTCTTGAACGCCCAGACTCGCCCTCTCCCGGGAGGCCCGCCAGGCACGCCGAATGAACCCAGGCGGCGCCACTTACCAGACAATTTCCCGAAGCGCTTTGTTTCCGGGAGCGGGTGCCTGGGAGCTCCGGCGTTGCCGCGCGATGAGTAACCTGTGGAAATGCCGTACGTTCCGGTTGGGGCGCTCTGAGGCAGGGGGCTTGCACGGGTTCCCCCGGTCTCAGGCTTGTTGGAGGCTGAAGTACCACTCGATTGTGCGTTTCAGCCCCTCCTCGAAGGGCATCTTCGCCTTGAAGCCGAAGAGGTGTTCAGCTTTCGACGTGTCGAGGCAGCGGCGCGGCTGGCCGTTCGGTTTCGAAGCGTCCCAGCGTATGGAGCCGGCAAAGCCGGTAAGGCGGGCAATCAGGTGCGCCAGATCCCTGATCGAGATTTCCATCCCCGAGCCGATATTGACGGGCTCCGCCCCGTCGTAGCGCTCGGCGGCGAGCACAATGCCCTCCGCGGCATCATCGACATAGAGGAACTCGCGCGTGGCGCTGCCATCCCCCCAGCACACGATTTCCGGGGCATTGCTGCGGATCGCGTCGGCACACTTCTTGATCAACGCGGGAATGACGTGCGAAGTGTCGGGGCTGAAGTTGTCACCCGGACCGTACAGGTTGACCGGCAACAGGTTAATGGCATTGAAGCCATATTGTTGGCGGCACGCCTGGGCCTGCACGATCAGCATTTTCTTCGCCAGCCCATACGGGGCGTTGGTTTCCTCCGGATAGCCGTTCCACAAGTCCTCTTCCCGGAACGGCACCGGCGTGAACTTGGGATAGGAGCAAATCGTGCCCGCGGCGACGAATTTCGCCACCCCCGCCCGCCGCGCCTCCTCCATCAGCTGGACGCCCATCATGATATTGTCGTAGAAGTACGCCGCGGGATTGGCCATGTTGCCGCCGATACCCCCCACCACCGCCGCCAGATGAACGATCAAGTCCGGCCGTTCGGCCGCCAGGAGGCGCCGGATGGCCGAGGCGTCGCGCAGGTCATAGTCCTTCGAACGCGGCACGGCGATGTGCAGGCCGCCGCGCGCGGCAATCTTCTCCGCCACGCGCGCGCCCAGGAAACCCGCGCCGCCCGTCACCACCACCCGGCGTTCCTTCCAGAATCCGTTCATCGGCGCACTCTCCCTCACCATGTCAGGCGCTTTCCCGCGGCCTTCTCCTGTTCCGCGAGGCCCAAATCCGCATCGACCATGATGCGCGCCAGGTCGCGGAACGTGACTTTCGGCTGCCAGTTCAACTGGCGCCTGGCCTTGCTCGGGTCGCCGATGAGCAGGTCCACCTCCGTCGGCCGCAGATAACGCGGATCGATTTCGACGTGCTCCTCCCAGTTCAACTCGAGATAGGAGAAGACTTCCTCGACAAACTCGCGCACGGAATGGGTTTCCCCCGTCGCGATCACGTAATCGTCCGGCCGGTCCTGCTGGAGCATGAGCCACATCGCCTCGACGTAATCCTTCGCGAAACCCCAGTCGCGCTTCGCATCCAGATTCCCGAGGTACAGCGTTTCCTGAAGCCCGAGTTTGATGCGGGCCGCCGCGCGGGTGATCTTCCGTGTTACGAACGTTTCGCCCCGGCGCGGGGATTCGTGATTGAAGAGGATCCCGTTGCACGCGAAGAGGTCATAGGCCTCGCGGTAGTTGACCGTCGCCCAATAGCCGAACAGCTTGGCCACGCCATAGGGGCTCCGGGGATAGAACGGCGTCTTTTCGGTTTGCGGCACTTCCATCACCTTGCCGAACATCTCGCTGCTCGACGCCTGGTAGAACTTCGGCTTGATGCCGCAATGCCGAATCGCCTCGAGCAGGCGGATGGTTCCCATCCCCACGACATCGGAGGTGTACTCGGGCGTGTCGAAGCTCACCCGCACGTGGCTTTGCGCGCCAAGATTGTACACCTCGTCCGGCTGGATGCGATTCAGAATGCTCGAGAGGCAGCCCGAGTCCGACAAGTCCCCATACATCAGCGTGAGGCGGCGGTTGGGCACGTGCGGATCTTCGTACACATGATCGATCCGGCCGGTGTTGAACGAACTCGAACGCCGGATAATCCCGTAGACTTCGTAATCCTTCTCGAGGAGCAGGTCGGACAGATACGAACCGTCCTGACCGGTAATGCCCGTAATCAAGGCCTTCTTCATGGAACCTCCTTCTGGCTTCCTGGCCGCCCCCCGCAGCGGGCGGCATGCCGCTAGGCGGCGCCGTCCAGCGGGTATCGCTTGAGTCCCAGCAACTGGCATGCGGCCAGCACCAGGAACATCGGGTTATTGTAGATATACCGGCGCCACATCCGCCGCGGCTCGACGCACAGGCGGAACAGCCATTCAAGCCCGTGCCGCTGCATCCACTTTGGCGCCTGCTTCACGGTTCCGGTGTGGAAATCGAAGGCCGCCCCCACCCCCAGCATCACCGGCGCGTGAACGCGCCCGGCGTGCCGGCCCATCCAGAGTTCCTGCTTCGGCGCGCCGAGTCCCACCCACACGAGGTCCGCGCCGCTCTCATTGATCATGCGCACCTCGGCCTCATCCTCCTCCGGCGTGGGCGGGCGGAACGGCGGGGAATAGCAGCCCACGACCTCGAGCCCGGGGAAGCGCGCCGTCAGCGTCTCCTTCAGCTTCTCCGGCACCCCTTCCTTTCCACCGTAGAAGAAGTGCTTCCAGCCGGCGTCAACGCTCCGTTCGCAACAGGCCAGCATCAAGTCCGGTCCGTACACGCGTTCCCGCTGCGGGAAACCGCGCCAGGTCTGAAGCCAGCCCAGCGGCCGCCCGTCGGGGGTCACCATCGCCGCCGCATTGTGAATCCGCCGGTACTCCTCGTCAGACTGGCACATCATCACGGTGTGCACGTTGCTCACGCAGATGTAATGCGTGCCGCCGCTTTCAAGCAAGCGGCCGATCTCGTCCACCGCTTGCGGAATGGTGGTGTTGTTCACCCCGACGCCGAGCACGTTCACTTTCTTCAAACGCAGGCACCTCCGTGCGGTTCAGGCAATGCCATTCCGGTGCGTCGCGATGGCCTTCTCGTACACCGCCGCGAGCCGCCGGAAATGGGTCAGCTCATCGAATTCCTGCCCGGCGCGCGCGCGTCCCGCGCCGCCCATCCGGGTGGCCAGCGCCGCATCGTTCCACAGCGTCCGGATCTTCACGGAGAGATCTTCGGCGTTCCCTGCCTCGAAAAGGAAACCCGTCTCGCCGTCGCGCACGAGTTCCGGCAGCGCGCCCATCCGCGAGGCGATCACGGGCACGCCATGGGCCATGGCCTCGGCGGCCACCAGCCCGAACGTCTCAAACCAAACGCTCGGCACGATCAGACAGCGCGCATTCCGGTACAGCCCCGCCAGGCCGGGCTTGTCCAGCATGCCCACGAATTCCACGTTGGCCGGCGCCATCGCCTTGAGCTTGTCCTCAATCGGGCCGACGCCGCCAATCTTCACGGGCACATCCGGCAGCGCTGCCGCGGCCGCCAGCAGCGTCTCGATGCCCTTCTCCTCGCTCAGCCGTCCGGTGAACGCGGCATACGCGCCCTGCGCCGCGTCCACGCCGGTCTCGGGGAGGGCGATCGTGTTGTACACCACGTCAATCCGGTCTTCGGCGTAGCCCGCTTCCGTCAGCCGCCCCTTGAGAAACTCACTGATCGCGATGAAACGCGTGACGTTGTTCTTGAAAAGCCCCAGCTTCCGCGTGAGCAGGTTGCGCATACCGTAGGCGGCGCTCTCGAAGCGGCTGTCCCGGCAGTTGTTCAGGATGCACCGGTGTTCGCGCCCGCCGCGGCATTCCTCGCAGACTTTCCCCTGACGGAAATGCACGCCGATCGGGCAAATCAACCGGAAGTTGTGGCAGGTCATCACGACGGGAATCCCCGCCTTGCGGCACGCCGTCAGCACGGAGGGCGACAACAGGGGAAAGAGGTTGTGCACATGCACCACATCCGGCCGCTCCGCTGCGAGGCATGCCGCCATGTCCCGTGCCGCCGCCGGCGAGTAGATCCCCGAGAACACCGCCTGCACCTTGCGCGGCAGCCCGCCCGCCATGTCCTGGCTCGAACGCTCGAAGGAACACGCCTCCATCCCGTGCGCTTTCAGCAGGCGGAGCGTGTTCTCGAACACGGCATCCTCGCCTCCGCGGAAGCGGTAGCGGTTATGGACCTGAAGGACCTTCACGGCTGAACATCCTGCTCGTGTTGTGCCGCCGCATACCGGGTGAACAATTCGCGTTCCAGCCGGAATTCGAGCTCGGACAGGAAATGCTTCTGGGGGAACACGCCCGGCGCCAGCAGGAGCGCGGCCGTGCGGACATAACCCTGCGCCCGCCACAAGAGGCATTGGGCGTCCAGGGCCGCGGCCGCATTCCCCGTCAGACGCGCCCTAAGGCGGCGCGGCACATGCACGAGCAGCGCCTGTCCGGCCCGGGCGACGGCCCGCGTCAACACCCGGGCCTTGCCTTCCTTGGCGTCAAAGTACGCGAACTGATTGCCCCAACGCAGCGAGACCCAGCGGAAATACCGCGCCTCAAGGCGATACGGGGGAATCATGTGCGCAACCATGGCCTGCGGCGCGGTCCAAACCTCGAATGCGGCCGCACGCGCCCGGGTAATCAAATCGGCGTCTTCGCCGCTGCTCGTCAGGCGCACGTCAAACAATCCCACCGCGTCAAAGACCGCCCGCGAGAGCAGGAGATTGCCCGTGGTGGGCAGATCCTTCCCGCGCAGCACTTCCGGCGCGCCCGGGTAGAGGCTTTCCCCGAGAATGCTGCGGCATACGGCGCCCAGCGACGCCAGTTGCGGTTCCGGAATCTCGAGCTTGCGCGCGCCGCCGACGATCTTCGCGTCCTGCGCGCGTGCCACGCGCATCAGGCTCACAAGCCAGTCGGGATCGGCCAGTTGGTCGTCGTCGAAGAATACGATCCACGCGCCGCGCGCTTCCGTCACGCCGCGGTTGCGCGCCACCGCGATGCCGGCCTTGCTGTCTTCCCGCACGTAGCGCACCGGTATATCGGTTGACGCCGCGATCTCTTCAACCACGGCGCGCGTGTTGTCCGAGGAACCGTCATCGATGACGACGACCTCATAGCTGAATTCCGCCGTTTGCTGCTGTGCGGCCGTGGCCAGCGCGCGGCGCAGCATCGTGGCGCGGTTGAACGTGCAGATAACCACACTCAGGTCGGGACTCATGCAGGGCTTTCCGACGTTGCCGCCGCTTCCGGAGCCCGGTGGAAGGCGAGGTAGGCCAGAATAGACAGCGCGAAGAACGTGAGGGCGCCCCGCAGGATGGGGACGGATTCGAGCATCCCGTCCAACGCGCAGAAGAGCAGGACCGACGCGAAGAACCAGTAGGTCGTATTGCCCGTGCGCCAGTAATACACGAACGCGCGCCGGATGCCCAGGATCAGGATGAGCACGTAGGCGAGGAATCCGACCGGGCCCGACTCCAGCAACGTGTCGAAATACGCGTTGTGCGCGTGCGAAATCGGCCAGCCTTGCTCGTCCATCACGTCCCAGGAGCGCGTCTCATTCCAGAACGCGCCGTAGCCGTAGCCCAGCACGGGCTTGTCTTCGTAGAAGCCGGCCAGTTGCCGCCAGAGCTGCGTGCGGCCCGTCAGCGTGCCGAAGGCCTCGCGCTCGCCCCCGCGGCGGAAGGTCACGCCCTCCGGAACACTCGAGAAGAGGTAAGGCCCCACCAGGGTGAACAGCACGGCCAGCGCAATCGCGCACGAGGCGAGCGCCACCTTGCCCGAGCGCCCGCGCGACATGCCGTATTGCACCAGCATCACCGCCACCAGGCTCGCCAGCGCCGTCCGCGACTTCGTGAGATAGACCAGTCCAAACGCGATGATCACCAGCAGCAACAGCCATCGCCGATGCCGCGCGGCGCCCTTCCAGAGCGCCCACGCGCCGAAAAAGAGCAGTGCCCAGTTGATGGCCCCCTGGTTCGGATGCATCGTGCCGGCAAAGCGGAAAGTGGCCTCGAGCGGCTGAAACGTTCCCGCCCGGATTTCCGCCGCCAGGCCGGCGGCGAGATAAACCAACGGCGCAAACACCGCCAGCGCCAGCAGGTCACGCGGCGTGGTGATGCTCGCAAGGCCCGCCGCGCCCACGCCCAGCATTGTCAGCAGGATCAAACGGCGGAGGCTCTGGCCGGGTTCATCGGACCACAACAGGCTCAGGGCGCACCACCCCAGGAAGAACAACATCAACCCGCCCAGCATGTCATAGGTCTGGGTGCCGCTCCTGCGCCGCATCAGGAATGCGGCCATCCCCAGCGCGCCCAGCGAAAGCCCGCCCAACTGGCGCCACGCCCGCGGCACAAACATGCTGCTGATCTCCTCGAATTCATCGAGGGATTGCGCCGTCATCATCTGCTGAAACATCTTCGGCGCGGAGAAGTCATGCTCGATGACCAGGAACGCCGCCGTCACAAAGATCAGCAATACCCACGGCACACGCGGCCGCGTTTCAGCACCCGCCGCCGCCCGGTTCATTTCCAGGACGCTCATGACGTTCCTCCCGTACAGTCTGCCGCCTCACAGTGTAGCATGCCGGGCCTCCACGGCGCGCACAGACCGTTTGAAGGACGCGCGGGTGTACATGCACGCCACCACATTGCCCGCAAGCAGGCCGCAGGCCACGCCGGCCGGGCCGAAGGCCCACACGAGCCACACGCCCGCCGTGAACATCACCGCAAGCGACAGGAGCAGGCTCTTGAACGACACATCGGGCCGCTCCAGGGCGTTCAGGCCGAAATTCGCGGGCACGGTCAACGCCCATACGAGCTGGCCCACCGAAAGCACGGCGACGACCAGGCCATTGCCCGCATACTTGTCCTTGAACAAGATCCACAGAATCCATTCTGCAAGCAGAAACATGCCCAGGCAGAAGAGCGTCATCGTTCCCAGAAAGAACTTGTCCGCCAGCGCCACCACCCGCTGCATCTCCCGCGCCCCGCCCTGGCTGTACGCGTGAGCGGTCTTCGGCCCCAGGAAATTGCCGAGCCCGATGATCAGCGGATTGCCGAAGAACACCACCAGCGCGCACGCGCCGTAGACGCCGTTCGCCTCCGGGCCGTGGAACGTCAGCAGCAGCCACGGATACAACTGGTTGCTCGCAATGAACGCTACGTTGTACGCGAAGATCCATTTCGTGAACGACCAGTTCTGCCGGAAGTCCGGCAGCACGTGCGCCAGGCGCGGCAGGAACCGCTTGCGCATCGAGACAAGCCACGCCAGCGCCACCGCCGCGCAGACCGCACCCGTAATCACGAACGCCCACGCCGGCGACAGGCCGCCCCACCACGCCACCGCGGCGAAGAGGCCCACCTGCCCCCCCGCCACACAGGCGTCCAGCGCCAGCACGGTCTTCGTCCACAGGCCCGCAAAGCACACCTGCCGCGCATACTCCTTCAGCATGATGAAGAAGATGGCCGCGGCCACCGCACCCAGAATGGCGGGCAGGCCCTCGGTGCCCGTGCCGGTCGCGGATTTCAGCAGCATCAGGCCCAGCGCGGCGCCGGCCAGCAGCAGGACCGCCCCCGCGGCCAGCACGACCTGATGCACCAGCGTGCTTCCGGTGTAGCGCGCGTGCGCCTCCCCGGAGAGCCTCGGGCTGTACACCGTGTACGCGGCCGAAATGAGCGAAATCTGCGTGTTGACGCATAGAACGACCAGGCTGAACCCGAGCATGTAGAGGCCGAACTCGTCCTTCGAGCAGACCCGGCCCACAATGAAACTCGAAAGGAAGTTCGCGGCGCTCACGATCCCCTGATCAGCGATGCTCAGCGGCGCCTTCCCCGTCAGTACACCGAAGATGGCCCGTAGCGCCTTCAAGCGTCCACCGGCGGCGCCGGGCGTTCCGGCAATTTGCAGGCGATGGGCGTCATGCCGGGCTGATACGCGTCGTCCTCGGGCTCTTTCCGGAACTTCACCACCTTCGCGGGATTTCCTGCCACGATGGACCAGCGCGGCACGCTCTTCGACACCACGGCACCCGCGCCGATCACGGTCCCTTTCCCGATATGCACGCCGGGGAGCACGATGGCGTTGGCGAGAATGATCACGTCATCCTCGATGACCACGGGGACATCCGGGCGCTTGCCCTGGGTGACGCTCGGCAGGTCCGTCCGCGAGAAATCCCGGTTGTACGCGGTGAGGAACACATTGAACGAGGTTCCCACGTACTCGCCAAGATGAACTTCCCCGATGATGCGGGTGTTCTCGCCAAACCCGGAGTGGTTGCCCAGCGAGATTTTATCCCCCTTGCCGAAATCGACCATGCGGTCAATGAAGAGATCCTCACCGCACTGTCTGAGCAATGGACGGCACGTAATCTCGCGCAGCTTCTTCCAGATCTTGCCGCCGGCCCAGTTGTTTCGGGGCAGGTAGCGCGCAAAGAAATAATAACCACAGTAGCCGAGAATGCGAACGAATTTGTTACTCGTCATGCTTCCAGAACCTTGTCATGCGTCCGCTAGTGCCGGCCGGCCCAGCGCTTGGCTTTCCGGTACCAGGGCCGCAAATACCGCTTCAGATACCCCTTGAAACTTTCGTTCACGCCGATGGCGTCGAGCACGCCGGCGGCGGAGGCATCGCCGCCCCGCTTCCTTGCCCACGCCCATTGGCCCACCACCCGGAAATCGCCGTATTCCGGATGCTGGCGCACCAGGCAATCAAAGACCTTCGAAATGTGCGGACTGTCCCGTTCCGCGGGCGTCAACTGCTTCACCCACTCCTCCTCGCAGAATTCGCTCGAACCCAACGTCCAGAACATGTCGTCGAACAAGAGCCAGGCGCCGGGCTTCAACAGCTTGTCGGCCAGGAAGAACGCGCAGGCATCGGGCTCGAAAAGATGGGCGCCGTCGATGAAGCAGAAATCGAGATAGGGCCGGCAGACACCGCCTTCCGTGTGCTCCTCGATCAGCTCCAGCAATTGCCACGTGTAGGAATTGACCACGTACTTCGGGCTGACCACGGATTCGAGCCCCGTCTTCTTGAGCAGATCTTCAACATTGGGTTTCCGGTCCCGCGCGCTGAAACGATCCACTGTCGTGAGATGGCCGCCGGTCTCCTGCAATGCCGCGCCCATGTAACAGCTTCCAACGCCGTGGCCGATGCCCAGTTCCAGGCATTCCTTCACGCCGCTGTTCCGAATGAAATCATAGATCATCCGGCCGTTCTCAGGAGCCATAAAGGGCACATCGGAAACAAGATTGCTCACCTGCTCAAACTGCATAAATGACCACTCCCTTCCACGGCGTTATGACGTCGAGTTTCACACACTCCCCGGCGGTCATTGTACACGATCCCCCGTGTGGAATGGGAACGGACATTCCCCCGTGCTTCCAGTTCAGGCCCGCCAAGGCCCTTCAATTGCACGACGGGCGTGCCGGAAATGAGAGGCCACGCTAATGCGCGCCCCGGCGCGACAGCACGGCCGGGACTGTCATCAGGAGCAGACGAAAGTCCTGCCAGAAGGACATCTCCCGGGCATACGCGAGGTCGAGGCGGACCCAGCGGTCGAAACTGCTCTCGTCCCGGCTGGTGACCTGCCAGAGCCCCGTGATCCCCGGCTTCACTTCGAGCCGCGCGCGGTGCCACAGGGCGCATGCTTCGGTCTCGCTGACCGGGAGCGGCCGAGGGCCGACGAGGCTCATATCGCCCTTGATCACATTGAAGAACTGCGGCAGCTCGTCCAGGCTCGTCTTTCGCAGGAAGCGCCCCACGCGCGTAATGCGGGGGTCGGACTTCATCTTGAATGCAGGCCCTTCCCGCTCATTGAACTTTAACAACTCCGCCTTCTTCGCCTCGGCGTCCGCGGTCATCGTGCGGAACTTGTACACTGTGAACGGGACTCCGCCCAGGCCCGCGCGCTGCTGTCTGAAGATGGCCGGACCCGGCGAACTCAGGCGGATCGCGATCCCCGTGATCAGCATGACCGGCGCGAGCGCCGCGACGGCGGCCAGCGCCCCCGCAAGATCCAGCGCCCGCTTCCACCACGGGAACGGCCGTACGAAGATCTCGTTCATGCCGCGCGCGTGCAGCGGTTGCGCCGCCGGCTCGCCGACGGCTTCGCGCTCGCCTTCCACCTGCCACAACTCCCGGCCGCAACGGCGCAAAAACGGGTCCCGGCGCGGGCTGCTCTTTCTTGGCGACATGGCTTACCTCGACTTTCCAGGGACCGCGGGATCCCGCGGTATTTCGGACGCGCCGGATCTGCCGGGCGCGTCGGGATAACTGTAGACTTCATGCGCAAGCGTCACGGAGGAAGGAGCGGCGAGCCCGTCCCGGGCAGCTACGTGCTGCTGAAACGCATCCCGGATGGCGCGCCAGATCTTGCCCGTCTGCGACGGCTCGGTGTTCGTGAGAATCACCGCCACACATTCGCTGAACCACCCTTTCGCGTCGATCAGGCGGGTGCGCTTTTTCAGAACGGCGGCCAGGATTTCGGCGCATCGGGCATGCGCCGCGCTTCCCCGGGGAACGTCCAGCTCAAACTTCATCAGCGTGAAGGGTGCGCCGCCCCGGTCGCACCGCGCCCGTTCCTTGTTCAAGGCATCCCGGAAGGCGGCCGAATCCAGCAGCACGCCGATGCCATCCGTCCGGAGAGCGTCTTCCGGCGTGGCCGGCCTTCGTAAGGGTAAATCGCCTGTTTCGGCGCTGTCTTGCTCCATTGAACTGCCTGCCTCAATTTCGTGGAAGGGGCCGCGCCCAAGGGTCCGGTGCGTCTCCTGCCTTCCCGTTCCTGCGCCCCGCAAGGCGCCAAACTACTGCCCAAGTCAAACAAGAACGTCCCCGGGCCTATTCCTGCCGCCGGGCGTCCCCGGCCTCTTCCGGAACGTGCCCGCCGCAAAGAAAACCAGGGACCGAAACGTGCGCAGACGTGTCGGTCCCTGGATCTTTCGATATTCCGGCGCGGACGAAGCCGCCGCTATTACAGGCGGCGATAGAGCCAGTGGGGAATGTAGTCCCGGCGCTTGTTGAACAGTACGCCGACAACCTTGCCGTGCTGCATCGCGATCTCTTCCATCCAGCGCTTCACGGCCTGCCACCGCGTCTTGCCGGCATTCACCACGAGCACCACGCCATCGGCCACGGCCGCCAGTTGCACCGCATCCTGCGAGCTCCCGAGCGGCGGCGTGTCGATGAGAATCATGTCGAAGCGTTCGCGCATCGCATCGAGAATGCCCGGCAGCAGGGGGGAGGCCAGAATCGACGGCAGCGAGGCGCCGCCTCCCGGCATCACGGAAATGAACAGCGAACTGTCGCCGTACGGCTTGAACAACTCTTCGCGCAGCACGCCGTCCTGCGCCATCTCTTCCCAGCCGCCCGGGGCGGCCCCGGGAACCAACTGGCTCGTGCACTTGGCGGAACCCGCGGAGAGGAGAAGAATGCGGCGGCGCAAGCGGCCCGCGGCCAGCTTCGCCAGTTCGCACGCGAGTTTCGCGCTGTCATCGCCGGCCTGCGCCCCCGCGATCGCGACCACGCCGCAGCGGCGCTCCGCCATCCCGGTCTCCAGCCGTTGATACAACGACAGCAGTTTGTCCACCAGCCCCTTGGGCAGCGGCTTCCCCGGCAGGGCGCTCCGCTTCGGCGCCGCGTCGGCGCGTTCCTTGCTCACATTGTCGAGTGCTTCGTAGATCTTCGTCATGGGCTGCTCCTATCCGCGTTGCTGGACGTATCCGTGCCTGTCGGGCTGGCTGGGAAAACGAGAGTGTCACCCTCGTAAATGAGATTCGCGTCTTTCACCTGGGGATTGATCTGCTTCACGTGCTCGATCAACGCATCGTTCGCATGGCCGTACACTTGCGCCACCAGCTTGCTCAGGCTGTCGCCCCGGGACACCTTGCGCTTGCTGCCATCGTCGCCCGCCTCGGGCGGCGCAGGCGCTTCCGCCTTGGCGGCTTCAGGCGCAGCCTTGCTTTCGCTTGGCGCCGCGGCCACCTGGGACGCTTCCGGGGACACCGGCGGCGTGGGCGGCGCAGGCGCTTCCGCCTTTGCTTCAGGTGCTGCTTGCGCGGGCGGCGCCGGCGGCTCCGCCTTTGCGACCGCCTCGGCGGCCGCTTCCGGTTTCGAGACCTCGGCCGGTTTCTCCACGGGCTTCTCCGCCGGAGCCGCCTCGGCCGGTTTGCTCTCTTTGTCAGGCCGCGCCTTATGGGATGAGGCGTGCTTCGATTTCCTGGGCGCGGCTTGTTCTGCCGCGTTATTCTCCGTTCCGCTTTCCGTCACGGGTGCCGCAGGCTTGGCGGCCACCTCTTCGACAGGCTTTTCCGGGTCCTGCGGCTTCTCGGGCGCCTCGGCCGGCTTCGCGGCCACCGCGCTTTCCGGCGCCGGAGGCTTCGCCGTTTCCTGTTCGGGCGGTTTCTCCGGCCCGGCCTCAGCCGGTTTCGGCACTTCGGCAGGCGGGGTGGCCGGTGCAACCGCGGGCGATTCCGCCACGGCCGCCTCTGCCTTCACCGGTTCGGGATTAATCGCTTGCACCGCACCGGGCGGCGCGGGTGTTTCGGCGGCCGGCGGCGCCGGCGCGGCGGGCTTCGCCGCTTCAACCACCTTCGTCATCTTCTCCAGCGCGATCTTGGCGGGGTCCAGGCCGGGCGGCGTTGCCGTGTTCGCCTCGACGGGCGCCGCGCGTTCCGGAACGGGCGCCGCGGGGGGCGGCGCGGCCTGAAGCGGCGGCGCAACCGGCAGATCCGGCGGCAACTGTAAATAGAACGCGGCGGGCACGCCCACCAGCAGGGCCGCGGCCAGGGTGGCCCATGTCCAGCGCGGCACGGGATACCGGGTGCGGCCAAGGACGTCCGCGGCCACTTCCTTTACGATTTTCGGCGTGACGCTTTCGCTTTGATACCCGAAACCGGTAATGAGGCAGTTGTCGCACAGGATGTTGAGTACGCGCGGATTGCCTTTGCTCCGTTTGAGCAGCGCGCGGACGGCCGCGGGGCTGAAGATATCCGGACGGGTGCATCCCGCGAGCGACAAGCGGTGCTGAACGTACGACTCGCCTTCCGCGCGCGTCAGCGCACGGACGCGGGCCTTCACCGCAATGCGCTGCTTCAATTGCCGGAGCGAATACAAGTCGAGCTTCCGCTGAAGCTCCGGCTGCCCCACAAGCACGATCTGGATCAACTTGTCTTCGGTGGTCTCCAGGTTCGAGAGCATGCGGAGCTTCTCGAGAGTCTCGACGGGCATGTTCTGCGCTTCATCGATGATCAGCGCCACATTCCGGTTCTGCCGGAACTCGTTGATGAGCGCCCAGTGCAGCCGCTCGAGCATCTGCGGCGCGGTCTGCTTCTGCTTGGGCTCAATCCCCATTGATTTCAGGACCATCGCCAGCAACTGTTCGAACGTGAGATCGGGATTGAAGAGATAGATCGGGCGGATGGCGCTCTTCTCAATGCGCTTGAGGTAGGCGCGCAGCACCGTCGTCTTGCCGGTGCCCACCTCGCCCGTCAGCGCCACGAATCCTTTTCGCTGTTCTACGCCATAGACGATGGCGGCAAAGGCTTCCTTGTGGCTCGGACTCAGAAAGAGAAATTCGGGGTCGGGCGTGATGTGGAACGGCTCTCTCTCAAGTCCGTAAAAGCCTAGGTACATGCCCTGAATTCCTTCTCCGACACGGAGGCCAGCACCGGCACGCCCAGGCGCTTCTCCACCGCGTCGGTCGTATTCAGGGTGTCATCGAAGTATTCGCGCACAAACGCGAGGAAGATGCCGCCAAAGAGGCCCAGCAGCAGGCCCAGGCCGATATTGCGCAGTTTCTTGGGACGCACCGGATCGAGCGGCTCGGAGGCGGGCTGAACCACACTCACATTGGAAACCTTCTCGATGTCCATGGCCGCGTTGATCTGCGCGCGCTGCAGGTGGTCCCGGTATTGTTTGTATTCGTTCTCCGCCATCTCGCGGGCGCGCTCCAGGCGCTGCAATTCCGGCTCGCGGCTCGCCACCAGCGCCAACTCCTCCTTGTGCTTGCCGATTTCTTCCGCCAGCTTCGCCTGGCGCGCACGGCGCGCTTCCAGTTGCGCCTTCTCGCTCTTCATCGTGTGCGTCCACGCCTCGCGGTTCGCGTCGAGGCCCGTCGTCACTTCGGTCCGGCTTTCCGGCTCTTTCGCCAGCGCGTCTTCCACCAGCTTGATCTGCTCGCGCAGTTCCACCAGGGGACGATGCGTGCCGGGATAGCGCGCGGCCAGTTCCGTCTCGCGCTCGCGCAGGTCGGCCACGCGCTCCTTCAGCTTGTCTGCGAGATAATTTGGCATCCCCGTCGTGCGGCTCAGTTCATGCGTCTTCTCCGCCTGCTTCACGACTTCTTCCAGCGTGCCCACCATCGCCTGCAGCCCGTCGGCATCGGCCGTCACATCGCTCAGTTCGCCCGAGAGCTTGTTGATCCGGCTCAGCAGGTTCTCCTTCTGCGCCTGGATCGAGGAGATGTCATTCTGCTGGCGATACGCTTCCAGTTCCTGTTCCCGCTGTTTCAGGTCGCTCTCGAGTTTCGTCACCTGCTCCTGGAAGAATTCCGGGGAAGCCTGCGCGGTATACACCTCGACATGCCGCTCCAGATAGAACTGCACCAGCTTGTCCAGTACCACTTTCGCCAGCGGCGCGTAGCGCGTCTCATACGTCACGCCCACTACATTCGTCTGTTTCTCGTACGAGACCTTCGTGTTCTTGAGCACCTTGCGGATGGCTTCCTCGCGCGGCGTCAGCGCCTCGATGAGCTTGAGCGTGATCAAGCCCTGCTTCGTCAGGTCCTGCGCCTGGCGAAAGGCCATTTTGAGCATGCCGGGCGCGGGCGGTTCGGGGATTTCGAGCTTCTCGCGCCGCAAGTTGGCCCGATCCAGAATCCAGCCTTCCCCAATCGCGTCCACCACCTTCTCCGCGAGATAATGACTCGACAGGATGGCCACTTCCGATTTCACTTCGCTTGTGCGGTCCTGCGTCACGTTCACCATGGCGCCCGGAACCGACGGATCTCCCGGCAGGTTCTCGCGGCCCAGGCGAATGAGCAGCTGCGCGTCCGACTGATAGACGACCGGCAGCAGGTAGGTGACCAGAGTCACTGCGGCGGAAATCAAGAGGAAGAAAAACACGATCTTGCCCTTGTGACGGAATATCACGTAGAGCACATCGCGCACCGAGCTTAGCAGCATGCCGCTGTCCGATTGCATCGTTTCCAGTTCTCCTTCGCGCCCCGGCGCGTTTCGGTTCCGTTACAGCCCAGCTTGTTGTCCGCCCACGTGCACGGGGCCCGGCCCAATGTCCTTGAAGAACGTCATATTCATCGCGGTGTTCCGCGGAATGATCTTGTTCACGTACTGCTCCACCCACTGATCCACCCGGTCGATCGTCGAGCGCGGCACGAAAATGATGTCGCACGGCGCCAGATAGAACGGCTCGCTATCCGGGCGCTGCAGCGAACGCTTCAGGTTGATCGACTGCGCCACCTGCTTGTCCCCCGCGCGCCGGATCACCACCACGGTCCGCAGCTTGGCGCTTTCCTTCGAGGGCCCGCCCGCCATCATCAGCGCGTCCAGCGCCGTCATGCGCCCGTGCAGCGGCATCACGCCCGGGTTGCGCACTTCGCCGCCCACGTAGACCCGCTGGCTGTCATACGACTTCACCACCACGTTGATCTCGGGATTCACCAGTTTGCCCGCGTACAGTTGCAGCAGCTCCTGGCGCACCTGGTCCGGCGTCTTGTCCTGAACGGCCACGTCGCCCACCAGCTTGAGCGCCACCCGGCCATCGGGCCGAATCTTCTGGGAGGTGGTCAGTTCCGGCCAATAGACGAATTCTATGTCCAGCACGTCCCCGGGCTGGAGCGCCACCACGGGCTCCGGCGGCGCCGGAAAATCCGCCCGCGGCGGAGGCGTCGTCACACACCCCGTCAGCAGCATCCCCGCGGCCATCAGGACCACGAGGGCCCACGACACTGTCTTGCCAAGCCATGCCGATGTGCTCATCACTCTCTTTTTCCTGCCTTGTAGAGGTTTGCAGCCTGCCACTGGAAGGCAGCATGCTCCCGTGCGTCCGTCTCGTGACTCACCCGAGCACACTCCATCCTGCTCCCGTGAAAAACACCGTTAACGATAAACTATTCTGCCACAAATGGTTTAGCCGGGCAAGCGCGATGATTCCGCATCCGGCGGCAAAAGCATCCGATTGCCATCCCTTGCGGGGCACTCTCTCCGCTCGTCCTGGCCCGGGACCTTCCTCCCTGATCAGCCATGGTCCATTCTAGCAGCAAGTGGGGAAATTGTCAAAACAGAACAAGGTAGTAAAGTGATAATTCCTGCTTGCAATGCCGGAAGATTCGGGTGATAGTATGGAACACCGAGATAAGGAGACACTCTATGAGCCGGGGAATCAGTGTTTGGATGGCCTGCCTGGTGCTGTTGTGTGCAGGTGCTTCGGACGCGTTGACCTTCCAGGCCAAGAATGCGGCCATGCGTCCCTTTCTGAGCGGGGGGAATCTGACGGCAAACGGGCGGGTGGGGGAGTATCTCCGCATCGGGCAGGACGGCGTGTACCAGGTGCTCATCCGCGCTTATGGAAGCCCCTCGGAGAAGGAGTGGCCACAGATGGCGTTGAGCGTGGACGGCGTCAGCCCCAACGGGGTCACCCTCGAAACCGTATCGGTGGATGCGGCGCAGCCCAAAGATTACGCCTTCAAAGTGCATCTGTTGAAAGGCATTCACTTGGTGGGCGCGGCCTTCCTGAATGACGGATGGAAGTGGGGCGAGGACCGCAATCTCTATCTCGAGACTATCGCGGTGACGCCCCCCGACGGCGCAGCGGAACCCACTATCGCCACCGAGGCCGAATGGACGCAGGATGCGCCCGCCCGGGAGAATGCGACGGTCCAGCACGCCGCGGAAGCCATCAAGAAGCACCGCATGGCCCGCGGCGCGATCACGGTTACCGACGCCTCCGGAAAGCCCGTTTCCGGCGCCAACGTCAGTATCGAGCAGACCCGGCACGCTTTCCTTTTCGGCGCGAATCTCTGCGCCTTCGACTCGTTCCATGCGAAGAACCTCGATGACGCCTACAAACAGCGCTTCCAGGAAGTGTTCAACTACGCCACCCTCCCGTTCTACTGGCGCCTCTTCGAACCCGCCAAGGGCAAACCCGGCTACACCCTCACCGACGCCATGGTGAAATGGAGCGCGGAGCACGGCATTGTCCTCAAGGGGCACCCGCTGCTCTATCAACATGAGGCCGGGGTGCCGCCGTGGTCCGCCGCACAGCCCGCCGAAGACGCGCAGAAGAAGCACGTTACGGACATCGTTGCGCACTATAAGGAGCGCATCGCGTTCTGGGACGTCGTGAATGAGCCCGTGAACATGCCGGGCATCCCCCTCGACCTGCCCCACCGCTGGGTGCGGGAGACCGACCCCGCCGCAAAGCTCGTGATCAACGAGTTCGGCATCTTCTACGAGGGCTACCCCAAGTTCTTCCAGTTCATCGAGAAGACCATCAAGGACAAGGTTCCCTTTGACGTAGTCGGCATTCAGGCCCACGCCCCGGACGACTGGGCATTCCCTCTGGACAGTGTCCAAGCCATCCTGGACCGCTATGCGGCCCTCGGCAGGGACCTTCACATCACCGAGTTCTTCGTGTGCTCGAACGGAAAGCCCGTCCAGGGCTCGCCCTGGCGCGGCACCTGGGACGAGGCCCAGCAGGCCGACTATGCCGAGAAATTCTACCGGGTCTGTTTCGGACATCCGGCCGTCAGCGCCATCAGCTGGTGGGACGTCACCGACGTCAACGCCTGGAAACCCGGCAGCGGCCTGCTTCGCAGCACGCTCCAGCCCAAACCGGTGTACGAACGTCTCAAGAAGCTCATCCGCGAGGAGTGGTGGTCCAAGGCCGAAGGCCAAACCAACGCCGGGGGAAACTACGAGTTCACCGGCTTCTGCGGCACCTATAAAGTGACGGTCCGTCTCGGCAGCCAGAGCAAGGAGGGCGAGCTTGCCATATCAAAGGACGCGCCCGGCACCCTCACTTTGGCGCTGCCCTGACTGCGCTCAGAGGCGTTTCAGGCGTATCCTGGCGCCGCTGTCCGGCGCGACGGAAAGGTCCAGGCCGTTCCGCAGCGCCTCGGCGGTGATTTCGCTGACGTTCCCGTCGCCCCGGTCAATCTGATACTTCGCGTCCTTCGCCACCGTGAACCATTCGGGAAACTGGTTGATGCGCGGATAGTCGCCGGGCATGCCCAGATACTCCGCGTGGCGCGGGACATCGAAACGGACCTTGCCGGCCCAGGGCCAGTCCGATTCCACAAGAAAACAGGTCCACCCGTCGTTGTCCTGGGCCGCGCCCACGCGCAGATCAGCCCGCCAGGATTCCACGTACGCGCCGAGCGACTTCCACTGCGCGTACATCACCATCGTGCGCGCGGAATTGCCGTCGCCGTACCAGCCTTCGATCACGCCCGTGTCGCGCTGCAGCTTGAACAAGCGTTCCGCCGTGTAGTCGGCCCAATCGATGGCCTCGGGCACGGGAAAGCGGTTGATGAGGTTGATGCCGCCTTCGAGCGCGTCCGCGAAACCGTCCGCCCGGGCGCCTTCCCAGGGGTAATCCTTGTTCTTGGCGAGGCCGCTCATCACGTGCAGCACGGCCTCGCGATAGCGTGGTTCGTTGTCAATCTCGCCGACCGTGGCAAAGGCGTTGTAGTTGTATCCCCAGTTGTCCGTGCGTTCGTCTTTCAGTATCTCGCCCGAAACGGGATTCACGGCGTTGTACAGGAGGCCGGTTTCGTCACGGCCCACTTCCAGCACGCGGTCCAGGATCCGGTGCATGGCGGCCTGCCATTGCCTGGCCTTCTCCGGATCCTGCCGGCTCGCCAGGAAATAGACCTCGGAGAGCCCGCCGATCACCTCGCATCCGTGATCATCAAGCCCCAGCCTCGGGTCGTCCACGGGCAGGTGGTGCTCCAGAAAGTACGCGGCCAGGGCATAGGCCTGCTGCTTGTAGGTTTCGCTCTTGAACATCCAGGTCATGCGTGCGAGCGCCTGCAGGAGATCGCCCGCGACCTCGTGTGACTTGCTGGGTAGTTTTCCCACTTCCGTTTCAGTAGCCGCGTTCTTCCAGAGGTCGTCCATGAGCTGGCGCATGCGATCCGGCCAAAGGCCCGGTCCCAGCCATTCCGTGACCGGAATCAGCCCGTCCTTGATGTACTCGCTCGCCCCGAAGATCAGATCGTCGAGCTTGTAGTCCGGGGTGCGGAACCCCTCCTTCTGGAAGTCATAGTCGTCCGGCAGGCGATCAAGGCGGTTGCACAGGCGCTGTTCAGTCGCGAGGATCTCCGGCATGCGCCCGGCAAACAGGGTCCGGTCCGTGAGAAAGGTCGTGATCACCATGAACGGATAATTGTCCGCGGCGCAGTCTTTGGCGTTCCAGTACAAGCCGCCTTTCTTCAGATCGTGGGGCAGCAGGCCCGTTTTCGGGTCCGACCACTGGAGCCAGCCCTGGCTGTAGCGCCAGCAGAACAACAGCGCGCGCCGGTTCAGTTGCCCGTGATCGCGGGCTTGCTCCCACACGTCGGCCAGGGCGCCCGCGCACGCGGCCATGAGCATCAGCGTCAGTACAGTGCGTTTCCACATGATCCCGGTCCTCCTTCACGCGGGGGGTCTCTGCTGGACAGTGCCGCCGCGCATGGTTAAGATGATGCCCTGCGGAGACGGCAAATGTGAAGCACAAACCCACACGCCCGTTTGCGGGCGCGTGGCGGCGTGAAAGGACCAGCGGCGATGGACTTGCCCGCAATACCGAAACAGGGAATCTCCCGGGCCGAGGTGTTGGAGCGGATGCGCGGCCTGCAGGAACAGGACGTGCGCTGGAAAGAGAACCGCGCGTTCAGCCTGGTCTTCCATCAGTCGGACGAGCACACGGAATTCCTGAAGCAGGCGCACAACCTGTTCTTTGAAGGAAACGGGCTGAATCCGATGGCCTTTGCCAGCCTGCGCACCTTCGAGCACGAGGTCGTGCGGATGGCCGCGTCGATGCTGCACGGCGATGCGGAGACTGTGGGCACGATGACCTCGGGCGGCACCGAGAGCATTCTGCTGGCGGTGCGCACCTATCGCGATCGTGCCCGGAAACTCATGCCGTGGATTCGCCAGCCGAACATGATTGTTCCGGCTTCCGCGCACGTTGCCTTTGACAAGGCCGGAAAGTACTTCGATGTCGAGATGATTCACGCGCCGTTGGCGGACGATTTCCGGGTGGATGTCAAGGCGCTTGCCCGGTTGATCACCTCGGACACGATCGCGATCGCCGGTTCCGCGCCCAACTACCCGAGCGGCATGGTCGATCCCATCGAGGAACTGGCCGCGCTCGCCGAACGGCGAAACATCGGCATGCACGTGGACGCCTGCATCGGCGGCTTCCTGCTGCCCTGGGCGGAACGCCTGAACGCCCCGATTCCCGCGTGGGACTTCCGCGTCCCGGGCGTCACGTCGATTTCCGCGGACCTGCACAAATACGGATACGCGGCCAAAGGGGCCTCGACGATTCTCTACCGCTCGATGGACTATCTGCGGCATCAGTTCTTCGTCTATGTGGACTGGCCGGGCGGCGTGTTCGCGTCCCCGAGCCTGCCCGGGACCCGGCCCGGCGGCTCGATTGCGGCGGCCTGGGCCGCGCTCATGGCCATGGGCGAGGACGGGTACCTGCGCAACGCGGAAACCGTGCTGCGCACGGCCCGGCGCTTCATGGACGGCATCAACGCCATCCCCGGCCTGCGCGTGCTCGGCAACCCGCCGGCCAGCGTCTTTGCCTACACGACCACGGAGCCGGGGCTCAACTGCTATGCCATCGCGGACCGCATGGCGGAGCAGGGCTGGCACATCGACCGGCAGCAGCGCCCGCCGAGCATCCATCTCATGATTAACCCGGGCCACGCCGAGATCGCGGATCGCTATCTCGAAGACCTGCGGGCGTCCGTGGCCTATGTGCGGGCGCATCCCGGGGCGGAGTGGTCAGGCAGCGCCCCGGCGTACGGACTCATGGCCAACGCGCCGCTGCGCAAGCTCGTGGGCAAGAACGTGCTCGCCATCATGGAGCAGATGTACAGCGCCGCGGGCGAGGCGCCGCATCTCGACGCAAAATCCGGCGGCGGCGTGCCCGGGCCCGTGCTCCAGCTGATGAAACTGAAATCGCGCCTGGGCGATCTACTTCGATGGAGGCGCCGGCGCTGACAGCGCGAGAATGAATTCCGGCCACGGGGCCGGTATACTGGCGCGGGAGGAATGAAACGGGCCCATGCTCCACGCAATCCCACGGAATATCCAAACGGCTTTGGCAGGCGCCGCCCTGTTCCTTCTTGCTGCGGGCGCCGCCGTGGGACAAACCGACCTCATCGACAAGATCCAGTCCGGCCTCGACGACGTGGCCAAGGGCATGAACTATGTCGGCCAGAAGGCGGGTGACCTCGTCGGCCCGGGTCTCGGGCTGGGCGAGGAGAAGAAGACGCCGTTCAACGAAACCCGGACGGTCAGCGAGACGTATCCGGTGGGACCGACGCCCGTGATTTCCGTGTCCAACCAGTTTGGCGAGATTCGCGTGACCACCTGGGACGACCGCGTGGTACAGGTGAACGCCGAGATCCGCGTGGGCGCGGAGACCGCCGAAGTGGCCGCGGAAGTCGTTCAGGCAATCTCGGTGCGCCTCTCGCACACGGAGGAGTTGGCGGAGATCAAAACCCTCTTCCCGGAAACGAAGCAGGAATGGGGTTACGTGGCCATGAACGTCAACTACACCATCTCCATTCCGAAGACCGCCAGCCTCATCACCGACAATTTTTTCGGCGACACGGTGGTGCAGGGCAGCGGCGGATTGCTGGCCATTGAAGCGCAGTACGGCATGGTGGACGTCTCGAACGCCTCGGGTAACGTAAAAGTGCGCACCCACGGGGATTTCCCGGTCAAGGCGCACGGGCTGGCCTCGGGCGGCGTGTTCCAACTGCACAATGCCCAGGCCGAATTCAGCGGCATCAGCGGCGAACTCGAGGTCAACAACTTCCGGGGCAGCGTCACGCTGAGCGATCTTGCGCCGGACGCCTACGTGGACGTGACGAGCGACGGCGGCCCGATCCGCCTCCTGCTGCCGCCGGAAGTACAGCCGGATCTCACCGCGACGGTCCTCTATGGAACCTTCGCCTCGGACCTGCCGGTCTCGCAGACGGCGCAGGGCGGCAAGATCATCGCACGCAGCCCGAATGCGGACTCCAAACAGCGTGTGCTCCTGAGCACGAGCTTTGGCGATGTGCGCATCGAGCGCCAGATGAAGCCCGGCGACGCCAAACCCGGCCCGGCCGACTCCGCGAAGCCGTTCAACGACGAGTTGAGCCGCGTGGAGGCCGCGCCGGAAGGGACGTCAATCCGCATCGATGCGGCGCCCGGCGATCTGCGGATCGAGGCCATCGACGAAAACGAGGTGCGCGTGAAAGCCACCCGCACAGTCTGGGTGCCGCAGGCAACCAAGGCCCCGGCCGCACTGGAAGCGCTGCAACTGCAGGTGCAGCGCGCCGCGGGACGGCTGGACGTGAACACCGTGGCCGTGGGCGACCTGAAAGCGCTCGAATGCTCGTCCTACCGCGTGGACCTCGTGATCCAATGTCCGCGCTCCTTGCCCGTCGAGATTCGCGCCCAGGAAGGCCAGACCTACCTCAACAATCTCGGCGGCGCCGTCGTCATCACCCAGGTTCTGGGCGATGTCTCCGTCGAACGCCATCTCGGCCCGCTCACGATCACGGATGAAAACGGCAACGTCAATGTCACCGACTGCGGGGGGCCGGTGGAAGTCTCCGGGCACTATGGCACGATCATGCTATCGCGCAATCTCGCCAAGGTTTCGGCACAGTGTGTCCAGGGGCGCATCGTCATCGAGTCGTCGCGGAAAGAGGTCTCGGCCAAGTGCACCGGAGGCGACATTCGCATTCTTGCCCTGGAAGGCGTGGGGGGCGCCTATGACATCCTGGCGGAGAACGGCAACCTCAGCATGGCGCTCGCGCCCGAGGCGGATGCTTCGCTCACGCTGAAGACGACCGGTGGTACCGTTCACAGCGCCATCCCGCTCAATGGCAGCACCGCGAAAGATCAACAGGAATTCAGCGGCCGCCTGAAGAATGGCACGCACGCAGTGCGGCTCGAAGCCCGCGGCGGCGACATCTACCTCGATTGAACGGCCCGGCCAGGGGCTGCCGGCTGTAACCGTCTCCGCAATAGCGAAGTCCAATGCGTTGCCGTTCGGGACTGCCCGATCCGGCGGATACACGGAAGGCGTCAAGGCTGAGAGGGGTGTCTGTCATGCGAAACGGCGGATTGCGGTGCGGGATGATGTGCGCGTTGTTGCTGGCGTCGGCGGCCCATGCCGGGGATTGGCTGGCCAAGGACGGACAAAGCGCGTATCGGATTGTCCTGCAGGAGGGCGCCAGCCCGTCCGAACAACATGCGGCCGAGGTGCTGCGGGACCACTTCAAGCAATGCACGGGCGTGGAGCTTGCCATCGGCAACGGCGCGCCCGAAGCGGGACAGGCCATGATTCTCCTCGGCTGCGGCCCGCTGGCGAAACAACTGGGCGTGGATCCCGCGCCCGAGCAATTGGGCGAACAGGGCTACGTGCTGCGAACCCTGGGCAAAGACGTGGTCATCGCGGGCACGCACGCGGCCGGCACGCTCTACGGCGCCTATGACTTCCTCGAAACCGTGCTCGGCGTGCGGTGGTACGCGCCCGGAATCACGAGGACGCCCGCGGCGAAGGAAGTGGCGCTGCCCGCGCTGGACAAGCTCGTGAAGCCCGCCTTCCGCTATCGCAACACGAGCTATTGCTGGGCGGGCGCCGATGCGGATTTCCGCTCGCGCATGCATGACAACTCGGGCGGAGGGCTCGAGGATTGCCCCTACGGCGTGCAATTCACCTTCGATGGCTCGTGCCACAGCTACTTCCGATTCATCAGCCCGGGCGAGTTCTTCGACACGCACCCCGAGTACTTCTCCGAAATCGGCGGCGTGCGCCGCGGCGGCGAAACACAGTTGTGCCTCACGAACCCGGACGTGCTCGAGATCGTGACGGAGCGCATGCTGAAGCGCATGGCGGATCAGCCGAACGACCGGCAGCACAACTTCTCGCAAATGGATTGTTACAGCTACTGCCAGTGCCCGCGCTGCAACGAGATCAACGCGAAATACGGCACCCGCGGCGGAACGCAGTACTGGTTTCTGAATCAGTTGGCCGAACGGACCGCCAAAGTCTACCCGAACAAGCTGATCAACACGCTGGCGTACATGTACACGGAAGAGCCGCCGAAGGACCTCGTCATGCACCCGAACGTGGCGGTCTGGCTCTGCCACATGTACCCGTCCTGCGACAGCCACCCCATCGCCACGTGCGCGCTGAACGCGGACTACAAACGCCGTGCCGAGGCCTGGGCAAAGATCACGTCCCACCTCTACGTCTGGCACTACATTGTGGACTTCGCGCATTACTTCAATCCGTTTCCGAACCTGCGCGCCATGGCCGCCGACATGCGCTTCTACCGGGACATCGGGGTCGAGGGCATCTACTTGCAGGGCAATGGCTCAAACGGCGGCGAATTCTATCTCCTTCGCCCGTATTACGGAATGAAACTCCTGTGGAATCCGGACGAAGACCC
>CAILVY010000052.1 GCA_903837785.1 Candidatus Hydrogenedentota bacterium
CCATGCCAGGAGGAACGACGTAAGGTCGTCCAATGTTCGCGATAAATGTTCCGAGAACCGGCATGTTCATTATTCTCAATACGATTGCGAATTTTCCAGTCGTTGGAACGTTGCTCATTGGTTTTCTCCAGACATTGGAACTGCCGAACCATTCGCCTCCTGCCGCCGCTTCCACACCATTTCCGCCGCGATTTCCGGCGCGCAATTCGACCGCGCCGCCAGCGCCTGGATATCCGCCACTGTCGGCTCCTGGAAGATTGGGTGTGGTGTCCAGATCAATTTCATAACCGATCCTCCCGATGCGTCTGATTCCCCCGATCCGTTAAATCCGTTCCCCTCTGTCTCCTCAGCACTGCCCTCACCAGCCTCAATACCGTCCGTTCGCTCAACCGATCCGCCATCAGTTTCCCGTCACTTACACCCGTCCACTTCCGTTCCCCATCCACCGCGAACAGATCCAGCCGCATATCCCGTCCGGCCGCCAGTGGCCCATGAAACGATATCCCGCCTATCCAAACTGGTGGCGGCTTGGCGGCCCTGCGTTTCTCCCATCCCCTACGGGCCACATAGCAGGCATGGGCGGATTTCTGCTTCCTTGTTTTGCAGGATTTGGGAAACGTAATCGGCATAGCATTGGCCTATTTTGACTCAGATTCGCTTAATGCTTTGTTGGCGGTATCCTTGATGCTCCGCTCCCACCGTGCGATGTGCCCGTCAAACGATCCAAAGCACCGCAGTTCGTTTTCGGCTTCGCTCAGTGCCGACCGCATGGCCTTCACCGTGCGTTCGAGTTGCCGGGCGCATTCTTCCCATCCTTCCTCGTCCACGTATGCCCGGCCACCGGCTTCTGCAAGCCATTCGTCAATCGTCTTCAGGTACAGCGAAATCATGCTTCATCTCCTTTCGATCAAACCCGCCAACAAGCGCCTTCAGACTAGGCGCGTTCCGCGCCAGTCTGAGGCGCGGCGTTCGCCTGATACAGCGGAAGCCGTCCTTCCGCCCTCCATGCCTCGATTGCGCGGGTGACTGCCCCGCTGCCATGGAACAGGTCCGTGATCTCGTCGCCGGGGTCGGCGTTCAACAGGTCCAGCACCCACCGCACAAAGCGGTCCGGCTTTGCCCCCCGGAACCCACGCTTCAACGTCATGGACTCTTGCAGCCAATCCCTAACGCAATGCGACTCATCGCGGGGCCTTCCGCCACGGAAGATTACCGGCTCCCATGCGTACTGTGCGCCCTTGGCGGACGGCTTGAACGAACAGAAGCCCTTGACCCACGCTCCGACTCGGCAATCGTCCGGGCACAGCGGCAGGATGTCCCGCAGGCTCTTCGCGCTCAGGCTCATTGCCCAGCCGTCCGGCCACTCGTCGCACAGGCGGCGAATCAGCGCGGCGTGAGTTTCGAGTCGGTCGTATGCCGCCGCGTCCGGGTGCATATCGCCGTAGAACTTAGCGGCCAGCCCGAAGTAGGGCGGGTCCGCGTAGGCAAACCGAAGGCGAACCAAGGGCCGGACCGTACCGTGAACAGCGCGGCGGTCGTCGGTCTCCAAGGCAAAGGTTGTCTCTGCGCTGTTCACGTCCGGTCAGCTCCCGTGTTGGGGTTACACAATGCGACCACCGAAATCCTTCTGCTTGTGCAGTCGCACGCCGCACAGCGTCAGCCACCACCCGCGCAACTCACGGCGGAAGGCGAACCATCGCGGCTCGACGGCCACGCTCAGTTTGTTGCTGTTC
>CAILVY010000053.1 GCA_903837785.1 Candidatus Hydrogenedentota bacterium
CAGGATAAGCAGAATCTGAACCCCGAACAGTCTCATGGCGAGGTATTCTGCCCGGTTTTGACGCGCGAATCAATGCCAGACGATCACGCAAGGATGTCCAGCGCATGCCGCGCCTGGTCTTGACGCCACGGACGGGCATGTGCAAGACGGGGATCGGCGATGCTCGAGGGAAGAAAGCTCACATAGGGCTCGTGATTCACCTCGAGCGTTTCCGTGCCCACCACGCCTTGCGACAGCAGCTCCGCAAGCATCGTCAGGAAGTCCTGTTGCTCTCCTGAATCCAGGCGATGAAAGGTTCCGATGACATCCCGGCCCGCGGCACCGCTCAAGTTCAGAACGTCGTCCACCGCATCGGCCGCCGCCACCGCGGACAGGCGATCCGCGCCCCGGTCCGGCTGCGTACGGGCGGTAGTCCCGATTCCTGTCAGAAGCGCGGCTGAGTCTGTCTGCATCGTAACCATCATCTTCTTCCTTGCATTGCCATTCTAAGTATCGGCGAAAGACGCGCCCGTCTTGAATACGCCCCCCAGATTGCGATGGCTCTATTCATAGATTTAGCAGCTTGACCATTTGGCGTCGAAGGTTTTCCTTGACTTCATCTATCCTGCTGGTGTACAAGGATTAAAATCGGAAAAGTGTGACTGGTTTTCGGAACGGGGAGCGTCCGGCGAATCCTGGGCGCAGGTCCTTTGTGCATGCGGTTGGCGCGGCAAGGGATGCGAGTTGGTTGTTGCGTAGGGAAGGCGGCAGCGCCTCGGCTTCAGGTTAGGAGGACATATGCGCGCGTTTACGATTGCGGCGTGGGTAGTTCTGTGCCTCGGGATGGCGGCCACCAGCATGGGCCAGGCGCCGACGGCCGACCCGGAGGACATCGGGAAGCTCCTGCAGTCCTTGCGGGTTCCCGCGAATGCCGCTGAATCCGCCGTGGTCTACAAGACCGAAGATGGTTTCGTGCGCTTCCTCGGCGCGCCTCCGGACGGCGCGTTCGCCGTGCCCTCTTCCGCGGCCAAAGCGGCCGGTCCCGAAGCGGCCGCCCGGTCCTTCGTCGATGCATACAAGGGCGCGTTGGGGCTGCTCAGCGACAAAGTGGGGCTGAATATAAGAAATATCCGTACGCGAAGCGGAGACTCGTATGTCCGGCTGCGTCAAACTTACGGCAACCTGGAAGTCTTTGCCGGAAGCGTTGTGGTTCAGGTGGATGCTTCAGGCGACGTGCGCAACGTCGTGTGCGAGGTGATGCGCGACACGCGGGCATTGGATGATCCCCACTTCTCGCTCAGTCCCGGCCTCACGGCGGTTCAGGCGGAATCCAAGGCCAGGACGGCATTGGCGAAGGCGCTTGCAGACGTCGACCACATCGCCGGAGTGGATCCCGCCGCGTTTAGCAGGATCGGTGATCCGGCGCTGATGCTCTTCTGCCCGGCCCTGATTCAACAGAGCGGTCCCGCCCACTTGGTCTGGCAGATAATCCTGGACGCGGAGAGCCCCGAAAAGATATCGCAGCGGGTGCTGGTGGATGCGCAGTCGGGCGACATCGTCTTCCGGCATTCACTGCTGAAGAACGGCAAGTCCCGCGAAATCTTTGACCTGAAAGGCGGCTTCCTCGTGCCGAGCACACCTGCGCGCGTGGAAGGCGGCGAACCCACCGGCATTGCCGATGTGGACAACACCTATGACTATCTCGGCGACGCCTATGACTACTTCGCCCAGCACTTCGGCCGGGACAGCTATGACGACGCGGGCGCCACGATCGTGGCGCTGGTCCACTACTCGGACTACAACGCCTATTGGAGCCCTTCGCAGCAGTGGCTTGTGGTGGGAACGGATTTCGCCGTCGACGACATCATCGCACATGAATTCACCCATGCAAACACCGACGCGATCAATGACCTGATCTACTTTGGGGAATCCGGTTCCATCACCGAGCATCTTTCGGACACGTTCGGCGAGTTCACGGACTTGACCAACGGCAAAGGGAACGACTCAGAGGCCGTTCGATGGCTGCTGGGGGAAGATTTGCCCCAGTCCATTTCGGATTTGTTCAATCCGAGTCCAGGGATGATCGGCAACCGGAACATGAAGGATCCCACCGAGTTTGACCAGCCGGATCGCTACAACAGTCCGCTCTTTATCAACCCGTTTGCGTACTACGATTACGGCGGTGTCCATGTGAACGATGGCGTGGGCAACAAACTCGTCTATCTCTTGACGGACGGCGATTCGTTCAACGGCCAGACGGTGCAGAGCCTCGGCATGGACCGGGTCGCGCAGTTGGTTTACGGAACCGAATTCCTGCTCCCCGATTTCGCCACGTATTACATCTACTATCTGGCGTTGGGCGCATCGAGCGTGAATCTGGGCATGAGTTTCGAGGATCGCCTGAACATTGCCCGCGCCGGACGCGCGGTTGAAATCGAGCCGCCGACGCTCTCCGAGGAAGGCTTGAGAGGATTCCGCGCGATGTCCGCGTTCGACACGGACGGCAATCCGGTCGTCGCATTGCACTGGACCAATCCCGCCACGGACACCTTTGGCGAGGTCATCCTCGTGCGCAGCGTGGGCATGTTCGTGGATGATCCCGCGCAGGGCACGCAGCTTTACAGCGGCCGCGGGGACAGCTTCCTGGACCGCGAAGTCCAATCGGGTGTCGAGTACCGTTACACACTTTTTGCGGACATGACTTCGGGGCTCCCGCAGACGGCCTATGCCCGCGCGACGGCCGGCGCCCAACCGCCCAAGGTGCAAACGGAGGCCTTCGACGGCGCTGCCGGGGGCTCGCCCATTGACCTGGCCTATACCCAGCTCACGTTCACGCCCGTCGGGCCGCCGCCCGGGGGCGGCGCCGCGGTAACCGGAGGCGCTGACTACTCAAGCTACGAGGCAACCGTCCGGCACGATGTCTTCGAGTTCCCCGTGGTGCCCTCGGATGAACAAGGTGATGCCTGGTATCTTCCGCTGGGGGATGACTTGGGCATTTCCTACACGATGGGGGATGCCGCATTCCCGTTCTTCGGCAAAGACTACAGCGCGTTTTTCCTGAGTCCGAACGGTTATATCTCCTTCACGGGCGTGACGCCGTTCGATCCCCTGAACTTCCCCAGCATGGCCTCGCATTTCACCATGCCGCGCATCTCGTTCCTCTTTGCTGATCTGGCGCCGAATATCGGCGGGACCATCTGGAGCCGATCGCTGGACGATCGACTCGTGATTACCTTCGAGAACGTGCCGGAATTCATCAGCGAAAGCGGTGGTTACGCTTCTCCCCTCTCCAATTCCGTCCAGCTCGAGCTCTTCTTCAGCGGCCATATCCGAATGACCTATCGCGAACTGGGGGTCAAGGATGTCCTGGTGGGCCTGTCCGACGGGCAGGGCCTGCCGCTCGATCCCGCCGTTCTCTTTGACGGGCTGCGCCACTTCAATCCCTTCTCGAACCTCTCCGAGCTGCCCGAGGCGCCCGGCCGCATGAGCATCGAACCCGTGGCCCTGCAAGTGGTCGACGTGGGCGATCTCGTCAACTTCACGGCGCACACAGTAATCCCTGCCGGAATGCCGGGCTTGCCCGTGCTGACCGCAACGTGGAATGGCGACGGACCGGCGCCCTTCGCGGACAACGGCAACGGGACCGGCACCTTCTACTGGCAGACCACGCCCCAGGATCAGGGATTGAAGATCCTCCGAATCCGGGCCCGGATGGGAACCCAGGACACGTATCAGGATGTCCGGATGATCGTGGGCGACGTCTTCTTCTCGCCCGAGGCGCGCAATCTGCGCCTCTCCTCGGGCACTCCGTTTGAAGACCCCACCCGGAGCCGGGTGGTGCCCGCCGGACGGCCCCTGATGGCGACGTATGATTACTTCCATCCGCAAGGCCTGGATGAGGGTCCCTCCATCGTCTACTGGTACCGCAACAATCAAATCGTGCCGGGCCTCACCGGCGGCCACGATCCGCTCAACCCCATGCTGGACAATCCCACTGTGCCGCCCAATGCCACGCGGGCCGGCGATCACTGGTACTTCCGGGTGCTGCCCATCGCCCTGCAGACGATGCAGGACGGCGCCACCTATCAGGTCTTCGGCTACGAATCCATTTCTCCGGTGGTCACTATCGGCGGCGGACCCGAAGTCCTCTCGGTGACGCCGAATTTCGGCGCCATGGCGGGCGGCCAAACGGTGCGGATCTTCGGCGCGAACCTCAGCGGCGCGATGTCCGTGAAGTTCGGCGGAGTACCCGTGGGCAGCGTGCATGCCATCAGCAAGAATGAACTCGAAGTGGTAACGCCGTTGATTTCAGCCGCGGGCACCGTTGCGGTCACCGTCGTGACCTCGGCCGGCAATGCACAACTCCCGAACGCCTATTCGTATCAGGCGCCCGAGATTCCGACCGAGGAAAAGACGATCCAGATGATGGGATGCGGCGCGGCACCCGCCGGCACATCCCGCTTGGGCGACTGGGCGGTGCTGCTTGCGGCAGCGCTGGGGATTGCGGTGGCGGCGCGCCGCCGCGTCCGCGCGCATTAGCGTCACGGCCCGCGAAGTTGCTATACTTTCGGCGCCGCTGTGTGGCCTCACACGGCGGCGCAGTTCTGTTTGACGGAAACGGTTTACGGGCCGATGCGGGAACTGCCCTGCCGCTCAGGGCGCACTCTCGGGAACGGCGAGATTCCTCCGATGAACATGCTTGCATTTGTCATTGTCTCCGCCTGCTGCGCCGCAGCACCGGCCGGCCAAATCGCCTTTGTGTCGGGCCCGGATCAGGAGGATCAGTGTGTTTGCGTGCTTGACGTGGCCTCCGCCGCCGTTACGCGCGTCGGCACGGGCGCGGGCGACGGCGCGCCCCGGTGGTCGCCCGACGGCGCCTGGCTGGCCTTTGACAGCCGCCGGGAAGAGGGCGTCGGGATCCGGGTGGTTCGGGCGGACGGTTCGGATGGGCGTGCGCTCAAACACAAGTATCTGTGGAACCACGAGCCGCGGTGGTCGGCGGACGGCCGGCGTCTCGTGTATGCCGCGGACCCGAAGTCGAACATGGAGCAGGTGGCGGTGGTCTATGACCTCGAGACAGACACGGAAACCGAGTGGAATGGAGGCAAGCCGGGGCTCCTGCGGCCGGTGTGGCTGCCGAGTCTGAAGCTGATGAAGGCGCTTAATCCCGATCAGGGCTTCACCTGGGAAGGGGTCGATACGGACAAGTTCGTCCTCGAGGCCTTCGAGTCGGGCGCACTGGTTGCCATCGGCCTCGTGGGCGAGCCGGGCAAGTACTCGACCGAGCCCTGGCTCATCACAACGTCGCAGGCCGCGCCCATCCTCCAGTTGCTCACGAAGGACAGTCTGCGCTTCGCCGAATGGGCGATGGAACCGGATCCCGAGGGCGAGCGCATCGCATTTGAATCCAATGAGGGGGGCGACCGCGAGATCTACGTGATAGGCAAGCGCGGCATCGCCGATGTCACGAACCACCGGGCCGCCGACTGGAATCCCGTCTGGGCGCCCGACGGCAAGTGGCTCGCCTTCGAGTCCTTCCGCAGCGGACGCCGCGGCGTGTACCGGCTCTTCCCCGACACGGCCCGCGTGTTTCGCGTGGCGGTTCAGGACAATGCGGATTGCTGGAGTCCCACGTGGTCTCCCGACGGCGCCTGGCTGGCCTATGTCTCGGACCAGACCGGCGATGCGGAACTCTTTGCGCGCCGCGTGAACACGGAGGAAGAGGTGCAGCTCACGCATCAACCCGCGCGCGACTACGCGCCGGCGTGGCGCCCGGAAGCAAAGCCATGATCAACCTGCGGCAAAGAATTTGGATGGGCCGGGTGTTCTTCTTGCTGTTGTTGACCGCAGCGGCCGGAATTGAAGCCCGGGAGAATGACGGAACCCTCGGACTCATTCAGACCCCGAACAACGGCGTGCCGGCCATCGTGTTCGCCGGCAAAACGTTTGACGCAGTGCTCACGGCCCGCGCCGAACTGAAACTTGCCGCGGCGGACAAGGAATATCCCGTGACGGCGGAATTCGCGCCCCTGCCCGGAGGGCGCTATCGCGCCACATGCTCCCTTCCCCCGGACGCACCCGCGGGCACGTACTCGCTGCTCGCCACGGCCGATGGGAAGTCCGACCGGAATGATCGGGCCGTGTTCGTGCGCGCCGAAAGCCCGGAGTACTACGTCATCGGCCATCTCAGCGATACGCATGTGGGCCGCGAAGGTTTGGACGCCGCGGCGCGCGGCGTGCTGGACGCGCTCAATCAATCGGAAGCCGCATTTGTGATCGTGACAGGCGACCTCACGGATCACGGCGAGCCGGAGCAGTACCGCGCGTTTCTCGGGATACTGGACACGTGCAAACTGCCGACCTTCGTCTGTCCGGGCAACCACGATCGCAAGGCCGACAATTACGAGCAATTCTTCGGACCCTTGACGTACATGTTCACGTTTGGCCCGGACGGCTATCTCGCCTTCGACACGATGGACTATGCGATTGCGGATGATCTCGGCCCGCAGAACGGCTTGCTCGAAATCTATCGCCGCGCCCTCAAACCGTGCCGATGGAGCGTCGGCCTTACCCACCGCTATGACCCGGCGATGGGCATGCGCAGCCAGTTGATTCTCTTCATCGACAACCCGCTCGACTTCCTGCTCTTCGGCCATTGGCACCGCGAGAACACGCAGGAAGAGAAAACCGTCCCGTGGGGCGGCACCCGCATCTCGGTCGTGCCGGCCGCCCTCGACGGACAATTTCGCCTGCTCGACATGACGGCCCGCGGGCTCCTTCCGCGGCCCGTGCAGAAGATTGAGGCCAAGTAACGCCCGGAACCGATCGATCGGCACTCCGGGCAACGCTCCTGGGAGGTGTCCATGCGTATCCTGCTCGTGTGCGCCCTTGCGCTCGCAATCACAGTCCCCGCGGTGGCCGCAGGCCCCCATTTTGTCCAGGATCGATTTGTCATCGGCTTCTGGGTCGATCCGCCGCTCGATGATCGGGCGGATGCGCGCTACGCGGAGATCGCCGAGGCCAATTTCACGATG
Organism: Candidatus Hydrogenedentota bacterium; assembly: GCA_903837785.1. Classification (GTDB taxonomy): domain Bacteria; phylum Hydrogenedentota; class Hydrogenedentia; order Hydrogenedentales; family CAILVY01; genus CAILVY01. The sequence goes on from CAILVY010000053.1 coordinate 7,014, forward strand.
ATCATCGGGGGGTCTCCCGGGTGGCCCGCCGAGAAAACGAAACAACTGCTCGACCTTTGCGCCAAGTACGGCCTTAAGGCGGTGCTTCATGTGGGGGGGGTGTCGGAGGCCGACTTGCCGGATCATCCCGCGTGCTGGGGTTACGGGCTCCGTGACGAGCCCGGCGCCAAGGACTTCCCTGGCCTGCGCGAGAAGATCGACGCCGTCCGGAGCCTGCGGCCGGGACGGCTCGGCTACATCAACCTCTTCCCCACATACGCCACGCCGGAACAACTGGGCTGCGCGAACTACGATGAACACGTTCGCCGCTTCATGGACGAGGTGGCCCCGGACGTGCTGTCGATGGATCACTATCCCTTGATGCGGCCCGATGCCGACGGGCGCGACGGCTATTGCGAGAACCTCGAGTACATGCGCACGTACAGCCTCCAGCACAACGTGCCGTTCTGGAATTTCTTCAACACGATGCCGTACGGCAATCAATATGATCCCACGGAAGCGCAATTGCGCTGGCAGATCTTCGCCTCGCTGGCCTACGGCGCGAAAGGCGTGCTCTACTTCTGTTACTACACGCCGATCTCCCATGAGTTCCCGAAAGGCGGCGCCATCATCACCCGCGATGAACGCCGCACCCGCCACTACGATCAGGCCAAACGCATCAACGCCGCACTCAGGAACCTCGGCCCCACCCTCATGCAGCTCACGAGCACCGGCGTCGTCCGCATCAAGCATGGCGACGATCCCGCATCCAGGCTGGCAAACACGCCCATCGCCTCCATCACAAAGGGCGCGTACAATCTCGGCCTCTTCCGGCACGCCGACGGCCGCCGCGCGCTGCTGATGATGAACGACGACCACGCCTACACCTCCTGGCCAACCGTCACGTTTGACACGGAACACCAGGACGTTCTTGAAGTGAGCCCGCAGACCGGACGCGCCGAACCCGTGCGCGACGACAGCCCCGACATGGACGGACTGCAACTCAGTTTCGATTCCGGCGAAGGCCGCCTTTTCCTGCTTCCCGCCAAACCCTGAGAAGCGGGCGCAGTCGTGGCGGCAGAGGAGCGCGGCCACAAGGGTCTGAACCGGTTTCGGGCCGCCCAGTGGCGCGGGGCCCCCCCCCCCCGG
>CAILVY010000054.1 GCA_903837785.1 Candidatus Hydrogenedentota bacterium
ACCTCGTGCTCATCCCCGCCGGCGAATTCATCATGGGCAGCCTGGACGGCCCCAGTGACGAACGGCCGCGCGCCGCGGTCAAAGTGGATGCGCCGTTCTGGATGGGCGTCTGCGAAGTCACGAACGCACAGTATCAGCAGTTCGACCCGGCGCATGACAACGGCTACATCGATCAGCACAGCAAGGATCACACCACGCCGGGCTATTCCATCCAGGCACCGAATGATCCGGCCGTCCGAATCTCCTGGAACGAGGCGATGGCCTTCTGCCAATGGCTCTCCGGGAAAGCCGGAGCGCCCTGCTCCCTGCCGACAGAAGCCCAGTGGGAATGGGCCTGCCGCGCGGGCTCCGTCACCCCCTTCTGGTTCGGCGCGATGGACACGGATTTCGCGCCTTTCGCGAACCTGGCCGATCTCTCGATCCGGCTGCTGGCCGTCAATGGCATCAATCCGCAGCCGATTGCCAATCCGTCGCCCTACGAAGACTTCCTGCCCAAGGACGACCGCTTCAACGATGGCGCCAAGATCCTAAACGAAACAGGCAAGTATCGGGCGAATCCCTGGGGCTTGTGCGACATGCACGGGAACGCGGCCGAATGGACGCTCTCCACGTATCGCCCCTATCCATATGAGGCTGGCGATGGCCGAAACGGGCTTGACGCCAAGGAAAAGCGGGTGGTCCGGGGCGGCTCATGGTTTGATCGTCCCAAACGCGCCCGGTCGGCGGCGCGCCAGGCCTACGAGCCTTGGCAACCCGTCTACAATGTGGGATTCCGTGTCACTGTGGCGGCCGGGCCGGCAATGGCGGCGGCCCGCTGATGCCGGCCGTGCAGGGAACAAATTCGAAGCTTCCGGGTTGAAACTATGGAGTGGGCGCCTCTTTGCGGTGCGCTCAGGGAGTGAAGTGCCGCCGGCCGGTCCATCGGAGGCCGGCGGAGAACATGCAGGAGTGACAATGAACTGCGGTAACAGCGCCTTGAAGCAGGAGTGTGAGGCCTATCTGAAGCGCGGCGTGCAAGTCGCAACCGTGACCCGGCAGGGCTGTGTCGACTACTACATCACCGGCGTTCCCCGGGAGGGCACGCCCGTAGGCGCGCTCTTCTCCGATGCGGCGGCGCTGATCCGCGAGTTGGGCGCAAGCATCGTCTCCTTCGAAGTCTTCGGCCTGCCCGGCAGCGACCACGCGGCCCTGCGCGAAGCCTTCGGCGATGGCGCCTGGCCGGTCCTCTGGGTGGAAGAAGGTTGCGGTCGCGACAACCCCCTGTGCGGCATACAAATCTGGGCCGTCGCCGGGCCAACTGTGCGGCCCGTCCTCGTTGAGGGCCGCTGCGCCGGAACCGAGTTCGAGGCGGACGGCGTGCGCTACTGCCGCCTCGGCGGCATCCTGCCGGCCGACATCACGCAGTCGCGCGCGGATCAGACGGAAGCCGTCTTCGCGCAGATGGAACGCGCCCTGGAAAGTGTCGGCATGGATTTCAGTCACGTCTGGCGCACCTGGTTCTACAATTACCACATGCTCGAGTGGTACGGCGAGTTCAATGTGGTCCGGACCGCATATTTCAAGGCCCACCGCGTCTTCGACGGGCTCGTGCCGGCCAGCACCGGCATCGGCGGACGCAATGCGGCAGGTGCTGCCCTGACTGCGGGCCTGATTGCGGCCAAAGCCGTGACGGCCCCCCTGGCGCCTGAAGCCATCCCCTCCCCCCTCCAATGCCCCGCCCTCAATTACGGCAGTTCCTTCAGCCGGGCCGTGGAAGTGGAAACCGGCGGCGTGCGCCGGCTGTTCATCTCCGGAACCGCCAGCATCGAGCCGGGCGGGCTCAGCGTGCACATCGGCGACGTGGACGCCCAGGTCGATTTGACGATGGACGTGGCCGGGGCGATTCTCGAATCCCGCGGCATGGGCTGGCACAATGTCTCCCGCGCGATCGCCTACTTCAAGATCGGCGAGGACAAGCCTGCCTTCGACCGCTGCTGCGCGGCCCGCGGCATCAACGGCTTCCCCGTCCTCTACACGAACAACGATATCTGCCGCGACGACCTCCTGTTCGAGATCGAGGTAGACGCGGTGTCGAAGGATCCCGTAAGCTAGCGGAAAACGTGTGGCCCGCGGAGGCACACGTTGCAGGAGAAAGGAAGCGAACATGCGCATCGTCGTGGCCGCCGATCCGTGGGGACTGGAACTGAAGAACGCTGTCAAAGTGCATCTGGCCGCCTTGGGTCATGAAGTGACGGATGTCGGCGGAAACGCCGAAAGCCCCGCGAATTACTATGACGTCGCCGCGGTGGCCGCGAACAAGATTCAGGGCGGCGAAGCGGACCGCGCGGTCCTCTGCTGCGGCACCGGCATGGGCATGGCCATCGTAGCCAACAAGTTCAAGGGCGTATACGCGAGTGTCGTCGAGTCCGTGCAGAGCGCCAAACTCTGCCGTGCCGTCAACAACGCGAACGTCATCACCCTGGGCGGGCTCCTCCTCACCCCCTTCACTGCGCTGCAGGCAGTGGATGCCTGGCTGACGACGGCGCACACGGAAGGGCTGGAGGAGCACACCGAATTCCTTCAGCAAGCGCTCAAGGATATCGCCACGCTCGAAGACACCCTGACACGATAACCGCGCCGACACACGGCTGCGTGTGCCCGATTCGGGGATAGTGGCTCAACGTGAGGTCTGTGTATGCTCTTCGCAACCCTTCCCATCATCCTGAGTGCATGCTGCCTGGCCGTGCCCCTCTTCGATCTCCCGGCCGACCCGCAGCAGCTCCAACAGCTGCATGTGGAAGGCCTCCGGAATCCAGTCCCCGGCACAGTCTATCCCGCGGGGGCATTGGAGGACGGCGGCATGCCGCTTGGCGCCATCGGCACTGGGTATCTGTGCCTCGACACGGACGGACGCATTGGAAAGACCTCCATCTTCAACCGCTATCCCGCGCCGATGCCCATCAACCAGCCGTTCTTGGCGGTGACGTTCGCCGGAAAACAGTACACAGTCGCCACGCCCAAAGACGGCGTTGGGGATGCCAAGGCCGTGCATTACTTCGGCCATTTTCCGGTCGCGGACGCCCGTTTCGAATTCGACGCGCCGTTCCGCATAGAGATTCGGGCCTTCACCCCCTTCATTCCGGGCGATGCGACCGAGTCCAACACCCCGGCCGCTGTGTTCAGAGTCGCGATCTGCAACCTTGTCTCCGAGCCGCGGGAGGCCGCCCTCGCCATTACTTTGCCCGGCTTTCCCAAGGGGGAAACCCTTGCTTTCTCCGAAAACGGCTGGACCGGCATGCAGGTCACCCACCCGGCGATCGAGCGGATGCCGGATTGGGTCCGGCACACGTACGCGCTGGCGGCGGCCAACGGAACGGCGGAGTCTATCGACGCGGGCATTCGAGTCTCATGCGCCTGCGACCTGCAAGCCAATGAAACCAGGACTGTGGACTTCGTGCTCGCATGGCATCAGCCCTGGCTGCGCGATGGGTCAAACCGCGTGGAGAAACACCTCTACGCCGAACGATTCGCGGACGCCAAGGCGGTAGCGCTGCACGCCATCGGGCAGCGTGAACGCTGGCTCGGGCGCGTGCTCGCCTGGCAGGACGCAATCTACGGCGCGGACCTCCCGGGATGGCTCAAGGAAACGCTTGTCAACGCGCCCTACGATATGGCCAAGAACTCGCTCTGGCTCACGCCAACCCGCCCCGACGACTGGTGGGGAAAGGCCGGACTCTTCCTCGTCAATGAGAGCTTCGCGACGTGTTCCGTCTCCGAAACCATGCCGTGCCGCTTCTTCGGCCACTGGCCCGCGCTCTTCTTCTTTCCCGAGTTGGAACGTTCCACCCTTGGGGCCATTCGCTACTTCCAGTTGCGCGGTGGCGAGCCGCCCTTCTGTTTTGGCATGGGCTTCAGCATCCGCGATCCGCGGTACCACTGTCAGCACACCTGCGGCGCCGGTGAATACGCCCAGATGATCTACCGCTACTATCTGCGCACCGGCGATGCGGCATTTCTGAAGGACTTCTGGACCTCCGCCCGGGACGCGGTCAACTTCATGCTCTGGCTCGACAAGGACGGCGACGGGCTCGTGGAAGACCATCCCCACGCGTTCAAGGGGGAGACCTTTCCCGCGAACAATCCACTGGACAATTGGCCGTGGTACGGCGCCAGCAGTTACACGGCCGGAAAGGGCCTCGCCACACTCGTTTGCGGCATCAAGATGGCCGATCTGGCCGGCGACGCCGAACAGGCCCGGCAGTGGTGCGAGGTGCTCGCGCACGGCCAGAGAAGCTACGAAGAGAAGCTCTGGACCGGCGAGTTCTACCGCACGTACAACGATCCCGCTACCGGGCGCCGAAATGACAGTTGCTTCGCCGCCCAACTCAGCAGCGTGTGGTGCACCCGTGTGCTCGGGCTTGAAGACCCGTTGCCCAAAGACAGGATCAACACCGCCCTCGACAGTATCGCGAAACTGAATCTCCCCGCATCGCCCTATGGCATGGTTGATGCCGTCTATCGCGACGGAACCTTGTGCATCGAAGGCGCCGGTTCCGGCATTCCGGACACCTGCTGGTCCCGCGATATCTTCATCCAATGCAACGCGACCGCCGCCATGGCCTTCCTCTATGCGGGGAAGCGGACGGAAGGCGAGACTGCGGCAAAGACGATGATGGACACCCTTTTCCGCGGACCGCACGCCATGCCCTGGGCGCAGCCCTGTGCCGTCAGTTCCAAGACCGGCGGCACCTCCCACGGCCACGACTACTACGACCACATGGTTGTCTGGAGCTACCCCCTCGCCTTCGCAGGACAGGACATCACCGCCGCATGCGCCCCCGGAGGACTTGTGCGCGCCGTCCTCGACGCCGCCGCGGAGAAATGACCGCTCCCGCGCGGCCGCTTCCCCGTTCGCCCAGCTAGGCATGGACGAGGCAGATGAAGATGCTGGCGACCGTCTGGGGTGATCGAGATTCGATGTAAGAGCGCTACATCGTCCCGCAGCCTGTCAAGAGCCCTTCCCCTCTCCCGGGTACAAACGCAGCCTCTCCCCCGCTGCCGTGCCCAGAACAACCGTCTCATCCCTCGTGCTGCTCTCGCCGCTCGCACGGACAATGCGCATGCCCGTCTGCCAGGGATTCAGAATTCGCCGCGTGCTCCCGGTTTCGCTCAGAATCTCCACGCCTTCAATACGCCCGCCGCCGCATGATGCGCTCACGAGAAAGGCGCCCACCGCCCGAAGTGTGCTGAACGAGGCCTGTTTATCCAGCGGCCAGTTGGGAAACAGCCGGATCACGCCGTTATAGCTCTGCAGGAGGCATTCATTGATCACCACGGGCAAGCTGAAGTTTTCGAACCAGATGCCCATCGGCCGCATGAAATCGAACGCCGTCGTATCTTCGTAGCGGCCATGGACCTGCAGAACCATATCCGCGCAGGTCCCATTCTCGAGCAGGCAATAGTTGACTTGCCGTTTGAATCGCTCCAAATCGAGCAGGCCCAGCCGCGCGCCCTGCAGGTTCAGAAACACGAGATCATTCCCGCCTTCGTTCTGCTGATTGCGATAGGAGTTGGACAGGATTTCATAGACCTCCTTCGGCGAGTGCAGCCCGTGGTCCTCGCCCGGAAACACGGTCATCAGGCTGTTGGGTACGTTATAGACGACTTCCGAGTGCTCTCCCGGCACCGAGACAAAGACCTTGCCATACTTCGAGTCCGCTGTTGGGTACTCGGGAAAATGCGCCAGGATCTCCTGAACATCCCGAACCGTTTCGGCCTCGGACGCATCCGCTGCAAGAATGCGCGTGGCCTCCAGATAGGCGTTCATCACGAACTTGATCAACGTGAGATCGACGAGGCAGTCGTTGTTGTACTTGAAGCCGGGCTTCAGCCCATACAACTCCGGCGGCACTGTGGGAAACACGTGATACTTGTCGTCGCCCCATTGCGGGCCATGCGCCTCGGGCCGCTTCATGTAGTCCACGAGAAACAGCACCGCATCGTGAATCGGCACGAACGCCCGTTCCTTCAGGAAAGCCGTGTCCATCGTGTAGAGATAGTGCCACCACAGGCCCTGGACCGCCCACGGCGTCTCGCAGATCTCCCAGCCCCACGTCGGCACGGGATAGGGCGACATCGTCATCTCGACGGGATACGCGGAGTGCGGGAAGTACGCGCCGCGCAGGCCATAGTACTCCTGCGCCCATTGCCGGCTGATGGGAAGCAGCCGCTCGATGAGTTCGACGTAGGGCAGGTTCTTCTCGACGCGATTGCTCGAAAACGGCCCCCAGAAAGGCTGCTGCACGTTGTAGTTCATGTGATAGTCGCCGTGCCAGGCCGTGCCGATATTCCCACGGCTCCAGTTGGCGAAGAGGCCGGGACAATTCACCCCGCTTCTCGCGGAGCAGTTCAGGAAATACTGGTTCCAGTACCAGATGCGCTCGAGAAACTTGTCCTCCAGCGCCACGCCAGATCGTTTCCAGTAATCGCTCCAGGCGCGTGCGGCCGATTCCAGGGCCGCCGTGTAAAGCCCGGGCGTGGGCTTCGCGAGTTCTCCTGCCGAACCGCTGATGCGGGAAGCCAGCCCCTCGTCGAGTGCTGCACACACGAACAAGGGTTCATCCGAGGCAAATCCGCGCTCCAGCGCGCCCATGGCCTGCTCCCGGCCCTCCCAGTTCATCCGGCTCCTTGACTCCAGCTTACCGGCCACTCGCACGGACAACCTGAACGCGCGATCCTTCGGGCTGGGCCCGGTGGCTTTTCCGGCCGCGGGTGCAGTGAAGGGCAGCACTTGCCTGAACGAAAGCGCGTCCGGACCCGGGTTCTCCCCCGTCTCATACGCGGGAATGCCCGCGGGCTTCTCCGGCTCGGGAATCAGGCGGATGCGATCAATACAGTTGGGCAGCGGTCTCCCCTCTCCATCGACAAGCCGGACCCAGAGCACGTCCTTGTCCAACTCCACGAACAACTCCAGCCGCGCCGCTTTTCCCGCCACGAGGAGGTTCACCGCGCACACCCCCGTCGCAATGTCCAGCCGATGTCCAAGCAGTTCGACACGGCGGCGATCAAAGCCCAACAGCAGCGATCCGCAGGGAAAGGGCCGCGGGTAGGGCTTGTCATAATTCGCGCGGCTCATGCGAAGATACTGGGCGTACCACGCGTCCGACTCCAGGCTCGGCGCATCGGCGGGAATCGCCTTGAACCGCTCGAAGACCTCGCGGAACGTGCCGATCTTCTCCTTGTTGTCCTCGGCGATCCGGATGTCCCAGACATTATTGTGCCCGAAATGCACCACCACCGCGTCCGGACGTGTGGTCACCACCGCCCCGAGGCCCCCGTTGCCCAACAACGCCCCTTCAAAGAAGTCGGGGCCGGGCCGCTCCCGCACGACCGGGTGCTGTGCGGCCTGTGCCACCGGATCAAGCGGGCCCGAAGCCTGCGCAGCGGCTGCCGCCAGGCAAGCGGCCCCGGAAATCAACACTGCCGTCAGGATCTCGATTCTCATGGCAGACTCCTCAGCTTCGTTCCCCGGGCGCGCTCCGCCCCTCCTGCTTGTACTTCTCAAGAAGCCCCTTGAGCTCTTTCACAAGCTCCGGGTGCTCCGCATACCGGTTCTTCCGTTCGCCCAAATCCTCCGTGAGATTGTACAGCTCGCCGGGCAGTCCGTGAGGCGCATAACCCCGCTCCTCCTTGAACCATGCGGGCTCCCTGTTGTCATCGCCCGTTGGCGCGTCGATGAACACCCAGTCTCCCCGCCGAATCGCGAACCTGCCGCTGCAACTGTGATGTACGACCGCCTCCCGGATGGGCCTGGCGGAACGGGTGCCAAGTAAGGCAGGCAGGATGTTGTAGCTGTCCTCTCCCGCATTCTCGGGCAGGGCCGTCCCCACGAGGGCCGCGCCGGTGGCCATGAGGTCCGTGAGGCAGATTACCTCGCGGCTGAGCGCGCCCGCCGGAATATGCCCCGGCCAGCGCGCGATAAACGGCACACGATGGCCCCCCTCCCACGTATCGCGCTTCAGGCCGCGCAAACTGCCCATGCTGTAATGTTGATAGCGCTGCGCGCGCTCGTAGGCCGAATTCTCCGGCCCGTTGTCGCTTGTGAACAGCACCAGCGTATTCTCCGCAAGCCCGTGTTTCGACAACGCCTGAAGAATCTCCCCCACCGCCCAGTCAACCTCGGCCACGTAATCGCCGTAGTCGCCCGCCTGGCTCCGGCCCTTGAACTCCGCCGCCGGGGCGATCGGCGTGTGCGGCGCCGTCAGCGGGAAATACAGGAAGAACGGGCGGCTGTCTGGCTCCGCGGCAACCCGTCCCACCCAGTCCACCGCCTTGCGTGTAATCGCGGGCATCACGGCGTCCAGCTTCCAGCCTGGCAACATGGGACCGGGACTCCCGAACATCTCCTTCGGCTTCTGCGCACTCGGAACACCCAGCGTCCGATCGTTCTCGATGAACACATACGGCGGAAAGTTTGGGACGTCGTCGCCAAAATAGCAGTCAAAGCCTCGGGTGATCGGACCCTCCCCAATCGGCTTGCTCCAATCGATCGCGTCCGCGGGCACCGCCCGATCCCTGGATTTGTCCACCTCCTTGACGAAGGGCCAATTCCAGCCAAGATGCCACTTGCCGATGCAAGCCGTCCGATAGCCATGCTGACGCAAGAGGCCCGGAAGCGTGAGGCGTTCCGCCTCGATCAGCGGAGGATCCCAGGGCCACAGAACGCTTTCCTTCAGGCGTGAACGCCAACAGTAGCGCCCGGTCAGGATGCCGTAACGCGTCGGCGAACACACCGCCGAAGGCGTATGCGCATCCACAAACCGCATGCCCTCCCCGGCCAACCGGTCCAGATTGGGCGTGGGAATCTTCGATTCCGCATTCTGGCACCCCACATCCCCAAAACCGAGATCGTCCGCAAGAATCAGCACGATGTTCGGCGGACTAATTGTCTCCCCCGCGGACCACCCGGCTTGCGCCAGCACAAACCCGGCCCCGCCCAATCCCGTCCGTCGCAGAAACTCGCGCCGGCCAATCGATTCGATGTTTCGCACCGGTTTCCCCTCCCGACTTCCTGTCCTTCCTCCACCCGGGAGCTGCCAGATAGCTCCCTCGCTCTGACAGAGTTTAGTGTATCGGCCGGGTGCGCACAAGCTTCCACCTGCCACAGGCGCCTGAGAGAGCGGGAATACCGCCACGTGAACAGATTCGTAGAACAGAAGCTCAGAACAGGGCGAATTCGGATGAACGGCTGAAGAGGGACGCAGTCCTGCCGGGCTGCGGAAAAGACTGGCGCGCCTGGCTGGACTCGAACCAGCGGCCACCGGCTTAGAAGGCCGATGCTCTATCCACCTGAGCTACAGGCGCGTCGCAGGATGCCGAAGTGTACCCTGTTCCCTTCCTCGACTGCAATTCCCGCTTCCCCTTTGACATATAGGCCTCAGCAACAAATGCCAATAGGCATATAGTAAAATCTTTTTATTCCTCGACCTCTTCGCCGTGACGTGCGGGTCTGCAAAGACAAACTTCGGGCTGTAGGCGCTTGCCCACAGCCCGAAGCGGACTAACCAGTATTATCGTCTAGGAACTTATTTCTTGCGGCGAATGCCGACCACGCCCGCAAGAGCGCTGGCGCCCGCGAGAAGGGCCAGGCCCAGCCCGCCGGTCAGCGGAAGCGAACCCGCCGGAAGCACTTGCAGCACGTACGGCGCGGAGATGTACTGCGCCTTGGCACCATCATCGATGGCCACCTGATAGACGCCCGCATCGCCCAGGACAACCCGGTCAATGACCAGCGACTGACCCGTTGCTTCCGTCAGAGCAACGCAGTCCTTGACCCACTGATACAGGACATTGCCCGTCGGCGCGGTCAGGAAGGCCGCACTGAGCGTTACCTTGCCATCCACTTCAGCCCACGTCGGGCCGTTCACCTTCACGTTGGCGCTCACCGGCAGTGCGCAACCTTCGCCTTCGCCTTCGCCTTCGCCCTCACCTTCGCCTTCGCCTTCGCCTTCGGCAACGCCGCAGTCCGGATGGACGGCGCCGTCAAACGCGTTGGTGATATAGGTGGCGGCACCGGAAGGCGCATACGCGTCATATTCTTGACGGTTTGTGCAAACATCAGCATCAGCACTGCCGTCCGGGCCGAACAGCGCCGGCATGCGCACCAGCGAGGTCGGATTGATCGGCGGCGCGCCGATGGTCTCAAGCAGGCCAATCAGCAGCTGAATCGAGCCAAAGGTCACATCGTCGCCTTCCGTGATGTAACCGCAAATCACCGTGCAAAGACCCGTGTCCAAGCCGGGCGCCAGAATCGGAATCAGGCCGCCGTAGCTCGACGCCGTGATAGCACCCGCCACCAGCGCATAGTTGGTTTCATACGCCGTCTTGACATCCGCACCCGTCACGCCGCCCGGAAGGGCCAAGCCCGGATTGTTAATGGCGTGGGCAATCAGGCCCAGTTCCGCGCCATCCAGCATGCCGTTCGGAAGGGGGACTTCCGTCACGAGATCCAGTCCGCCATTGATGTCCGCCGTCGTGCAGACCAGCGTCTGGACCAGATCCACGTAGTTCTGCGGAACCGTGCCGGGAGGCAGCGCCGCCGCCAACTGATTGAACGCCGCGACCGTGACATTCAGCGCATCACAAAAATAGGTATCAAACTGATCCGCCGGCACAATGTGCGGAGCGGGCACACTGGCCGGAACCGCCGGCCACGCCGTGCCCGGATAGATGGGTGTGGTGAGCATGGCGCTGGCCATGGGCGCCACACACAATGCACACAACAGACTAATTACGAGTGTTCTCTTCATGGCGCTAGAGTCCTCCCTTTCACGAATACTGGTTACGATTCCAAATTCGGGCCGCAGCCTCACGTAATTGCGAACCCTCTCAACACTACCTGCTAGTCGGGGCGCTTGCCAACCCCGCACGTGCCTCAGAACAACCCGGCGAATCCCATTCGCCGGTACACTCATGATATAGCACGTCCGGGTTCTCTGTCAACCCTTTTTTTTGCCCCCCGTTCTCACCCGATAACAGGCCTCTTCCGCGTTTTAACGCAGGGAGAATCGCCCCCGGAACCAGCCCCGTCCCGCCTCGCTGCGCCCCGGCACTCAGACCTGTCCCGGGGAACGCCCCGCTTTTCTTCGCAATTGACTTCGAAGGGTGGGGACCTTATAATGTCGCCCACAGTTTAGTTCTATACCGGGCAGTAGGTTGGCGGAAAGCAAGGACTTGGACCGGCAGATCAACACGCGCCTCCGAGGCGGTTCGAATATCGGTGCTATGTACCTCGTTTTGCAAGCACATAGACAATGTAAGGGGACCCTCCTCGGAGCGTATCTCCAGGTCTGATCGCGCGTGCCTGCCTCCTTTTCGTGCTCCCGCTCGCCCGGTGAAGCACAACGTGCGCCGTGTGCGCCAAGGAGGTACCGTAAATGCCCATCCCACTGGTCCTTGCGGGGATCGTGGTGAGCTTCCTGCTAGGCGGGGGTCTGGCCTATGTCGTCATTCGCGTCCAGAGTAATAACCTGGTCAGCCGCTCAAAGCGCGAAGCCGCACAAACCCTCTCCGATGCCGAACGTGAAGCCGCCCAGAAACTGCGCGACGCGAATACCAGCGTCAAAGAGCTTGAAATCGACCTGCGTGCCAAACTGGAGCAGGAAGGCCGCGAACTCCGCAAGGAAATCGCCGCCCTGGAGAAGCGCATCCTTGTTAAGGAAGAAGGCTTGGATAAGCGCGCCGAAGCGCTGGACAAGACCGCCGTCACCCTGAACACCCAGGAACGTGAACTCGTCAAGCGCGAAAAGGCCATGGATAAGGAGAGGGAACGGGTTGCCGCCTTGCAGGCCGAGCAAACCCGCAAACTGGAAGCCATCGCCGGGCTCACCGCCGAGCAGGCCAAACGGGATCTCTTCCAGCAGTTGGAACATGAAGTGAAACGCGAATGCGCGCTCCAACTGAAGCGAACCGAGGACGAAATGCGCGAGCAGGCCGAGAAGAAGGCCAAGTGGATTATCACGGAAGCCATCCAGCGTTGCGCCGCCGACCACGTTGCCGAAACCACCGTCTCCGTGGTCGATCTCCCCAATGACGACATGAAAGGCCGGATCATCGGCCGCGAAGGCCGCAATATCCGCGCCCTCGAAAATGCCACGGGCATTAACGTAATCATTGATGATACCCCCGAAGCGGTGATCCTCTCCGGATTCGACCCCGTGCGGCGCCAGGTGGCGCGCGTTTCGCTCGAACGCCTGATTCAGGACGGACGCATTCATCCCGCGCGCATCGAAGAAATCGTCGAAAAAGTCTCCGAAGAGATGGCCCAAACCATCAAAGAGCGCGGCGAACAGGCCTGCCTCGACGCCGGCGTCCACGCGCTCCACCCCGAAATCGTCAAGTTGCTCGGCCGCCTCAGCTTCCGCACCTCCTACGGCCAGAACGTCCTGCAGCACTCGCTTGAAGTCTGCCACCTCTGCGGCATCATGGCCGCGGAACTCGGCGTCAATGTCCACGAGGCAAAGCGCGCCGGCCTGATCCACGACATCGGCAAGGCGCTCACCCACGAGGTCGAAGGCTCGCACGCCGTCCTGGGCCATGACCTGGCAAAACGCTACGGCGAGAGCGACTTGATCTCGAATGCCATCGGCGCACATCACAGCGAAATGCCGATGAATTCCATCATCGCCGTGCTCGTTCAGTCCGCCGACGCCCTTTCGGCCGCGCGGCCGGGCGCCCGCAGCGAAACGCTGCAGAACTACGTCAAGCGCCTCGAGCAACTGGAAGAACTCGCCGATGCCTTCCCGGGCGTCGAAAAGGCCTACGCCATTCAGGCCGGCCGGGAAGTCCGCGTCGTGGTCGAGCCGGAGAAGGTGAGCGACGCCGAAGCCTCCCAGCTTGCCCGGGACATTGCCCGGAAGGTTGAGGCGGAAATGACGTATCCCGGACAAATTAAGGTCATCGTCGTGCGCGAGACGCGCGCCGTCGAAATGGCAAAATAACCCGGATTCACCGGCCGACGGGCGCCTCGGGCCCGCGCCAGGATGCATGGAAACGCGGCGCCCCCCGGATGCCGCATGGGGAAGTCTCTCCTTCAGCGCATGAGAATTTTGTTCATTGGAGATATCGTGGGCCGTACGGGCCGCCAGTGCGTGGCGCGCTGGCTCCCCCGCGTCCGCGAAGCGCAGCGCCCCGATTGCGTGATCGCCAACGCGGAAAA
>CAILVY010000055.1 GCA_903837785.1 Candidatus Hydrogenedentota bacterium
GCCTGCTGAGCCTCGGCGCCATCGCGGGCGCCTCCACCGGCCTCAATGCGGCCGCCATCGCGCTGCCGCGCGAATTGTTCGCCCAGGCCCGGGACGGCCTGTTGCCGCAGGCGCTGGCCGCCGTCTCTCCCCGGACGCACAGCCCTCAGAATGCCGTCACCGCGTTCTTCGCCCTGGTCCTTGCCTTGCTGACGCTGGGGCGTCCAACCGTCTTCTACGGCTACACGGCCGCGATTGGCATTCTGATCATGACCGCGGTGCTCTGTCTGGCCGCGCTGCGCCTGCCCAAGCGCTTTCCGGAACACAGTGCCGCGGCGTACGTGCGCTTTCCGCGCGGCGTGCTGCTGGCCTGCACCGTCGTGGCCGGGGCGGTGTCCCTTGGCTTCTCGGCGATGCTGTGTTTGGCGTCGCCCGGCGTGATCTTCGCCTATGCGCTGTGGACGCTCCTGGTGACGACGCATTACCGCTGGCGCACACGCGCCTTTCAGGCCGGGGACTGGGCGCGCATCGCCGCCCTTCCGGCGGCCGAAGAGGAATCCTGACGCGCCCCTGCTACGGATGCAGGAGCAGGGCCGCACCCAGGATGAGCACGAGTGCGAGGACTGCGCGCCGGAATCGTTCGCCATGGAGATAGCGGTCGGCCAGCCATCCCAGCGCCATGCCGACGAGCATGGGCGCCAGGGTGCAGGCGCAGTACCACAGCACTTCCCGCGTAATGAGCCCGCCGATGGCATGGCCCCCGAGTATCAGGGCACCGTTCACAATGAAGAAACTCTGCAGAGTGGATTTGAACTGGGCCTTCGGCCAGCGGCGCACCGCGCCGTATACAATCAGCGGGGGGCCGTTGGCATTGTACGCGCCGCCCAGAACGCCCGCGGTGAAACCCGTCGCGATGCTCGCACAACGGACCAGCCAGGAATCCTTGTCCGGTTCCGTGGCGGGCGGTTGGCGGTCCAGCCTGGGCTCAATCAAGAGTCCGTAGAGGGCGTACGCGAGCAGCAGCACTCCGAGGGCGGCCGTTATGAGCACCTGATTGCCGAAGCGCAGGAGCCACAGGCCGATCGGGATGCCGAGCAGGGACGCGAGATTCAGGCGCAACGACTCGCGCCAATGCAGCGCGTGCCAGTTCTGCCAGAGCACGGCGGCCGTCACGCCCTGGCCCATCACGGCCATCAGCGGCGCGGCCACCGGCATCCCCACCGCAAAGGAGAGCAGCGGCATGCCCACCAAGGCCGAGCCAAAGCCCGTGGCAGTGTGGACGAAGCCGGCCATGGCCATGGCCAAAGAGACGAATACAATTTCCTGCACGGCTGTTCCTAACACGAGAGTTGAGCGTCAATGCGGGCGGGCGGTATTCTACTGCAGAAAGGGACTTGCTTTCGAGAGACTCGCTTCGTATGCTGATGCACCCCAAGCGGGCGCGCCGGGACCGCGTGCAGGGCGGATGCCGGCCCGGGGTTCATGGGTGCAAAGCGATTGGGAGTGTATCTGATCGGATTCGGGAACGGGGTCATGACGGCTTCAGAGGCTAAAGAGAACTATTTCACTGCGGAAAAACTGTATCGCCAGGGGCAGTTCGCGTCCGCGTTGGAGATGTTGGACGCGATAGACAAGGCCTATCCCAAGCAGAAGAACATCATGCTGCTGCGGGCCTACTGCCTTGCTGAGCTGTACCGGGCGCAGCAGGCGGTGATGTTATGCGACCGCATTCTCGGCCGTTTTGACTGTCCCGAGGCGCATGATCTCAAGATGCGCCTCGTGAAGAATGACGGGCTGCCCAGCATGCCGGGACGGGACTACGGTACGCCGTTGCCCAAACACGTGTCGAAACCCCAGCCCAGCCGCTTCCGCCAGTTCCTGTATCGCGTACTTGTGGTGCTGATTGACCTGGGCGTTCTCCTGGGCGCGATCAGCCTGGTGACGTGGTCCATCCTCTACGCAATCTACGGGTGAAGGCGATGGGATGCACCCTGAAGGGCGTGGTTCGTTACGATGGGACGGGCTTCGCCGGCTGGCAAATCCAACCGGATGCGCGGACAGTGCAGGGAGAACTGGAGGCGGCCTTGTCGCGGATCGCGTCCCAGCCGATCCGGGTCCAAGGGGCCGCGCGGACGGATGCCGGGGTTCACGCGCTGGGGCAGGTTTTTTCGTTCGTGTGGCCCGGGCTGTTTCCCGAACGTCTCCGTCATGCCCTCTCGAAGATGCTCGGCCCCGAGATGCGCGTAACGGAACTGACGGAGGTCCCCGAGTCCTTCAATGCCCGGTTCAGCGCCCGGGGAAAGCGCTACGCCTACAGCATCGACTTCAACCGCGAGCCCGACCCGCTGTCCGCGCGCCATGCCTGGCATGTGCCCTACCGCACCGACCTGGAGGTCCTGTCCGGGCTGCTTCCCCAGTTGCTGGGCAAACACGATTTCGCCGGCTTCCAGAGCACCGGCAACCAATCCACGACAACTATCCGCACCCTCTACGAAGTCTCCCTCCATCGTGGCGGCGCGGTCGGCCCGGTCGACGCCGAAAACCTCTGGCGGCTCGAGTTTCACGGCAATGCCTTTCTCTACCACATGGTTCGGAACCTCGTGGGGAGCCTGGTCGAGGTGGCGCGCGGCCGCTTTCCGCGCGATTTCCTTCTCGAATCCCTGCGCGTGCCCGGCCCCTTCAAAGGCCATTGCGCCCCCGCCCACGGCCTGGCCCTCCTGAAAGTGTATTATGATGACTGATTGACCGGGGCTTTGCCGGGGAACCGAAGACGAAGCGCCGGGTTTAAGCTGATGCGACTCAACAACACACGAGAGGGAGGCTGAAACGATGGACAGGCGCGCATTTCTGACGGCTTCGGCCGGACTATTGGCGGGAGCGGTGTTGCGGCCCGGAGCCCAAGGCTGGGCCCAGGAAGCCGCGGCCGCTCCGAAGCGTAAACCGAATGTTATCCTGATTCTGGCGGACGACCTAGGTTGGGCCGAATTGGGCTGCCAGGGCGGCTCCGACATTCCCACGCCGCACATCGATTCGATCGCGCGCAATGGCGTCCGATTCACCGACGGCCACGTGAGCTGCCCCTTGTGCAGCCCGACCCGCGCCGGCCTGTTGACGGGACGCTATCAACAGCGTTTCGGCCATGAATTCAACCCAGGACCGGCCACGGCCGCGGACGCGGAATTCGGATTGCCGTTGAGTGAAGCGACCATCGCCGACCGCTTCAAGAGCCAGGGCTACAAGACCGGCATGTTCGGGAAATGGCACCTCGGCTACAAGCCCGAATTCCATCCGTTGAAACGGGGGTTTGACGAGTTCTACGGATTCCTCGGCGGCGCCCATGACTATCGGAATGTGCTGAGCGGCAAGGCCGATCCCATTCTGCGCGGCACGGAACCGGTCAAAGAGATCGATTACACCACGGAAGCCTTCGCGCGCGAGGCGGTCGCCTTTATCGAGAAGCACGCCCAGGAACCCTTCTTCGTATACCTGCCGTTCAACGCGGTCCACGGACCGCTGCAGGCGCCGCAAAAGTACCTCGACCGATTCACATCGATCGAGAACGTGACCCGGCGCACCTTTGCGGCCATGCTCTCGGCCCTGGATGACGCCGTGGGCAGCGTGCTGGCAAAGCTCGATGAACTCAAGCTCAGCGACGACACGATCCTCCTTTTCCTGAGCGACAACGGCGGACCCACGCCCAAAACCACCTCGGGCAACAAACCGCTCCACGGATTCAAGGCGCAGATGTACGAAGGCGGCATTCGCATTCCGTTCATGCTCCAGTGGAAGGGACATCTGCCCGCGGGCAAAGTCTACGAATCGCCCGTGATTTCACTGGACATCCTGCCCACTGCCCTCGCGGCGGCCGGCGTCTCCATCGATCCCGAATGGAAACTAGACGGGGTGAATCTGCTCCCCTATCTGAACGGGGAGAAACCCGAAAAGCCGCATGAAACCCTCTACTGGCGCATGGGCGATCAACATGCGGTCCGGCATGGCCAGTGGAAACTCGTGCACGCCAAGGGCGCGGCCAACGACGAACTCTACGATCTGACGGCCGACCTCAGCGAAGCCCACGATTGCGCCACGGCCCAGCCGGAGAAGTTGAAGGAGCTTCAGCAACTTTACAATGCGTGGAACGCGCAACTTGCGGAGCCGCGATGGAAGGGGGCAGGGGAGAAGCGCCCGGCGCGGCGGCGCCAGCGGGCGAAATAGGCAACGAAAACAGGGGGCCGATCGGGCGTTCTTGCGCGATCGGCCCCGTTCCGTAAAGGACGTCGTTCAGCCGCGCCCGGTGAGCTTGCTCCGTTCGAGCGAGGCGCGGACAAAATCGCGGAAGAGCGGTTGCGGATACAGGGGCGTGCTCTTGAACTCCGGGTGGAACTGCGAAGCGCAGAACCACGGATGGTCCTTCACCTCGATAATCTCGACGAGATCGTGATCGCCCTTTGGATGGGTCCCGCTCACCACAAGACCCGCCTTCTCCTTGAGCGGCTCGAGGTAGGCATTGTTGAATTCGTAGCGGTGGCGGTGGCGCTCCCCAATCACGTCCGCGCCGTAAGCGGCATGCGCGCGGGTTCCGGGCTGCAGTTCGCAGCGATATTCGCCGAGCCGCATCGTGCCGCCCAGGTCTTTGATGCCGCGTTGCTCGGAGAGCAGACAGATGACGGGGTCGGGCGTTTCCGGGTCGATTTCCGTCGAATGGGCCCGTTCCAGCCCGAGTTTGTGGCGAGCCAGTTCGATCACGGCCATTTGCATCCCGAGGCAGATGCCGAAATAGGGCACCTTGTTCTCGCGCGAGTACTTGACGGCCTTGATCTTGCCCTCAATGCCGCGCGTGCCGAAGCCGGGACCGACGACAATGCCATCGAAGTCCTTGAGGGCCTCGGCGGGTTCGATGCCCTTCTCGAATTGCTCGGAGTCCACCCATTGCAGCTTCACTTTGCAGTCGTTGGCGATGCCCGCGTGGACGAAGGCCTCGTTGATGCTCTTGTACGCGTCGTCATGATTGACGTATTTGCCCACGGCCGCGATGCGGACTTCGCGCTTGGCGCCCTTGAGCCGTTCAACCATCGCCTCCCAGCCGCTGAGATCGCCCTGCGGCGCGGGAATGTTCAAGAGGCGCAGGACTGTGTCGTCGAGCTTCTGCTTCTTGAAGTTCAAGGGAATCGCGTACAAGGGCGAGATGTCCTCGGCGCCGATAATGGCGTCGTCCGTGACGTCGCAGAACATGGCCACTTTCTTGCGCTGATCGGGGCCCATCGTCATGGAGCCGGTGCGGCACACGATCACGTTGGGCTGGATGCCGATGTCGCGCAGGGCACGAACGCTGTGCTGCGTGGGCTTGGTCTTGAGCTCGCCCGCGGCCGCGATATACGGCACGAGTGTGACGTGAACAAAGCAGCAGTTGGGCGGGCCGATGTCCAGGCGGAACTGGCGCAGTGCTTCGAGGAAGGGCAGGCTCTCGATGTCGCCGACCGTGCCGCCGACTTCGATGATTGCCACATCGATGTTTTCTTCCGCGTCCGCGGTCAGCATGCGAATGCGCGACTTGATCTCGTCGGTGATGTGCGGGATGACCTGGACGGTCTTGCCGAGATATTCGCCGCGGCGTTCCTTCTGAATGACGGCGTTATAGATCCCGCCGGTGGTCGCATTGCTCTTCCGCGAAAGCACGGCATTTGTGAAGCGCTGATAGTGGCCAAGATCGAGGTCGGTTTCCGCACCGTCGTCCGTGACGAAGACCTCGCCGTGTTCAAAGGGGTTCATGGTGCCGGGATCGACATTGATGTAGGGATCGAACTTCATCATGGCAATCTTCAGTCCGCGCGCTTCAAGCAGCATGCCGAGGCTCGCGCACACCACCCCCTTGCCCACGGACGACACCACACCACCCGTCGTGAACACGTATTTCGTCATGAGATTAGCCTTTCTTCTGCATTTCGGCCATCACGGCCTCCACTTCCCGCAGGTCTTCCGGCACATCCACGCCAATCGCCCGGTATTCCGTATCCACCACGGCTATCTTGTAGCCGTTCTCGAGCACGCGAAGCTGCTCCAGTTTCTCGAGCCTCTCGAGCGGCGTCTGGGCCATGCGCGCGTAATCGAGGAGAAACTCGCGCCGGTAGACGTACAGCCCGATGTGTTGCCAATGACACGCCGGTGCGGCCGCCCGATCCGCCTCGTCACGGATATACGGAATCGGCCAACGTGAAAAATAGAGCGCATCGCCCTTTTTCAGGTTCTTCTTGATTGCAGGCCAGACAGCCCTCTGGGCTGCGTCCGAGACGAGGAACTCAATGATCGTGCCGCGTTTGGCAGCTTCCTCGATTTCGAACAGGTCTTTGCCCGGCTTCCAGCCGTCCTTCTTTGCCCGGTTCCAGTCCTCGAAGAATTTCTTGGACTGGCCGACGA
>CAILVY010000056.1 GCA_903837785.1 Candidatus Hydrogenedentota bacterium
GCGAGAAGGTCCTCCGCCTGGTGCGGCCAATACTCGCGCGGGGAACCGTTCCGATTGCGCAGGTAGTGTTGGCCCCAGGTCACAGGGTTCCCCAGCGCCGCCCGCAGGCGCGCCCGTTCCTCCGACGTCAACTCGTTCACGCGACCGCCTCGTGTATCGCTCCCTTGACCGCGGCCCATACGAGTCCCAGGATCGCCCGCTCGATTTCCGGCATCTGCTCCTCTTCACGCGTCGCACCCCGTATGGCGATGCCGGCATCTTCAAGGGCGGTCCATTCGGGAAACTTCCTGGACGCCGCGTCCGCCCGCGCGAGCGCATCGTCTATACGGCCCGCCACGAGTTCCGCGCCCAGCGCGACAAGCGTCAGCCCTGCGCGCAGCACGGCGCCTTCATTGGCTTCGAGCACATCGGCAGCATTCATTTCCCGGCACTCCCTTCGAGCGGAGCGGCGGACTCTTGTTTCGCGGCCCAACGGTCAAGTGCGTCGAGCGCATCCGCCAGGCGTTCCCCCATGCCGCGCAGCCGCTCGCCGTCCGGATGTCTGGTTAGTTCCAGCGCCTTATTGGCTTCGGCCACATACTCTGGGGTGTAGCGGTTCACTGTGCGGATGGCCTGCACGACGCTGCGGGGCGGCCGCGAATGGGCACAACCGGCAAGGGCGAGGGCAGCGACCAGGGCAATAACGACCGGCTTCTTCAAAGGCATGTCCTTTCTCCTACTCTTCCGTGAAGTGACTTTTATGCCGAGCGCGGCATAATGACTTGACTTCCCGATGCGAACGAAGCGTGTATGTGTACGCGCGGCGGCATGGGGCCGGCGCGGAAACGCAAGACGGAAAGGAATTGAAGCATGCAAGACTGTACCCTCCACGAAGCCGCACAGGCATACCTGGAGCACCTGCGAGCGCAGGGGAAGAAGGAACGGACGCTCTACACCTACGGCAAGGATTTCCAGCAGATGGAAGCCTTCTTCGGCGAAGACAGGAAGATCAAGACCATCCTGCCGCCGCACGTCGGCAAGTTCCTCAAGAGCGATGAACTGCTCCGGCTGCCGAGCGGCGGCGAACGCGCCAAGCCCACCGTGGAGAAGACTATCCGCGTCCTGCGGATGTTCCTCGTGTGGGCGAAGGAGACGGGCCGGGTCGCCAAGCTGCCCTTGCCCAAGGACCTGCCCATGGGCCGGAACAAGGGGAAGGAGAGCAACGATGCCGACGGCCACGCCGCTGACGCTTCTGCCGGGTCCTGAGCCGCTTCGCGTGGCAGTCGATGCGTTCGCCCGGCGTCTCGCAGCGCAAGGTGGTTCCCCGCGCACCGTGTCCGCGTACACGCGCGACCTTGAACGTGTCGCCTCCGCACTCGCCGTGCGCCGCCCGGGCCTCGCGTTGGGGGACGTGACGCCCGCGCTGCTCGACGACGTGTTGAGTAGCCCCGCACTCACTTCAGGGGCGCGCGGCGCGCCGTGTTCGCCCGCAACCCTGCACCGGCTCAAGGTGTCGGTCCGCTCGTTCTTCGCGTGGGCGGAAGAGACCGGGAAAGTCGCCTCGAACCCCGCGCGCTTCGTCCGGCTCCAGCGGCTCAACCCAAAGCCGCCCGTGTTCTTGACCGAGCGGGAGAAACGGCAACTGCTCAAGACGCTCCGGCAGACGGACACGCGCGAAGCACGGCGCGACCGGGTTATCATCGAGTTGTTCGTCGGCACAGGCATCCGGTTGCAGGAACTCGTGGGCCTCGGCGTGGACGATGTGGACCTCGACGCGAAGCACATCCGTATCCTCGGCAAGGGCAACGTGCCGCAGGTGAAGTTCCTCAAGACCGATCTCCGTTCATTGTTGCGCGGTTATCTCGCCGAACGCCGACGCATGGGGACGGGTGAATGCACCGCGCTGTTCCTCTCCAACCGGGACACGCGCCTGACGGCAAGGCAGGTTGCCCGCCGTCTGGATGCTTGGGTGAAGGCGGCGGGGATCGGCAAACATCTCGGTCCGCACGCGCTCCGGCACACCTTCGCCACGCATCTCTACGCGAAGTCCGGCGACATCCTCATCGTGCAGCGGGCACTTGGCCACGCGAGCCTGTCCACAACCCAGGTGTACACGCACCTCGTGGACGGCACGCTGGAGGACGCGATAGAGCGTCTGTAGCCGCGCCGGCGGCAGAGAACCTCCGGGCCTTCGGGTCCGTGTTCTCGTTCGTGGCGTGTCACTCATGATTTCCCGCTCCGCGCAATCGCGCAGGCATCCTTTGGGCAGCCACGCATCGCCACCATGTCCGCGAGCCGCTTCAGGTTCTCCCAGACCACAGCGTTCACCTTCCCCTGCAATTCGGCCTGCTCGCGCAGGCCGTCCAAGACGGAATTGAGCGGGCATCGTTCTGTGCCGCACTGTGCGTTGGGTAGCCACGTCATTTCCTGGTCTCGGACTTCCGTTTCCCGCCGCCGAACCGGATGGTGTAACTGAAACCAATACCTTTGCCCAGGATCCAGGACACGAGCGTCTTAAGCATGGACGGCCTCCTTGCAGTAGCGGTCCCAATTGGCCATGTACTCCTCGACCGTGCCGCTTCCCGCGGGCGTGTTGTACCAGT
This sequence comes from Candidatus Hydrogenedentota bacterium, assembly GCA_903837785.1. GTDB lineage: Bacteria > Hydrogenedentota > Hydrogenedentia > Hydrogenedentales > CAILVY01 > CAILVY01. The sequence continues at coordinate 2,583 of CAILVY010000056.1, forward strand.
GCTTCCAGTACGCGGCTTGGTCGGCAAGCGCGTCCGGAATCGGGTCGTGGACGCGGAAGTAATGGAGGCGCGAGAAGAGCACGCCGAGCTTGTCGTTGTCGTCAAGGCGCAGCGCCCACAACAGGGCGTCCATCGGAATGAGGTCCGGCCAGGTCATTGGCGCGTGCGTGTCCGCGAAGAGCCAAAGCGTTGCGTTGGCAAGCACCTCGGGTCGCGCGCGCAGGTGGGCCAGCGAGGCTTCGACGGAGCCGGGTTCCACTTGCCACTTGCCGAAACCGCCGACCTTCCCCTCGAAGCGCGGCGTCCGCTGCCGTTCCCACGTCAGGTTGCTTTCCTGGGCGGCGGTGCCAAACAGGAGGCGCGCCGTCCGTTCCGCATAGGCGGATGAGGGCGGCTTCGCTCCATGCACCGTGGCGGCACAAGCTTGGCAGAGCCGCCAGATCCGTCGAGCGTTTTCTAAGTCAGGCATGGACAAGTCCTCCATTGGGCATTACGCGCGCCGACGTTGCCCCACGTGCCGCGTTGGGACGCGGGTTGGGGTGGTGGGCCGGAACCGGCCTTCGGCGGCCGTTTCCGGCCGCCCGGCAAAGGTTTGAATAGTTGCCTTCGAACGACAGACTCGGCCTGTTCATAGCAGGTCCTCGTCGGTAATCAGCGGCGGCGCATCGGTGGGTTCCGTCTCGAGCTCTTCCCCC
>CAILVY010000057.1 GCA_903837785.1 Candidatus Hydrogenedentota bacterium
CCGCCGCCGGCGGCGTGGTCAGCGCGTCAAACGTGGCCGCATACTGGTAGTTGGCCGATTGATACGCCACTTCCGCACCGCAGATCGTCCGAAGATTGCCGATGGCCGCCGACTCATTGGACTGCATCCGCGAGCGGAGCAAGTTCGGAATGGCGATGGCCGCAATGATGGCAATAATGGCAACCACAATCATCAACTCAATCAATGTGAACCCTGACTTCTTCATAATGCGTCCTCCCATTTCCTGAATGACTGTTTTGAGCCCCCGGATGAAGTCCCGGAGCGCTCCGTGTGCTCAACTTTCGAGCCATCATGCCGCAAATTCCATGCCAACGTCAAGATGCGCAACTTGTCGCAGAAAGCGCACCCGATTCAACGTCATCACACCCCCACGTCCTGCTTGCATGACAGATTTCGTCGCCTTCCTCCGTCACTTTGCGACATTTTTTTGTCAGTTCGCCGAATCGAGGTACTTTGCGGCCCCATACTGCCTAGGAAACCGGCGAGAACCGCACTTCATTCCGCCGCTTGATCCGCCGCCGCAGCCTTGGCAGAATCAGGGTCTGCGCGCGCGGTACGGGCGCCGCCAACCATGAGGAGCGGGCTTCGGTGGGCTTCACAACGGCATTGATAGCGCTGGCGGTCATCGTGCTGCTGAACATCATCGTGAACCGGATCGCCACCGCGGCACTGACGTTCACGGGCATGTCACGCGAAATGGCGCGTTTTCAGGCGCGCTCCGCCTTCAGCCTCTGCGGCTTCACCACGGACGAGGCGGAAAGTGTGGTGGGCCATCCCGTGCGCCGGCAGATCATCGGCATGTTGATGTTCTTTGGGAGTGTTGGCTTCGTCGGGATGGTTGCCGCGGTCCTGGGCGCGTTCACCGGACAAGGCGATGTCCCGCCGGGGGTGCGCGTGGGCACCCTGCTCGTGCTCACGGGCGTGCTCTTCGCACTGGGCATGAGCCGCTGGGTGGATGACATGATGTTTCGGGCCATCAGCTGGTCCCTGCGCCGCTTCACCCGCCTCGAAGTGCATGATTTCGTGAATCTGCTGCAATTCGGCGCAGGCTACAATGTCACCGAGGTGCTGCTCGAGCCCGAGGACTGGCTCGTCGGACATCGCCTGGATGAATTGCGGCTGACGGAAACCGGCGTGAACGTGCTGGGAATCCACCGGACGGACGGCGAGTTCGTCGGAACCCCCTCGGGGAACACGTATCTCCGCCGGGGCGATCGGCTCATCGTCTATGGCGCCCGCGAGCGGATTCTTGCCCTGGATGAGCGCAAGGGAAAGGAGGAAGAGGGAAGGAAACATCGTGCGGCCGTCGAGGAACGCCGCGCCTTGTGGCAGGGTCAGGCAGGCGCGCCCGGCGAGGACCACCGCGTGACGGAGCTCGTCGTGCGCCAGAAAAGCTGGCTGGTGAACCGCAGCCTCAAAGGCGCCGCCCTGGCGGAAGCGGGCGTGCTCGTGCTCGCAATCAAACGCATCGGCGGCACCTTCATCAGCACGCCCCCGGGCGATATGCGGCTCCAGGGGGAGGACACCCTGGTCGTCTATGGCGCCAACCAGGATCTCGAAGCCTTTCACGGCACGATCCGCGACGCGGAGGGAGAGAAGAAGCATCAGGACAACATCGCGCGGCGAAAAGCGGCAACCGCCGGCCAAACGGCCTGATTGCGAGCCCCGCCATGCTCAGTTCCATCAATGCGTTTCTGCTCGACATGGACGGGACGATCTGTCTCGGCTCTCAAGCCATCGACGGCGCCGCAGCCTTCATCGAATACCTCCGCCGGACGCACCGCCCCTATCTGTTTCTCACGAACAATCCCACCGGGGACGCCGCAACATACAGTGACAAGTTGTGCCGCATGGGCATTCATGCCGCGCCGGAGAATGTGCTCACGGCCGGAGAGGCCACGGTTCAGTACCTGCTTACGAACACACCCTATCGCCGGGTCTGTGCGGTCGGAACCCCTTCCTTCGAATCCGAGTTGCGAGAGGCGGGCATCGAAACCACCGACGTCCATCCCGAGGCAGTGGTTCTTGCCTTTGACCGCACGTTAACCTACGCCAAGCTGGAACGCGCCTGCCTCTTGCTGCGCGAAGGCCTGCCCTACTTCGCCACGAATCCGGACCGGGTCTGCCCCGAGGACTACGGCTACATTCCGGATTGCGGGGCGACGGCTGCCCTGCTCGAAGCGGCCACGGGCCGGACGCCACTCTATGTCGGCAAGCCGAATCCCGCCATGATCCGCATGGCCATGGCGCGTCTGTGTGCCGGGCCCTCCGAGACCGCCATGGTGGGCGACCGCCTCTATACGGACATGGTGATGGCCAGCCGTGCCGGGGTTACCGCCATCCTCGTCCTGAGCGGGGAAAGCAAGCCGGAAGACGTGGCCGCGGCGGAACACCCGCCGGAATTCGTCTTCGACTCCGTGAAGGAACTTCACGAGGCCCTGGCGAACTCGGATCGCCCCTAGCCACAGCAAAACCGCGGCGCCCGAACCCACCCGCGCGGCCGTATCCCGGCCCATCGGAGCGGGAAGGGTTCGCCTCAAGTCCAGGTTTACATTGAAGCACAAGGCTGGATAAGCTTTGACGAGACGGAGGGAAGGATTCGCATGTTTCCCGTGCGCGACAATGTTCCCGGTCCCCGAAGCTTCCCGATAGCCACGATCGCGCTCATTCTCGTGAATGCGGCGGTCTTCGTCTTTCAACTGACGCTGTCCGACCGGCAACTCCAGGAACTGATCTATCTCTTCGGCATTGTGCCCCGGCGTTACACCCATCCCGTGTGGGCCTCCTGGGTGGGCTATCCCGACAACTACTGGCCGTTCCTCACGAGCATGTTCCTGCACGGGGGCTGGATACACATCATCAGCAACATGTGGACCCTTTGGATCTTCGGGGACAACGTGGAAGGACGCATGGGTTCCTTCCGCTTTGTCCTGTATTACATCCTCTGCGGCATTGCCGCGGGCGTGGTACACACGCTGAGCAACGCGAGCGAAACCATGCCCGTCGTGGGCGCCTCAGGCGCAATCGCCGGCGTGCTGGCCGCCTATGCCTTTCTGTTCCCGCTCGCGCGAATCATCTGCGTCATCCCGATCTTTTTCTATCCGCTCTTCGTGGAGGTGCATGCCTTCCTCTACATGGGCTTCTGGTTTCTCATGCAGTTCTTCAGCGGCACCCTGGCCCTGACGGACCGTCACCACGCAGGCGGAATTGCGTGGTGGGCCCATATCGGGGGATTCGTGTTCGGGGTGCTCGTCTTCAGCCGCTTTGTGCAGAAGCCGCCCGGCCGGGCACGTTCCGCGCGGTGAACGTGCGGACGCTCAGGCCTTGGCGGAGGTGAGGTTCAGGAACACGCTTTCCAGATTCTGCTGGCGCTGTTGGATGCCGCGGAGCTCAAAGTGCCCGGCGCGCAGGCGTTCCACCACCGCGTACAAGGCCTGGGAACGAAGTTCGGGGCTTGGCGACACGCAGGCCACCAGCGCCGGCCCGTCCGGCCCCTGCTCGACTTCGCCGGACAGCAGCCCCGGGATGTCCTCGAAATCGCCGGTCTCGGGCGCGCGGTCCAGCTTGAACACGAAGACCTGCTCGGAGAAAAGCTCGAGCAACTCCTCGGTCGGCTTGCAGGCCACCAGCTTGCCGTTGTTGATGATCCCGATCCGGTCGCACAGTTCCTGGGCCACATGCATGTCGTGCGTCGTCACGAGCACGCAACGCCCCTGCTCCCGCGTCAGCTCAATGACTTTGTCCTTGATGGCGCGGCTGCTTTGCACGTCCAGGCCCGTCGTGGGCTCATCCAGGAGCAGGACCATCGGGTCCGCGATCAGGGCGATGCAGATGGCCAGCTTCTGCTTCTGCCCTCGGGACAGCCAGCGCACCTGGACGTTCTTCTTCTCCTGAAGCCCGATGAAATCGAGCAGTTCATGGGCGCGATCGCGGAGATAGCGGCCGCGCATGTCTTTGAGATTGCCGTAGTAGATGAGGTTCTCGTACGGCGTGAGCGGCCAGATGCTCGTGCGCGTCCCCTCGAGAACGACGCCGACTTTGCGCAGCACCTTCTTCCGCTTCTTCTCTACATCCGCCCCGTCCACTGTCACGAGGCCGCGGTCGGGACGGACCAGGCCGGAAACCATCTTCACTGTGGTGGTTTTCCCGGCCCCGTTGGGGCCGAGCAGTCCGAAGATCTCGCCCGGACGGATGCCGAAGTTGATGTCGTCCGCGGCATGAACCACGCGCTTGTTGTACAGCCGGCGTTTGCGCGTCTCCTCGTCCGTGTGCAGGAAATGCCGCGTCACGAACGTCTTGTCCACCCCGGCCAGTTCTACGAGATATTCACCGCTCATGAGTGCTCCGATGCGCGCCAACTGTACGTTTGCTCGATGACTTCCTGAGCCTGGGCCTCGCCGCCGAGTTCCTCGACCTTGGCGAGGTACTCGAGAAAGACACTTTCAAGGTTCCGCACTGTATGCACGAGAACCACCAGGATCAAGCTGCCGGACGCATAGTACAGGCCGCCGAGCAAGAGCGCAAAAACCACAAACTCGGCCGATTGCGCCACCTCGTTCCGGAAGAAGTGCCGGTGCACGAGTGAAAAGACAACAGCAACAACGACAATGCTCAGAAGCGGACGGCCGGTCCACTCGGCCAGCAGCGGCTGGGCCGCGGCGCGATAGATGATCTCCTCCGTGAGCGCCACGCCAAAGAAACGCAGCATGAGATCGGGATTCTCTTTCAGGAAAGCGCCCAGCGCGCGAAGGTCCGCCAGGTGTTCGAGCACGTCGCGCCAGACGCGGTGCGTGGCAAGCAGCGACACGCAGAAGATGAGATGCCCGAGCACGACGCCGCAAAATATGCTGACAGGGAAAACGAGATCGCGGGAGAAGGCCTCCCGTTGCCAGGCGATCCAGCACGCGAGGAAGAAGAGGGGGGTCTGCAGCAAGAGCACCGCCAGCGAAGGCCGCGCGCGAGGCGTTTCCTCCCGGTGCAGCGTGGCGAGCGTCCAGGCAAGATATATGACAAGCAGCAGCGCGAAGAGGCGGGTCACGGCGTCTTCTCCGCATCCTCGCGCGCCAGGGCTTCGATCATGGCCTGGAGCGAGACGTTCTCCGCGGAGCGGCGTATGCGTTCACGAAACGCCTCGAATTCGCCCCGGAGCAGGCCGTATCCGTACATGTCGTAAGGGCGTCCCTCGCGCACGACGTGCCCGCGCAGCGTCAATTCGCGCTGGGCGCCGGTCATCTCGAAGATGCGCCAGGAAGGCGTGTTGAAAGAGTAGATGATGGCGCCGACACGGTGCAGGTTGAGTTCGTCGAAGCAATACTCGAGCGCGCGAAGGATGGCGATACCCGTCACAAGGCGGTTCCGGAGATGCTTGCTGCCGATGTACAGATCGATATTGCAGGCCCGGTTGCGCCAACTGATGTTCTGGAGCGAAAGCAGCCCGATGGGGCCGTGCGCTTTCGAGTCAATCATGAGGTAGACGGCGCCGGGCACGGTGTGGCCCGCGCTGCGCCCGAGCATCATCACGATCTGTTCGCGCACTTGCTTCGGCGAACGGGCCGGGTCGCCATAGAGGAAATGCTGGAAGTCGGGCTCCTCCATCCAGGCCACGACTGTGTCCAGGTCGTCGCGTTCCGCGCGGCGCAGAAATGTCTCTGTTTTCAAAGGCACGGCGTCACACTCCGGGTTGGCATTCAGCCCCTGCAGGCGGGAAAAACGCCAGGACCTCGATATTGTGGTATTTTCCCTGGGTGAAAAGCACCTCGCGCTGCACCCCCTCGCTCACAAAACCGAAGTCCATCAGAAAGGCGCGCAGCGCGCTTTCCGCCTCGAGGCAGTGCGCCGTGAGCTTGTGGAGGCGCTGGCGTTCGAAGCCAAGCCTGGCGGTGAATTCCATCGCTTCACGGGCGAGCGGAAGCGCGTAATCGGCCTCGTCCAACAGCATGAACATGACTTCGCCGAACGCGGCCTCGTTGTTCACGCCACGCAGGCCGCAGAAGCCGCGGATGCGCCCGGCCTTGTCCTCGACGGCATGGAAGACGCCGCGCATGGCGTCCTTGTGGTCGAGCGTTTCACGAAGCTCCTCGGAAGTGGCCAGGACGGGCTCGCGCCGCACATCCAAGAGCGCGGAACAGGGCAGCGGCGTGCCATAGAATGCATGCAGGGCGGGGGCGTCGTCGGGATCCGCGGCGCGGATAAACGCATGCTCACCGGTGACCATAGGCTCTCTTCTCTGCCATGACGCTCCGCCGGACAGCAAAAAAGGCTTGCCGCCGCGCGGGCGGGGCAAGCCTGTATGCGTCAACGGCTAAATGGAAATCTCGTTCTTCTTTGCGATGCGGAAATCCTGCCAGGCCCGCCAGATGGCGTTCAAGAAGTCCGTGAAGGCATCCGCGCGAACCGTTGAGATTTTCTTGATGTGCTTCATGTCTGCCACTCCATCTCTCCGATACCCTTGTCCTGCGTATTAGAGCATATTCTCCGCGCGCGCTACAAGCTACGTGGTGGTGGTGCCGGTCGTCGTCGTCGAGGCCGGATTCTGCGGATCCTTATGCGTAAACACCGGAATAAAGATCGTCAGCACCGCTTCAATGAACGCCAATTTGCTCTCGGGCGTGATGGTTTGCCCCCGGGCGGGCTGCACACTGACGCAACGCAGGTGTTTCACGCGGCCATCCCTTCTTTATCCGTGACTCCGCCGTTACCAGGTTCAGGCCGTCGTCGTATAGCCCAGTTTCACCCGGTAAGCGTCAATGAACTGCACGATTATGGTCAATTTAACCTCCGGCGCCACGGACGAAGCCGCGTGGACAGGAGGCTTGCTGACCGCCTTAAGACGTTTCATGCGTACGGCCTTTCAGGCGCCGGTCGTGTCGGTATCTTGATCGCCCTTGGTGCCCAGCACCGCCTGGGACAACGGGAGGATGAACTGCAGCAGAAACGTCAGCACAAAGCACAATTGTGCCTGGAAATTGCTGCCGATCGTGCCGCAGAGATTACTGTCCGTGGGGGTGGTTTCTGCCGCCAGCGCCGGACGCCGGGAAATGAAAGCAACATGCCTCATGCACTGCTCCTCCAGAGGGTTGCGTGGACCCCGCGCCTGCCGAGGCACACCGGGCACACGTTCCTGGTTCCCGCCCAATCAGGCGGTGCTGTTCTTGGCCGTAAGGGCGGTGCCGATGACGCTCAGAATCTGCGCGACGAGCGCAATAATCTGTCCAATGGTCAGTTCTTGGGTCACGGCCTTGGCTGGTGGCCGGGAAATGGGATTCAGATGCTTCATACCTTGGGTCTCCTTAGATTCCTGCTCGGATCCACTCGCACCGCCCGGCTATGACGCCTTGGACGGAGTATAACAACTGCCCCAAAACCTGTCAAACACCCTCCCACCCGCTCTCACTCTATTCCTGAAGTGCGGGGACGTTACATTGCGTCACAGTCGTCCAGACACAAACCACCCGCTTCTTCTCCTACTATCACCACGGAAACGCAAAAGTTCCCGCCAAGGCTGACACGCCTAAGCGGTTTAGCGCCATTGCGTTGCCTGCCGAAGCACCTGCTCGGCCGCGGCACTGTCCCGAACCGTCGCACTCAGCCAGACCCCCTCCGGCCGAAGTTGCTCCGTGATGACCGGCAATTCGTCCGGCTCGATGAAGATCTGTAGTGCCTTCCCCGCCGCCTGGCAACGCTTGTAGACGTGCAGCCAGTCGGAGGCCCGTCCATGACCCGCGCCGTAAACCCACTGGATGGCACTCAACTCCTTTATTTCCAAGAGGCTGTCGAGATGCCGGAGCGCGGTAGGGCCGTCCAGGTGGTAGATAGAAGCCTCCAGGCGGGCGCACTCCTCGCGAATTCCCGGCAGGAAGAACTCGTCAAACATGGCTTTTGAGATCATGCAGGAAAAGTCGTTCGAGGGCACGTGCCATTTCTTGGACGAAACAATGCCCGGCCAACTGCATGCCGCCTGTCCGGCGCGGGTCAATTTCTCATGATAGAAATCGAAAACTCGGAAGAAGACTTGTTGAACGTGGCTTAACAAGTCCTTAATCGCCTCCGGATACAGGAGAAGATCCGTGTTCAGGTCGATCGGGTCGCGGAACGCCGCAAGGGCGTCGCCACCGGGGTGAAAGTCCGTAAGTCCCGTGTAATAAAGGCCTTTGCCCGCGTCGAGGAGGGCCTCCGTCATTTCGAGGAGCTTGCGCCAGTAGAAGTTGTCTTCGGAGAATCGGATATGGCCGATTTGGGTCCAGTCTTCGACGACCGGCCGGGCCCACGAAGTCGTTTCCGTGTATTCCAGCTCCAGGTCGAAGAACGCGCTGAAGACCTCGGGGCCAAGATTGGGGAAGATATGCGGAAGGGCATCGCCGCCATACTCGGTGTTCCGAACCGTGGCAACCGTCCATTCCACGAGCCGCTCGGCATCCATCCAGCGCTCGCGGTGCGAGGCATAGGATTTCTCCCGAGGCCACGGGCTGGGCGGTCTTTCCTTCGGCCATTGCATAACGACCACCGGCCGGTCGAGGATGGCGCAATGCCAGAACGCGTCCTGGCGCGCAATCCTCCGTTCCCAGTCGTCGATATGCTCGATGGGCATCATGGAAGAGGGAGTCTCACTCCGCGTCGGAGAACATGGCCGTCTTCAGGCGGTCCATGGCCAGAGCGACATCCGGGAATCCCCACACATTGCGTCCGACTGTAGAACCGGCCGCGCCGCTCCGGACCACGTCCCGGATCATGGCGGCAGCTTCCTCAAGCGTTTCGCATTTCGGCCCGCCGGCAGTAACGACCGGTACGGGCGTGGCGGAGACGATGTCTTTGAACGAGGCGATGTCGCCCGTATAAGGGGTCTTGATAACATCCACCCCCGCCTCGGCCGCCACCCGCACCGCGTAGAAGATGTCTTCGGGCGCATTGCTGATCCGGGGGGCGTCGCCCTCGATCACCAGCGGGTAAATGTGCGTGATGATGGGCAGGCCGAAGCGCTCGCTGTCCCGCACCACATCGGCCAGATGTTTGTAGACGGGGATGTCGTCCTTTCCTTTGACGTAGACCGCGACGGCAAGGGCGTCGGCCCCCAGCGACAGCGCCTCTTCCACTGTGACGAGGTCGGCGAGATGCGGAGAGTGCGGCCGGATTGCCATCTGCTGGAGGATGAGCGGCACTTCTCCGGCGAAGCGCGGCATGAATCGCGCCGCCGTGCCTTTCAGCATTGTGATGGCGCTCGGCTTGGCCTGGATGATCTTCTCAATCGTCGTGCCGAGGTCGCGCAGGCCTTCGGGCATGCCGATGGGGTAGTTCACAAGATGATCGATGGCAATGGAGAGAATGCGTCCCGTGGGATGGCTGAAAATGCGTTTCAAGCGGATCTGTTTTCCAAGCGCGGTCATGACTTGTCCTTTATGCCTTGCAGTGTTCAATCAGCAATTTGGAACCGCCTCCGGCCGTTGGCCTGACGCGGTCCCAATCGTCAGAGCTCTCGTGTGGTCTACGCCTTGCTTTCCGGGCCGTCCGCCGGCAGGTTCAGCTTCGGGTCCAGTTTCGTGTTGGCCTGAAGCATCTCCTCCCAAGTCACGCTGCGCTTCTCGTAGGCGGCGATGCGCCCGAGGATGCTCGTCATCGTGCTGTTCGCGGATTCCTCGGCATTGTTGAGGTGCTTGCCCTCGGCGATGGCGGCGCAGAAATCCTTGACGTTGTTGGCCGCGCCCTCTTCGTAGATGCGGTTTGTGACGCCGCCCTTCCAGCCTTCCTTGTTGCCGCGAATCGAGACTTCCCCGCCGTAGTGCGATTCAACCGTGCCTTGCGAACCGAAGAGGCGCATGCAGAGATCGTCAAAGCCGTATGTGAACTGGCCGGAACTGAAATCGACGAGAACGTCGTTGGGATACTCGTAACGCACCACGAAATGATCCCAGCAATCCCCGATATCAACCCGGGCCTTGCGCCCGCCGGCGCCCGTGGCGCGAAGAGGATGCCCCTGGAGATACCAGTTGGCCACATCGAGCACGTGGATGTTCTGCTCGACTATGACATCGCCCGAGAGGGCCTTGTCGAAGCACCAGTTCCGCAGCCGGCCGGTTTCGCCCTCGTTCGAGCCTTTCTGCCCGAGGCGGCCGCAGTAGTAGAAGAACTGGCCGCAGACCGGCTCGCCAATCATGCCCTCATGAACGCGCTGGGCGGCCCCGCGGAAGAACTCGTTGTTGCGGGTCTGGAAGTCAACCAGAACGCTTTGCTTGCCTTGCACGCTCTTGGCCGCTTCCACGATGGCAAGGCAGCCGGGCACATCGACCGCGATGGGCTTGGCGAGATAGACGTGCTTGCCCGCCTTGACAGCGTCCACAGTTTGCTCCGGGTGGAAGTAGGGCGGACTCTCGACGGCGACCGCGTCCAACTTGCCCGCGATCATCTCCTTGTAGCCCTCGAGTCCGATGTATTGGCGCGAGGGCTCCACATCGAGCTGCTGTCCCGCCGCTTCGACGCGATCACGGAAGTAATCGTGGACGGCGACGACTTTGGCATTGGCGTATTTCTCGAAGAGCTTTCCAATCCACACGCCGCGTCCGCCGCAGCCGATGATCCCGATCTCGATCTTGGAATTGGCACCGGCCGCACGGACCGCAGCCGCGGGCACAATGCTCAACCCCGCGGTGGCCGCGGCCAGCTTGAGGAAGTCTCTGCGCTGCACTGTGGGTTCATTCGACATGAGAAGTCTCCTCTCCTTGCGCTCGGCGCGCGTTTGATTCCGGTGCGCCCGGCCCGCCCTACGCCATGCCAAAGGACTTGCGGACAAATTCGGCGTTCGTCTTGAAATCCGCGTCGCGATCCTTGGACGGACACGACGTCTCCAGCACGAACCACCCCTGATAATTGATCGCGTTGATCGCCTCGACGATCGGCGGAAACGCCACTTTGCCCTTGCCGAGATAATTGCCGCCGTCCTTGAAATGGAACTGGCAGATCCGGTCCTTCAAGTCACGGATCTCCGCCGGCACGTCATACTTGGCCCCGGTCGAGTTGCCGACGTCGTAATAGACGCGCACGGCGTCGCTCTTGACCTTGTCGAGGATCATAAGGTTGTGCTTGGCCGAAAGCGTGTTCTCGATGGCCAGGATGACGCCCGCCGCCTGTGCCCGGGGCGCCGCGTCTTTAAGCCGCCCGATAACCGCGTCGAGTTCCTTCTCCTTCAGGCTCTTCCGCTCGAGAAGATCGCCCTTGCCGAAGAAGGCCAGGAGAATCACCTGGGCGCCCAGATCCTTTGTCGCATCGATGACCTGTTCGAGCCAGGCCGGACCGCGGGGATCGCTGGCCAGCGGCG
>CAILVY010000058.1 GCA_903837785.1 Candidatus Hydrogenedentota bacterium
TCGCTCATGTCCGCCTTGAGGGCGAGCACGGCGGCCTTCTGCGCGAAGGAGGGGGCGCAGACGAACGTGTATTGCTGCAGGGTGTTCATCGCCTGAATGACCTCTTCCGGGCCGGCCGCGAAGCCGATGCGCCAGCCGGTCATGCCCGCGGACTTGGAGAGGCCGTTCAGCAGGATGAGGTTGTCATACATCCCAACCATTGTTGCGGGCGCTTCATCGTACAAGAGGGATTCGTAGATCTCGTCCGTAATGACCAGGAGGTTGTGGCGCTTTGCCAGATCCGCAAGGGCCTGAAGTTCCGCCTTGTTCATCGTGACCCCCGTGGGATTGGAGGGGCTGTTGACGATGAGCAGCTTGGTTTTCTCCGTGATGGCCTGCTCGACGGTCTCCGGGGTGAGCTTGAAAGTGGGGTAAGTGTTCACCGGCTTGCAGACGCCGCCCAGGAGATTGACAAGGTGCTTGTACATTACAAAATAGGGATCGGCGAAAATGACTTCATCGCCGGGATTGATCGTCGCGAGCAGCGCGAGGAAGAGGGCGCCGGAGACGCCGGCGGTGATCATCACATTGTGCAGGGGGACGCCGAACTTCTCCTGATAATACTGATTGGCGGCTTCACGAAGTTCCTCGATGCCCCAGGTCTGCGTATAGGAGTTGAACCCGGCGCGAATTTGCCGGACGGCCTCCTCCTTAACCAGCTCATCGACGTCGTAATCGGGTTGGCCGATGCTGAGGTTGATGGGATCCTTCATCTTGGCGGCCAGGGCGAAGACTTTGCGAATGCCGCTGGCGTCGATACACTTCATCCGTTCCGCGGTGAAACTCATGAGACCTCCTTGAACACAGCACAATACGCCCACTACGTTGTAAGGAAAAGGGAGTATACACCGCCGCGCAAAATGAAGGCAAAACCCACGCCCACCCGGGGCAGGGGATCTGGCTGGAGGGCGGATTACTGGTTCTGGAGGACGTCGATCATGGCGGCGACGTTCTCAGGTTTTGCGTCAGGGGGGATGGCGTGGGAGGGAGACGCGATGAAGCCGCCGTCCCGTCCAACCTCATCGAGGAGGCGCCGGACCTCGTCGCGCACTTCGCTCACGCTTCCGTAGGGGAGGGTCCGCTGGGTGCTGATCCCCCCGTAGAAACTGAGTTCCCGGCCGTAGCGGGACTTGGCCTCGAAGACGTCGATGACCTCGGGCTGGAACGGGTTGAAACAGTGCAGCCCGGCCGCGATGAGGTCCGGAAAGAGTTCGTCCACTTTGCCGCAACTGTGGATGAAAACGTATTTCCCGTGGCGGCGGACGGCCTGATACATCGCCGTGACGCGAGGCTGGAGGAACTCGCGCCAGAGTTGGGGCCCCATGATAAGCCCGCGTTGCGATCCCCAATCGTCGCCGAACATCATGGCGTCGATGCGATGTGCGCAGGCGTGCTCGATGCGGGCCAGATTGTTCTCCAGGATGCGGTCGAGCAGGCGGTGCACCCGCTCGGGCTCCGTGGCCATGGAGATCAGGAGTTCTTCCATGCCAAAGAGGGTCCAGGCCCGTTCGAAGAGGCTGAATCCCAGGTTGGCGACAACGAACTGGCCCGGTGCCCCGGCGATGCTGTCGGGATAGGCGTCGTAACGCCGGGGATCATGGGGGTCGGGGAAGGTTGCGCCATCAATGTTCCCGGAGTTCACAACCCGGTTGCAGACGATTCCGATGTCCTTGTCGACGGAGCGGTTCCATCGCACGCCGAATTCGTCTTCCCAGAGATCCGCTTCGACTTCCTGCCACGCGCCGGGCGCAGTAGTGTTGAGGACGGTCAGCGCATTGCCCAGGGTGGCTTCGAAGCCCGGATCTCCATAGTATGCCGCCATCTGGGCGTGCATCTTCTCCGTGAATCCGATGCAATAGGGGGTCTTGTCCGGCTGGCGGTGTTCCAGGCTCTCGATAACGCGTTCGCGGTTTGTCATGGCTGTATCTGCTTCGCTCCGCTCAGGAGTTGTCTTGACAGACGACGTAGTGGTTGATGTCCGGGGCCGTGGGCGGCCATTGGATCTTCTGGCCATCCGCCGTTTCCATTGCGATGTAATACTCGAGGTCCTTGCCGCTAATCTGGGCGGGGGAGAGGTTTGCCCGATAGGTTTGGCGGGCGAAGGGTGCGAGGGGAACGGCACGGAACGCGCCCGTTCCCAAAGGCCGCCACTGGATCGTGGCCGACTTGGCGGGAGCCTTGTCGAGCAGAATTGCGTTCACTTCCAGGCCTTCCCCGCTGCGCAGGAGACTCCGTTTTGTGGGGACGATCACGCGCGGAGCGCCCGCATAGGCCTTCTGGAGTTTGGCTTCGGGCGGGAGGGGTTCTCCGAGGAGTTCCGCGAGTTCCTTGCCCGGCGCGTCGAGAAGCGCGGGAAACGTGTGCTGTTCGAGGTTGCACACCGTGCCATACTCGCCGTACGTGTCCACTGTGGCCAGGAGGTGCGCGTAGGCTTCGGAGACGACCTGGACGAGGGCGAGGCGCTTGGGCAGGGCGCTTTCGCGGGCGATCCGCTTCTTCTCCTGCGGTTCCGCCGCTTTCCTGGCTTGCTCCATCGCGGAGTTGAATTCCGCCCAGAGGCAGCGCAGGTGCCCTGTGGCGCGCAGGAATGCGAGGTTGTTCAGCCAATAACCGAAGCGTTCGAGATTGCCTTTGCCAACGACTTTGCCGCGCAGTGCCTGAAGCTCATCGACGAAAGCATACTCCTGCTGCACTTCGGCCCAGGGGCGTTTGTCGGGATCATAGCCTCCGGGGCCGCCGATCCAGTTGGACGGGCGGGGCAGGACACCGTCGATGCGGCTGAAGAGGGCGGCGGCTTCCGGCCCCGCTTCCGGGCCGAATTCGCTTCGTGCCCAGTCCGCGTAGAAGTCGTCCGCGCGCGGGTGCGCGCGCAGCGGCTTCAGATCGGCGACGTACTCGCCCCAGGCGTCTCCGCCGCAATTGATTTTCTGGGAGAATCCGGCGCCCTGAACCACGATGCCGGCGATGCAGGGAAACTCCGTCACTTTGAGAAAATCGATGTCGATCCGTCCGTCGGCCACCGTCACGTCGAAGGGAAAGTCCAGCGGATGATCCTTGCCCACCCTGGCGAAGATATCGAGGTTCTCGATCACGAGGTTGTCCTCGATCTTTACGCTGAAGACCCGTTTGCCCGCCGCGTCGTAGTGGGGTTCACAGAACTGGAGCAGGACATGATACTCGCCGTTGGGCGCCATGATGCGGTAACCGGAAACGTCATAGCGGACCGACTTGTAGATGGCTGCCTGGGGCACGTCGCCGAGCCGGGCGTTGGCGTACGTCACGATGCTTCCGCCGAGGACGCCGGACTCCTTCGCTTCGGCATCGGGCCAGTTGCCTTGCTCCCAGGCCGCTTGCGCGAGAGAAAGGACGTTCGGGGCGAGGATGCGGGTGCGCCAGTGAATGCCCATGAGCCCGGTGCAGCCATACTTGAAGGCGTCCCGCGCGTCGCGCCGCATCCGTCCCGCCCAGAGCTGGGGCGAGGACATGGCGGGGTCGTCTTCGAGCCAGGGGATGGCCCATTTCCCGCGGCCCTGTACTTTGGCGAAGCCGGGTTCCACGGGATCATGGCCGACGGCCCGGTTGATGCAGCTCACGGCCATGTCTTTGGGCAGGACATTATCGAGGTAGGCCCGGTCGGTTTGGGGACCCAGGACCCAGCCGCAGGTGGCCAGTTGGAAGGGCGGTTTCAGCTTCTCCCAGGCGCTCCGGGCGATGCGCAGGTCGTCGGTCGTCTTCTGGATGACCTCGGGGGACACGCCTTCCCACGTCCAGTTCTCGGGCGTCCAGAACCAGTAGTAATCGAGCGGGTGGGTCTGGGTGATGCGCGTGAAGATCCCCTCGTACAGCCGCTGGATCTGCTCGGGGCTGGGGTTGTCGGCAATGCCGAGGCGCTCCTTCACCCGCTTGGGAACGACCAGCGGGGTTTCCGTGCCCATGCACGTCTTGATGCCGAGGCCGCGGGCAAACGTGAAAACGTCGTGAAACTGGCGGCCCGCGCGGTCGAAGACTTCGACGCATTGTTCGGGCGACTCGGGGCGGGGTGTAAGGCCGCGCATGACTTCCGACCCGAAATCATCCCGGTCAAAGAGGGCGGCCGCCCCGCAGGCATAGTCACCGGTCTTCTTGGGCAGATAGCCCCAGCCGACGGGGAGGGTCGTGTTGTACCAGATGGCCGGATAGGCAAAGGCGGGTGTGCCGCCGGGTTGGATGTCTTCGGGCTGGCCGATCCACACGGCGGGTTCGGCGGCGGGCCGGTCTTCGGGATACGTATGGAGTCCGAAGAAGTTCATGCGGAGCTTGGGGAGTTGCGCGAGGATCGCCAGATAATCCTGCGGGCTCCACCAGTCGGGGCCTTCGGGGAAATCGTGAAAGGGCTGAATGCCACGAAGTTCGAAGAGGGGGGAACCGAGTTCCTCGACGTCCGGGAGGGCGAAGCCGCTTCGGGAATCGGGAATCACGTCGCCGTGGAGATAGAAACGCACGCCGAGCCGTTCGGCGAAGCGATACGCCGCGTAGAGCGTGCTGATGCCGCTGCCGCCGATGAGATAGACGACGCGATGCCCATCGGTGCCCGTGAGGGTCTTGAGCAGATATTCCTGCGGAGCGAGCTTATTGAGCGAGTCGTTTCCGACGAGTGCCCCCAGCAGCGGCGAACCCTTGGCGGCGATCACGAGATTGGCGGGTCCGGAAACGGCGTCCGTGATGGGCAGGAGTTGACCCGTGCAGGCGTAGGCGTAGCGCCGGAGTTCGCGCGCAGCAAGTTTCACCTCCGCGGAGGCGTCTGCCGCGCACACAATGTTCGCGACGGCCGCCTCGGCTTGGGCGGGGAACTGGGACGCGGTGATGCCCAGAAGAAGCAGGGCCGGCGTCAGGCGGAAAATGCGTCGAGACATGATCTTCGCTCCTTGCCGGTGCGGAGAGCGCACCCGGAATCTTTACTGCGGATCGGCCTCGCGGGCTTCAGGCGCTTCGCCGGGCCGGCCGGACATTTCCTGGAACTTCTGCGCGGCCTTGTCCTTGAGTTCGCGGAATTTGTCACAGGCCTGCTCGATGCGGGCTTCCCATTCCGGGTCCGGTTCCGTGCTATCGGCCTCCTTGAGGAACGTGAGGATTGTCGAGGTGCAGGCGATGGGATCGAAGAGGATCCATTTGCAGGAGAAGCCGAGAAAGAGCGCCAGAATGAAGAGAATGAATTTCGTCGTCGTCCACGTGGCGGGCAGCAAGAGGGAGAGCACGCCGAAGGGCACGAGCCAAAGTACGGTGCAGGCAAAGACAAAGGCGTAGCTCAGGAGCGTCAACGCTACGGCATTCTTGAGCACACTCTTCCATGCCTGGGCATACAGGACGATGCCCGTCTTGGCAGCATCGAAGACATTTTCATTCTTTGTCTTGAACGTGTACGCGATAATGGACTCGTCGACATACGTGAGGCTGAAATCGACAATACGCTGGGAGAACTTGGCGGCGCCTTCCACGCCGGGAATCGGGAGAATCGTCATCACGTCGAAGAGCGTCCGATTGAGAACGCCGATAATCCCCTTGAGCAACTGATCCACGAGGGAAAGGACGCTCAGCTCCTTGAAATAGTGCTTGACCCGTTCCTTGCCCCATTCCGTCTGATTGATGCCCTCCGGAAGCGTGCCTTGCGTAATGATCTCCGTGATCAGGGCAATATGCCCCGCTTTGAGGAGATACAAAAAGTACTCTCCCAGGAGACGGCCCACGCCCAGCATCGCGCCCGCCCCCGCGCTGAGCACGAGCAGAACCAGGAAGGCGCCCGATCCGAAGACAGCGCCAATCAGGCCAAGGACCGCCAGGTAGACGAGCATGGCGCCGCAAAGCGCGCCGTAAATCATGGCGCGGTAGAGGATGTATGGCATCGTCTGCGAGACGATATTGAACGCCCGGCCGAGTTGCAGATCCATGGCGATGTCCTTTCCGGAAAGATCCCTGTTCCCTTCGCAGTCTCACGATAGTACCCCGAGGCGTGGCGATGAAACAACGGGCTGCTCAGGCGCGGTTGCGGAAGAGGCTTTCGGCGAGGTTGCGCAAGTACTGTTCGCTCGTGAGGCCGAGCGTGGCCTCGGGGGGGAAGGGCATGAGGCGCTGAAAATGCCCGGCGATCTCGGTGTAGAGGGCGACACGGGCTTCAGCATCAAGTTCCTCGCGGCGGAGCAGGGACTGCACGAGGATGGCGGCCTCTTCGGCAGAGACGCGTTGACGGAGCCGCGCCTCGATGTGCGGATAAGCGCGGAACGAGTTGTATTTCTCCGGCATGATTTGCTGGAAATCGGGCTGACGGGCCACGCGCGCGCGCACCACGACCGTGTTGGCCGCGAAATCGCCGAGCCGCTGGGCGCGGCGGCTGAGGAGCATGGCGCTGCCTCCGAGGAAGTAGAGCACGGGCATGCTGTCTACAAAGCGAAGGAGATTGCGAATGGCCACCTGGCTGAATTGGAGCTGGAGCCCCTGCACGTCCATGACGCGAATGCCCATGATGAACTTGCCGAGGGTTTGTCCGCGCCAGAACCACTCGAAGAGGATGCCGTAGCCGATCATGAGGGCAAAATACGTGAGCATGGAGATGGCGGCGCCGAAATCGGGGCTGAGCACGCGCAGGACGGCAAAGGCGGTCATGATGAGGCTCATGGCCACGAGAGTCACGCCGAAGTCAACGCCCCAGGCCAGGAACCGCGTGGCGGGTCCGGCGAGGGGCAGGGCGAAGACGATGCCTTCAGGGGTTCGGATGGACAGTGTGTTCGTGCGCGGCTGGATCATGGCGTGGGCTCTCCGGCGGGTCCGCGGGGCGTCTTGTGGGCGCCGGCGCGGAAGAGAAAGGCGAAGAGCAGGGTCAGCTCGAGGCATCCGAAGGCGATCTTGAGGGCGTAGAGCATCCCGGGCTTGTGATACTGCGAGAGGAAGGACTCGACGATGCCGGCCCACACGAGGAGGAGGGCCACGCCAAAGATGAGCGTGACAAGATCGCCGGAGACGGCCCGGAGCCGTTCGCGGAGGCTGAGAGCATTCCCCCAGCCGACGAGCGCATTGGCGAGCACCAGCCCCGCTTGCCCGGCGATGAGCACGGCAGGGATCTCTATGGATCCGTGCGGCAATAGCCATCCCGCAAGAAACACGCTCTGCCCGGCGCGGATATAGTCGAGGGCGACCGCGCCGAGGATGATGCCGTTGTAAAAGAGGAGGACGATGGTTCCAAGTCCCCACGTGATGCCCAGGCCCAGGGCGAGGATGCTCACGCGGATGTTATTGACCATGAGCATGGCGGCGAACGTGCTGTGCTCGCCCTTCATGAAATCGCGCTCCTGCTTCTCCTCGCGTTCAACGCGCTTGGACGGGTCGCCCTGGAGGTGCGAGAAAGGCATGAGGGTCTCTTTTGACTGCGGGTCCAGCGCGATCGCGCCCGCGCCGAAGAGGATGCCGACCAGCGTGATGGCCAGGGACACCTGGAAGGCCCGTGCGCGCCGCCGAAAGGTTTGCGGGAAGGTCTCGAAGAACCAGGACACGGGCCGGAGGCGGTAGGGCTTGTCGCGGGTTTCGTGGATTTCGGAATAGGCACGGGCCACAAGGCTTTCGAGATAGCCGCGAATGGCGGGTTCGGCGGCGAAAGTGCTGATGCGGGCGAGATCGGACGCCGCGCGGCGATAGAGATAGTAGAAGCGGCGCGACTCCGCGAGGTCCATCTGATGCTCCGCGCGCCGCTCCAGGAGCTCAAGGCAGTCCTCGAGTTCCTTCCAGAAGGCGTTCTCTTCGCGTATGAAGCGATCCAAATCGAGAATCACAGGAGCTGCCTTTGCTTTACGTTGAGATACTGCGAAACCAACTCGGGCGTCAAGGAGGCATTTTCGAGCATGCCCATCGTGACGCCGCGCCGATACAAGACGCGCTGCAGCTCGCGCAAGTCGCGCCACTGGAGATGCGCGCCGAGGCGGCGGTAGACCTCGTCAGGATCCGAGACTTCCGGGCCGGTGAAGAGGGGGCCGGCGCCGCGCGGGGTCAGCATGTTGACGAGAATGAGATGGCGGCGGTTGATGAGATCGAGGTTCCGGGTGAAGCTCTCCGCCAGCACGGGGTCATCGAGGTTGGTCAGGACGACGAGGAGGGCGCGGCGCGTGAGCCGGGTGCGGATGAACGTGCAGAGTTCGTCGAAATCCGGGCTGACGGCGCGCGGTTCGAGGGTGTACAAGGCGTCGCGGCACGCATTGAAGTGGGCACGCCCCGTGCGTGCGCGGACAAAGCCGTGTATCCGGTCGCTGAACGTGAGCAGGCCAAAGAGGTCGCCCTGGCGTTCGGCAATCATGCCCAGAACCATGGCGGCCTGGATAAAGCGGTCCAGTTGCGTGGCGGGGGAGCCGCCCTCGTCCGTGAGCGTGCGTGCGCTGAGGCGCGAGGCGTCCATGACGACGTAGACTTCCTGAGTCCGCTCGACCTGATAGATCTTCGTGATGGGCCGGGCCCGGCGAGCCGTGGCTTTCCAGTGGACGTCCTCGTAGCTGTCGCCGGGAATGTACTCCCGGAGTTTTTCGAAATCGCGGCCCTTGCCGACCCGGCGGCGGGCATGGATGCCGAGGGTTCCCCGATTGAGGAAGATGGCCGCGAGGCGGTTGCGTTCGGAGAGGAGATTGGGGTAGACGCGGAGCTCCGCCTGCACGGGGCGCGCCGTGCGGAAGAGCCAGAAGCCGAGGGGCGACCCGATTTCGAGATAAAGATTCTCAAGGCGGTACAAGCCGCGCTTCGTCGGGGTGCACGGCCAGTTCAGCGTGTGTGCTTCGGCGCCGGCAGGGAGAGTTAGAGTGCGCGTCTCTTCGCAGTTCCGAAAGACGGGCGGGAACGCAATGCCGAGGCGTATCCTGCGCGGGCGTTTGGCCTCGTTCCGCAAGTGGAGCGCGACGCGGCCTTCGCGGTCTTTCGTCAGGCGAAAGCCCACGGGAGTGACGTCAAACGCGGCATGCACGCCGTCCAGCCGGCCCGGCGTGAGCGCGGCATCCAGCACCGAGAGCAGGAGGAAGAGGCCCATAATCCCAAGGAAGAGGGGCCACAGGGCCGGCGCGGCGGCATAGGCCACGGCGCACGCCAGCGAGACGACGGCGGTCCAGAAGAGCAGTCTGTTGCCTGGAGCTATCATCGGGGCACGGCCACGTCCTGAAGGATTTGTTGAATGATCTCCGCACCCGTGACGCCCTCGATTTCGTATTCGGGGCGCAGAATGACGCGGTGATCGAGGACGCCGCGCGCCATGGCTTTCACATCATCGGGGGTCACGAAATCCCGGTTCTGGATGGCGGCATAGACGCGGCTCGAAATCAGCAGAGACTGTGTCGCGCGGGGACCGGCACCAACGAGGACGCTGCTGTGCTCGCGGGTCTTCCGCACAATGTCCACGGCATAGGCCACGAGTTCTTCCCGGACGACGATTTCCTGCAGGATGGCGCGCATGGCCAGGAGTTCCGCGTCCCGCAGGACAGGCTGGATCTCCCCGCTGGCGAGCACCGTCTCGGGAGAGTCCTCGCCGAGCGTGCGGCGGGCGAGGGAGAGTTCTTCCTCGCGTTGGGGCGTGTACATCGAGATCTTCAGCATGAATCGATCGATTTGCGCTTCGGGCAGGGGATAAGTCCCTTCGTATTCGATCGGGTTCTGTGTGGCAAAGACGGTGAAATTCGGGGAGAGGACATGTGTCTCGCGATCAATCGTCACGCGGCGTTCCTGCATGGCCTGCAGGAGGGCGGACTGCGTTTTCGCCGGCGCGCGGTTGATTTCGTCGGCCAGGAGAAACGTAGTGAAGACGGGGCCTTTGACGAGGGTGAACTCGTTGTCCTTGAGATTGAAGACATTCGTTCCGATGATATCGGCGGGCATCAGGTCCGGCGTGAACTGGATGCGGTTGAACTCGCAGCCCAGGACGTGCGCCAGCGTGCGGACGAGGAGCGTTTTCGCGACGCCGGGAACGCCTTCGATGAGGGCGTGGCTGTTTGTGAAGATGGCGATCAGCGCCTGATCGACGACGCCGGCATGGCCGATAATGACTTTGGCGACTTCCTGGCGTGCGCGGGCGAGCACGTCCTGCAGTTGGGCAAGTCTGTCGTTCACGATGTCAGATCCTTTCCTTTAGAAGCTTGCTGATCAACCGATAGCGGGCGACGAGCGCGGGCGCGTTGGCGGAGTTGTCCCGGGCGACGGCTTCCACCGCATCGAGCTTCTCCTGCGGGAAGCGGCGGTCCCGTCCGAGATCCTGCCGCCACGCGAGATAACATTCTTCGATGAGCCGTCCGGGGGGCACGCTGCGCCGAACCAGGTTGTTGAGTCCGGCCAGGGCTTCCTTGCCCGACTCCTCGTCGGCCAGCGTTTCCTCATAGTCCGCGCCATGGCGCGGGACCAGGGTCGAGGCGTTGCCCCATACGAAAACCAATGCAGTCAGCGCAAGGGCCAGCAGCACGCCCTGCAGGCGATAGCGCTTGATGAGGTCGACGACGTTCGTGTCGCGGGCAATTCCGTTGTGGGATTCGTCGAAGATGATGTGGGAGTTTGAACCCAACAGCCAGGCCAGGAATCCGGGCGCGCGGTGTTTCCGCATGGCTTCATTGCTCAGGAAATACGAGTCGGCGGCCACGACGATGGAACCCTGGCCCAGCGTGCGCTCGATGACCACCGGGAGCTCCTCCGCGGGCTTGTCTCCCGGATTCGGAAGCGGATCATGCCGTGCATAGATTACTTTCCAGTGCTCGGCCAGCTCGGAGAAGTACGTGGACGATCGCCAGGAAAGCGTTTCCGGAAGGGTTCCGGCCGTGTCTTTTCGCTGGACCTGTGCGAAGCCGAGCGTATCGTTGTCCTTCTCCCCGGGCAGGGCCTTTCCCTTGAGGGAGAATCCCCATTCCTCGGAAATGTTCACGGGGCAGTCCCCGTTCTTGCACTTGTCGCCATCCTCCTTGGCGTCTTGTTCTTTTTCCCCTGACTCGTCCTTCTGTTTTGCCTCGCTGAGTTTTTCCCTTTTCTTTCGCTCGCGCTGCTGCTCCCAATACTGGCCGTTCATCGGAAGATACGTTACGATCAGGCGGCCTCCGCCGAGCACAAAGCCCTCGATGGCGCTTATCACGTACTTGGGATCATCCGTGTCGAGCACGCCCGCGAGAAATAGAGTGGTGTCCTTTCCTTCCGTCAGGCGCTCGATTGCCTTCTCGTTCCGTTCCACGCGAAGGCCGGGCAGCGCGGTCAGGGCCTCATAGAATGCCTGGGCGCCCATGGGATCGGCGCGATACGAAGAGTAGTTGGGAAAGACATCGCCGTAATCCATGCGCAGGGAGAAGACGTGATGCAGCACGAAGGCAAAGAGCAGGAGCAGCAGTACAAATGCCGCAACAAGCACCCTGCCGCGCCGTCTTGATCCGGGGAAGTGATTGCTCATGCGGCGCGAGCTCCCTCATCGCCGGAGCTTGCGCCGGGCAGGCGGTTGTGGCACTCCAGCAAGCGCTCGAAAGTCTCGCGCGTGGCCTCGTGCTCGCCGTACCAGACGGCTTCAAACGCGTATGCGCCCTCACGGAAGTCGGAGAGCAGGCCGGGGTGGACATGGGCATGGCGCGCCAGTTCATGGGCATATTCGTTGTTGGACTTGAAGCGGGCGATGCGGAGCAGTTCGCCGTGGGCAAGTTTCGCGAGGATGGCGAGGAAGAGTGCGCGCGTGGCGAGGCGGAATTCGCCCTGATCGAGGAGGGACCGGGCCATGGCCAGCCATCCGTGCTCGGGAAGCTGATCGGCGACAGTATTCTCGTCCTTGATATCGGGCAAACGCGCGATTCCCAGGGACATCAACTGGGCCTCGAGACGGCGCCTGGATTTCCAGACGCGGTAGGCCAGGAGGCCGAGAGCGCCGATTAAAAGCACAATCAGGAGCGCAAGGGCAAACTGCGCCATGGTTCGGAATGCGTCGATTTGGGGGAGCGCCCCGCCGGGTTCCGGCCGGTGCTCGGGAAAAAGCCAATCCAGAAAGCGCTTGAAGGCGTCCCGCAGCTTCGTGAAGGCATTCTCGATGGATTCTGCAATGCTCCGGATAGTCCTGAGGATGACGCCCTCGTCGCCGGGCTTCAGCGCTTCCCGGGGCATCCGCCACGTGTAGCGCCACTTCCCCAATTCCGAATCGAGGGCGCGGTTCAGTTCGCCCGTGTCCACGGATGCGCTGGGCAGCGTGACAACGTTTTCGTCCGGCGCTTCGGCGGCGGCGGGGATTGCATAGAAGAGGCCGGCGGCCAGCAGGAGAAGGGGGGCGGCGGCTCTTGCGGCGCGGCGCAAGGCGATGCGGAGGTCTTCGCCGCTATGCAGCGACCGGCCATAGAAACAGCGGAGCACGTAGGCGGCTTTCATTGCCGGGTCCATGCAGAGATACGTGAGGCCGCAGATGATCGCGATGAACGTGCTGTTGGCCGCGGCTTCCCCGGCCATGGAGAAGGCGGTTTCAAGGCCGAAGAACGTGCGCAGAAGCGAGGCTCCCACTAGGATGCCGGTGCCGATGTTGAAGGCGATGGCAATGCCGAAGGGGCTGAGTGGCATCATGAGAATCGTGAGCGTGACGGCGTAGAAGTAGGCCAGGCCCCCGGCAAGTTCGGGGGCGAAGGCCTGGGCCACAGGGATGATCGCGAGATAGAATCCGGCCACCAGCAGGAGGAGAAAGGGGCTGAGCAGCCAGAGAACAATGTGATTCTGCATGGGCCAGAGTTTCGCCTGATGCATCGCGTCCTGCCACAAGGCGCGCGCCGAGCGGTATTCCCCGTTATCCAGCACGGCAACACTCTGATACATGGCATAGACCCAGGCGAAGGGAATAGTGCAGAGCAACGCGGCCGGGAGGGCGATGAAGCCCGTGGCCTGGATGAGCGCCTGATGCGAGGCGGAACGGAGGAAGCGGCCGAGCGTCCAGGGGATGGGCGCTTCGCCCTGAAGCCCTGCGAGGAGGACCTGGCAGAAGCGGGCCTGCCACGTTTTCATCCAGACAAAGAGCGCGGCCAACGCGAGTGCGGCGGCCGGCAGCGTATGATAGGCGTAGGCGCTCTGCCGCATGGCGGCCCAAAAGACAATGACGCCCAGGACAAAGGGCAGGCTTCCGATGTAGTAGACGGCGAAAACCGCCAGGGGGGTCTCGCGCAGGAGGTGCACCGCTTCCTCGGCAATCTGAATGCCGGATCGTCCCAATTCGCGCGCGGACCGGCTCATCGGGCGGACCCTGCGTCGTCGGAGAACGCTGAAAGCCCGTCATGAAACGCGGACGGCACCGCGATAAGGGCCTTTCCCATGAAGTAGAACGCGCTCCAGGCCAGCAGGAGCCCGAGCATCAGCCGGAGGGCGGGCCGGAAGGGGGCGAGGAAGTTGCGGCGGGCCTGTTGCCCGCGTTGCGCCTCTTCCGCGATGCATTGCGCGCAGAGGAGGCGGTTCTTGTGTTCCGACACGCATTCGCGGCAGAAGAACCGGGCACAGCCGAGGCAGCGCGCCGCCGCTTCCCGCTGGGCATGATTGAAGCAGCGCAGTTGGGCGAATTCCATCCCGCGTATCGGCCCCGGGGACGCCATAACTTCATGATCCTCGTTCGTTGCTGCCGCGCATCCATGGTAGGCCGGGGGCGTGGCCGGGATCAATGCGCGGGGTCATTGCCGTCCCATTCCTGATCGAGTGTCATGCGCCGCACCGCGGCCAGTGTCCGGCGAAAGCGCACAAGGCCCACGAGGCCGAGGAGCCCGGTGATCGAAAACAGAACGATGTTGATGTAGATCGTGGTGAGACGGAGCGGTTGCGCGACATCGAGCATTTTGAAAATGTCGGGGGGAGTGGAGGTGTTCATCATCGGGATGAAACTTCGGCTCATGACGAGGGCCTGGACGCCTTCGAAAAGGACGACGCTCGCAACGAGCGAGAATACCGTGAGTGCGCGGACGTCGTTCGGAAGCGCGGAATGGCGTTGTTTTGCCACGGCCACGCAGGCGACGATCAGCATGACGGAGTAATAAATGGAATCGAACGCGTTTTTCAGCGTCCAATCCCCCAGGAGGTCGATGAGGGAGGACACGACGATTCCGAGGAAGAGCAAAAAGAGCGCGAAATGGAGCCCGCCCGTATAGGAGTTGCCGGGCGCGGCAGCTTGTTGCGGCCCGCCTGAGGGCGCGTGGTTGGCGGCCAGGACCGGGCCTTCGGGGGCGAAGGGTTCGAGGCCAGACGGATCGAACGGGCCCTGTTCCGCGAGAATCCGCGGCTGCAATTGGGCGAGGGCGCGCTGGGCGGTGCGCCAGCGCGAGAGGCACTCGAGGCGCTCGTGATGCACCGCCGTGTAGAGTTCTGTGATGCACGTGGGCCCGAGGAGGATGTTCAGGGCCAATCCGAGGACGAAACCGGCGGACAACCCGGCCAGGAGATAGACGCCCACGTCGCTGAAGGGGGCGAAGCGCGGCGCGATGAGCATGAAAGCGAGGCTCGTGGCGGAGAGGAGGAGCAGCAGAAGGCTGGCCAGGGAAGCGGAGGAAGTGCGGCGGACAGTGATGGCCTGAATGTCGGCGTAGTAGAAGCGGTGGGCGGTTTCAGTGAAAAGCCGGCGCCGGAGCACGAGGAGATGATCCGTTCCGGCAAAAAGGCGGCAACGTTCGCCGAGCGCGACCAGCGAGAACGTGAAGAGGAGTTCGAAGAGATAGAGCAGGCCGAAATTCGGCCGGGAGCGGCCGGGGATTCGTTTGTAGGCGCTTGCCGGGTTCATGATTATCTCGTAAGGGTTAAATAGATCGGGAAGCTGATCACGGCCACGAGAATTGCGAGGACGCACGCCGCGATGATGAAAGCCACGATGCTGGTCGCCTTGCTGCGGGGCCACGGCCCGGTGCTTCGCTTTCGATAGGCGATGGAGAGATACATTGCGATGGGCGCGGAGAAGAGCGCGGGAAAGAGGAGCATGCCCAGTCCCGCGCCGACGGCAACTTCCAGGGCGATGAAACTCAGGGCGAGGAAGACGGGCAGCGCGAGCATGAGTGGCAGGCAGGCGACGGCGAGGGACAAGAGATCGAAGCGGCTGTAGGCCGACTCGAGTTCAGGGATGCTCCCGAAGCGCGCGGCATGTTCGAGGCAGCTCGAGCAGTAATGCCGGCCCTGCATGCGAATGTCGCAGAGGTCGCAGAGAAAGCGTCCGCAGCCGTCGCAGGCGCTTTTGGCCCGTTTCCCGGCGTGATGGAAACAGGCGGACTCCGTGTCCTCGACAATCAGGTCGCCGAAACCGCCCTTGACGCAGGGGCGCAACGCGGCGGGAAATGCGGCGATCCGCAATTCGGTTGCACAGGTGGGGCAGCGTTGGACGGCATCCGCCGCGAGCATATCCGGGGTCAGCGGGCCCTGGCACTGGGGACAGGCGAGGAGCCTGGCGGGTGCGTTGGCCATGGCCGGAGCGGAGTTCATCTTGTCTTCCTACCTTTCCCGGACGACGCGCGTGTCGCAGAAGAAATCATGGAGGGCACGCTTTTGTTCATCGAACGCGGCCACGGCATAGCCGATGTACAGGACGGCGCCGCTGAGCAGGGATCCGAGGGCGCGTCCCAGGGCCCGCAGATAGCTGATGCGGGAGCCATCCGAGAACACGACGCGCAGCCCGCAGGCCATCTTCCCGGGCGTGGCCCCGAAGCGTCCGATGAACCACGTGTCATACCCGATCGTAAGCACGAGGCTGAACAGTCCCGTGAGCGCCGAGAACAGCATCGTAAGCTGAAGATTGCCGGAGGAAACCATCTTGAGGAGGCCCATCTGAATCGCGGTCTGAAGGACGCCGAGGATGGCAAAGTCGGCAATCTTGGCGCAGGCCCGAATCCAGAAGCCGCCATAGGGCATGGCCACGGGATAGACCGTGCCCTGCTGCACGCGCTGAAAAAAGAGGGGTTTGCACTCGCCGCAGACCTGCACCCGGCCGAACGTGACGAGGCGCTCCCACGGGAACTCGCGGCCGCACTCCGCACAGGCGCCGGATGCGGGCTGGGTGGCCTGCCGGATTTCGCTCAGCACGGCCTCGCCGAAACGGCCCCAATCGCTCATGTCCGGATTCCAGACGAGAGTATCCGGCGTGACGATCTGTTGGGCGGCGAGCGTTCGGAGTTCCATTTCGTCGATGGGTCCGAGGCGTTGGCCTTCCCGTACGTAGTACCACTGCATTGAAGGAGTTTCCCGTTTCTCGGATAGAAGCGTGGCGTGTATGCCGGGAGAAAGTCAAATGGGCGGTTTGTGGCGCCACCGCGGTGCTGTGCTAAGGTGATCGCAGGAGAGAGGACTCATGAGCGTATTCAAAGACTCCGTGATCATAGTGACGGGCGCCTCCGAGGGGATCGGGCGTGCGCTGTGCCTCGCGTTGGCGCCGCAGGGGGCCAAACTGGCGATCGCGGCCCGCAATGCGGAACGCCTGGCAAGCCTCAAGGCGGAAGTGGAGGGTCTCGGGGGGCAGGCGCTCACCATCCCGATGGACGTGACGGACGAGTCCGCGTGCAAAGCGCTGGTCGATCAGTGCGTAGCGGCCTTCGGCGGCGTGGACGTGCTCGTGAACAACGCGGGGGGGACCATGTGGGCGCGGCTGGACGAAATCCGGGACACGTCCATCTTCGAGCGGCTGATGCGCCTGAATTACCTGGGCAGTGTCTACTGCACGTACTATGCCCTGCCTTATCTGAAGGAACGGCGCGGGCGCCTCGTCGGGATTGCCAGCGTGGCCGGCCTCAGCGGCGTGCCGACGCGGAGCGGGTATTCGGCGAGCAAGCACGCGATGTTCGGTTTCTTCGACTCCCTGCGCATCGAATTGATGGGGAGCGGGGTGAGCGTCACGATGGTGGCGCCGGACTTCGTGTTGTCCGAGGTGCATCGCCGGGCGCTCGATGGTGAGGGCCGGCCCCTGGGTTCAAGCCCGATGAAGGAAAGCCGGATCATGACGGCGGATGCGTGCGCCGCGCTCATCGTGCGGGCCATGGAACGCCGCGAACGCCTCCTCATCACCTCGCTGCGCGGCCGGGTGGCGCGATGCCTCAAACTCTTCGCGCCGGCCTGGGTGGACCGCATCGCCCGGAACGCCATCGAAAAAAGGCAATAGCCGCCCGGGTGGCCCCGGGGTTAGATCGCGTCGTAGATCTGCACCCGGATCCAGTACGAGGCGAAGGCGTCGAGGAACGCCTTGTGCAGGCCGTGCACCTGATAGGCGTCGTGTCCGGCCATATCCCGGAAGATCACCGTCAGCCCGAAGCTGTACGTGTTGTCAATGATCGGCCGGGGCGGCGTGGGCGCCGGGGTGCCGACATGGAGATCTTCCACCGTCTCAATGCCCCGAAGCGACTCCAGCCCTTTCCGAAAGGCGGCGCGCTGGGCGTCATCGAGGTCTTCCTTCAGCCAGAACAAGACTGTATGGACGAGCATGGCCTTCTCCTAGTGTGCCGCTTCGGGCAGCGCGCTGAACCGGACGTGATTGAAGAGGAATAATGTCACAAAGCCAAAGGCGCCGACAATGTGCCACGTCGCGTGCCAGGCAATGAAACGGAGGGTCACCTGGCTGTTCCCCGCCGTGGCCAGGAGCATCCCGAGGAAGAACAGGCCGAAGAGTATCGCCATGAGGCGTTTGGCGGGCGCCGGACTCTTTCGGGTGATGGCGAACAACAGGAACGCCGCAATCCAGGCATTCAGGATGAGCGCCACTTCGCCCGTGTAGAACTCGCCGAAACTGCCGAACCTGATGAGGGGGACCTTGGCGGTGGCCACCACCTCGCGCGCGAGCCAGGCCGCCACGCCAAGATTGAACAGGGTGCTGAGACCAAGCAGGACGCGGCGCGGCCCGGGCTTCATGAAATCGCCGGACGCGGCGACCTGAAGGGACCAGGCAAGCAGAATATTCGTGCCCACGTCGAAGAAGGAGGCGATTCGGCTGCCTTCGCAGGCATGGAGCCAGACCGTTGGAATGCCGGTGACCAGGACAAAGAAGTACACGAGGAACCAGCGCCGGGGCTGGCCCCCCACCGCCCAGCAATAGAGCATGGGCACGATCCCCGCCAGACAGGTCGCATAGGCGGTGACAACATTCGACAAGTGCGCGTCGTGAAGATACATTTCAAAAACCTCTCTCATTTATCTCCCCAAATTTGACCCGTGGGGCTCGTTGGGGGTTTCCGAGGCTGTTGGCCGGGCGAATCTGTGCAGGGAGCGGCGGTTGACGGCGAAGCGCGCCCCGATGAATACTAAGCGGGGAGGGAAAACGATGCAGACGAGCGCCATCACGATTCGATATTCGCTGGAGTGCGACGACGGGCACTACTTTGAATTCCCGGTGGTGCTGGACAGCCATACCCTCGAACATCTGTTCCCGGAACAGGGGCCTTCGCCCGAATGGACCCGGCTGAAGGCGGGCCAGTGTGAGGGATGTCCCCTCGACGCCGAAAGCCTTGCGCGGTGCCCCCTGGCCTTGTCGCTCGTCAAACTCGTGGAGCAGAGCGGCGAGATTCTCTCGTACACGAACGTAACCGCCTCCGTCGAGTCGCCGGAACGCACCGTGCGCAAATCCACCACCGCCCAAAAGGCCGTGAGTTCGCTGCTGGGGCTGCTCATGGCCACGAGCGGCTGTCCCCTGACGGCCTTCCTGAAGCCGATGGCGCGTTTCCACCTGCCATTTTCAACGCGCGAGGAATCGATCTTCCGGGCCGCCACGGCCTATCTCCTGGCGCAGTACTTCCTCTATCACCGCGGCAAGCCCTACGACATCGACATGAGCGGGCTGAAAGACGCCTACACGAAGCTGCAGGCCGTCAATGCGGGGATGGCGAAACGGCTGCGTTATCTTTCCGAGGGCGATGCGAACGTCAACGCCATCGCCCTCCTGGACCTGCTGGCCCAGGATATCCCCGCGGCCATCGAAGAGCGGCTCAGCGAGATCGAGTATCTCTTCGCCCCTTACTTCAACCCGGGACACTGAACACGGCTACTTGCCCCGGAACTGCGCCGGGCGCTTCTCCATGAAAGAGCCGAGGGCTTCCCCGAGGTCTTCCGTGCACACAAGCTGGCTTTGCGCCCAGCGTTCGATAGCCATCTGCGTGAAGCGGTCCACGCCGTCCCCTTGATCAATGACCAGTTTCGCCATGCCGACCGCGAGCGGGGCGTTCGCGGCGATCTCACCGGCCAGGGCCACCGCCGCGGCGCCCACCGCGGACGTCGGGACCACGCGGTTCACCAGCCCCCACTGGAGCGCTTCCGATGCGCTCACGGCCCGCGCGGTCATCAGCATGTCCTTCGCCCGGCTTGGGCCTATCACCCGGCTCAGGCGCGTCGTGCCGCCCACGTCCGCAACCAGCCCGAGGCGCGTCTCCGGGATGCTGAGCTGGAGGTCTTCGGCCGCGATCCGCAAATCGAAGGACAGTGCCAATTCCAGGCCAAGCCCGATCACGCGGCCATGCAGCGCCCCGATCACCGGCAGTTCCGTCGCCTCTATCACATGCAGCGCCCGCTGCATCCGTTCCGCGAGCCGGCGCAGCCACCGGCCCGGATGCTCCTCGCCCGCCGACGCCCGCATCGCCGCAAGCGCCATCACATCGATGCCCGCCGAGAACATCGGGCCGTTCGCGTCCACAATGACGGCCCGAATCGCCGGCGTCTCCGCCGCCGCCTGCACGGCCGCACCGATGGCCTCAACCATCTCGAGCGTGAGCGCGTTGCGCTTCTCGGCCCGGTTCAACGTGACAAACTGGATCTCGCCTTCCTGCCGGGTCAAAACCATCTCGCTCATGGATCCTCCCTTTTCCGTTGCGCTTCACGCGCGCCCTCGCCTCGACGCACTCCATCCTACCGGATAGCATCCAATGATTGCCAAGGCAATGAAACGGATGCGCCGCATGTCGTTATTGACTTCTCTCGTTCCCAAATTTCATTTGGGAGCGCACTTTTCCCGAAAAGCTTTGCTTTTCTCTCGTTACGGAGTGTCCGCCTCCAGACATCTTGGGAACGAGAAGAAGGGGGTCAATCCCGGGGGCTTGAGTGAAGCGAAGCACAGCTTCTTCCCCTCTCGTACCCAAATGCAATTTGGGAACGAGTAGAACAATGTCTTGAAAGCGCGGAGGGCAGGGGGGGCGGAGGGGATGGACGGGGAGAAGAGAAAATTCACCACGGAGCCACGCCATAGGCGGACAAGCCACGCCATAGGCGGACAAGGGCACGGAGGACACGGAGAAGACAGCGCCTCCAACTCATTCAGCTCCTCCGTGTCCTCCGTGATCTCCGTGGTTGGTTCTTTCCGGAA
>CAILVY010000059.1 GCA_903837785.1 Candidatus Hydrogenedentota bacterium
CTTCTCCTTCACCCTCTCCCTCGCCTTCACCCTCTCCCTCGCCTTCACCCTCTCCCTCGCCTTCACCTTCTCCCTCTCCTTCACCTTCTCCCTCTCCTTCTCCTTCTCCCTCTCCTTCTCCTTCTCCCTCTCCTTCTCCTTCTCCTTCACCCTCTCCCTCCCCTTCACCTTCCCCTTCACCCTCACCCTCGCAGGAGATGCATCCCCCGCCGTCAGCCGCGCTGTTGGGATCCACCGCCGCGGCGACGAAACTGTCGAAATCGGATGACGCGCTGAACTCACCCAGATTGCAGATTCGGTCCAGGTCGGCATCGCCAAAGGAGGCGAGATAGACATCACTCGAGTAGTCATAGGCATCCACATCCAGCCGAGGCGCACTCGGCAGGCTGCTCAGGAGCGCGGCGATCGTCTGGAGTTCCTGACGTTCTCCCGAAGTGGTCAGGCCGGTTATGAAATTGATCATGGAGGTTTTGGGCATGTAGTTGCTCAGACTCGGCACCGCGGCATACAGGCTGTTGGCATAGGCCTGGGCCACGGCGCGGTTAGCCTGATACACGGCCAGCACGCAACAGTGAATGGAAATCTCCGGAGAGGCCAGCACTGTATCCAGCAGGCGTGCCTGCGCGGCATCGATAATCCCGTTACTGTCCCAGTCCGTCGTTTCCGGATTCAGGTTCACCAGCGAAATGGAATAGAGCTTTCGCAAGGCCGCCTCATACCCCGCGGTGATTCCTTCGCTTTCGCAGTAGAGCGCACAGACCGGCGTGACCTGACAGGGTTCGCCTTCGCCCTCGCCTTCCCCCTCGCCCTCGCCCTCGCCCTCGCCTTCCCCTTCCCCTTCACTGCCCCACACGCTGCATTCGGCGATCAGCGGGTGCAGAACGAAATCGTTCAAGGTCTCCGCTTCACTCGGGGTCAGTCCCGGAGGGGCGAAATAGACGCTCCGCAGCGCCGCAAGATCCGCATGCGGATTGATGGGGTCCGTATTGGGAATCACGATGTTGACCCAGTCCCCGCTCGATCCATAGGCCGAGGCGTCCCCGGTGCATTGGGTGACGGCGGGCGTAACCGCATCAAGATAGTAACTCGTGTGGGAGAAGGAAGGAACCGTGGTCTCGTAGCGGTGGGCCATCACGAGTGTCCCCTGAGCGCCGCTCACCAGTTCCCAGAGGATCGCGCCCGCCGTGGGAGCATCCGCAACCCCGTCGATCGTCACGGCCGCCGAGTGGTCGTTCTGATACGTCATTCCCACGGCGGCCGGGCTGTAGTCGAAAAAGTCCATGACGCCGGGAATCTGATGCACACGAAGATGGGTCGCGATATCCTCGCGCTGTTCGTAGTAGAGATGCTGCCGCTGCGTGCGCGGCCCGCTGTTGGCCCCCACGTAACTGCGGATCGCGCGCACCGGACCGCTCTTGTTGATGATGAACGCGCCTTCGCCGCTCGAGAACGTATCTTCCGACCGGCCGCACACCCCCGGCGCGAAGAGGTTCTTGTGCCGGTCCAGAATGTCCACGCCCGTGGAAGCCCCCGCATAGATCCACAACCCGTCGTCTTTCCAGCGATCCGCAAAATGCCGTTTGTAGTACGCGGTCGTAATCGTCGAGTTCTCGGGATTCGGCCCTGCATTGATCTTGTACGTGGTCTTGTAGTCGCCCGAGTTCAGGCTGAAGACATACTCCACGTATTGCGCCCCGGCCGACGGGTCCAGCGTGCCGTCCTGCTCGAAGAGATAGACATAGCCCGGGGTTCCGCCCAACGGGTCGTTCACCCGAATCTGAACCCCGGTGGCCTCGATCGTGCCCGCCGGTGCGGCCACCGCCGCGTCACAGTACTGTCCCGCATCCTTCGCCATGAACACAATTTCATCGTCCGCATCCAGCGACGCATCCGGGTCCGCGCCCGCATAAGTGCCCGCATCCGCATAGTCCAGCCGCGAGAAATTGCCGTAACTCGTATTGCCGTGATACACGTTCGTGAAACTGATCGTGGCACGTTCGTCCACCTGCACGGGAATCTGAGTCCATGCGCCGTCGAATCGAAAGGCCACCAGGTCTCCCGGCGCAATCCCCAGCAGGGACGAAACACCGGAACCCGTGAATACGACGGGGTCTGCCGGGCGGTCCAGGGCGAACGCGGGGAGGGCGCTATTCAGCGCCCCGGCGAACAACGAAAGCAGCAAAGGCAAGATATTCGCAGAATTCAGTTTCTTCATGAGACAGTCCCTTAACCCGTTGTCCACACGCGACGTTGAACACCGCGGCGGGGCATTGGTTCCGCGCACATGTGCCGGGCGATCGCTGTTTCTTGGGAAGCATGCCGCCGCCATCTGCGAAATGCTCCAAATCGGATGGCGCCTGGGGGTATGATAGCAGGTTATGAAGGAGGAAGAAGACCATGAACCGCTTTGTATCCGTCCCCGTCGTTGCCGGCATGATCCTGCTCGCCGCGTTGCCGCGCGCGAATGCCGCCGCACCCACGTTTCAGGATCTGATGGATCCCGCGGTCTTTCCGGAGCCGCAACGCGGGATGCTTGTGGAGCAGGCGGGCATCGCGGACAACGCCTTGCAGATAAGGACCACGGGCGCGGAGTTACGCCTGGACGCGTCGGGCAATGGGGTGTTTCGCCAGCGCATCGGGCGTGACCGCGAGACGGCCCGCATCCGCATCACGGGCCTCACCGCAACACCCGAAGTGACGCACTCCAGCCCCGGGCTGGCCTTCGCCCGCTTTGCCTCGCCGAAACTGGACCTCCGGGCGAACGGCGACTCGCTCTTCATGTTCCATGCCCACGAGCCGGTAACCTTCGAGATTACCCGCGCCATCGACGTGGGCTTCAGCGCGGTCTACCGGGGCAACGGCGTCCTCTTCGATGAATGGGGCGGTTTTGGCCTTTTTTGTTCGGAGCGGGACTTTGAAGGCGCACTCCGGCCGTACGAAGAGTGTGTGGCCCGCTACACGCTCCCGGCGGACGGCGTGCTGTGGATCGGCATCTGCCCGCCGAAGCCCTACGACTGGGAACGCTCCCTCCATGACAATGTGGTCTGGCACTGGTCGCGCACAAGCGCCTATCCGCCGGACCCGGAACTTGCCGCGTGGTCCAGGGAGGGCAACATCGTCCTGCTCCAGTCCGAGGTCATGCTGTGGAAGGACTGGAACCTGGCCTTCGAACCGCGCCTGGGCGAGGCGGAGTTTGCGCGGGTCCGGGACTCGATCCATCGCCTGGGCATGCGCTTTATCGTGTACACGAGCCCCTATTACTTCCTCAGGGAAACCCCCATCGCATCAAAGGCCATGAACAGCTTCGATCACTTTGAAACTACCGGGTTCCCGCCCGGATGGCCGGAGGGCGTCAATATCGACCTCTTCATGAACGAAATCACGAAAGTGATGACCGCGTATAAACCGGATGGGCTCTACTTTGACGGCCAGTACACGGAGAATGTGCCCGCCCTCTATTCGCTGGCCCGGCGCAGCCGCGCCCTGCTGGGCGAATCCGGGATCCTGGAATGGCACTCGACCTTCGCGCTCGGCAGCGGCCAGTGTTTTCTGCCGCAGGCCGATGCCTATGTCGATTTCATCCTGCGGGGCGAGGGCCGGGACTCGGCCTACGCGAATCCGGAGTACCTCCGCTACTTTGTCTCCTGCTACAACACGAGCAACAGCATCGGCGTGCTGTGCAACAACGGGCCGCAGCCCTCCGAGGAACTGATTGACCGCGTGCTCGCGGCCAATGGACGCATGCACACGCTCGTGGGATGGCTGAACGATCCGAAAATCACCCGGATGGTTCACGACCGCTACCGGGCCCGGCTCACCCCCGAACTGCGCGGCCAGGTCGAGCGGGAATGCGAAGCACGGCAGGCAAAAATCGCGGAACACTCGAAAGCGCGTGCCGGGGAACTGCGCGCCTTGCGCGCCGCGCCGGCCTGGACCGCCCCACTCCTCCAGGAACAGGGCCAGGGCTTCCTGTCCTGGACGCAGCACGCCTCTCCCCGGAACCCGAATCCGTTCGCCACGGCGGAGGGCGCGCTTTCCATCACTGCATGCGCCAGCGCCCATGCCTTTCTCACCCGCGAGGTGAGCGCGGTCCCGAAGGGCTTTGTCGCCAGGCTGAAGCAGGGCTCCGACGGCGGGGCGTCATGGGGGCCCGCGGTCTTGATCCGCTGGAAGAATGGCGCGTGCCTGCGGGTCGGCTTGCGGAACGACCTCTTGCTCCAGTCCGATTTCAATGGGGAACAGCGCCTTTTCGGCAAGCACGACCCCAATGCGTGGATTTGGCTGCGGGCGCGGTGGCTCGAAACGTCCGGCGTCGTGGAAACAAGTACCGACGGCGAACATTTTCAGCCCGTGTGGAGCTTTGAACACGGGGGCACCCTGGCCGGGCCCGCCGAGATGATTGCCGCGGGAAAAGTGCCTTACAACGGCGCGGCGCTCGATTACGAGGAGCCCGGAGCCACCGGCACCTGTTTCATCGAACAAGTCCGGCTGTACTGAACGCCCGGCCCGGCCAATGCAATCGGCGGCGCGAGGCATCTCCCCGCGCCGCCGGAATCACGATGGCCGTGTTTTCGATTACCCGCTTACACGGGCAGTTCGTAGCCTTTCCGCCGCGGACGGGCCAGCATCGCATTCGCCGCATCGCAGTTCGTGAAGCGTTCCTCGTCCGGATTCCACTTCAACACTTCGCCCACCCGCCCGATATCGCGGACGATGTTGACGAGATAGCAGAGCGTGGAACTGCGCTGCCCGTACTCGATGTCCGCCGTGCAGCGTTTGCGGGACTTGATGCAGTCGATCCAGTTCTGGATGTGCGGCTGGGTTTCCGGAACCGTCAAATGGCCGGGATCCCCGTGCGCCTGCAACAGATCCTTCGAACTCGCCGAGATCTTGTCCCGGTTGATTTCGATCCATCCCTTCTTGCCGACAAAACGGCACCCCAGCCCCGGCGAGCAGTCGCCGTCGAGATGCAGTTCCAAGTCCGTTCCATTCTTGAACGTCATGCGCACCTTCGCCCGGGGACCGGACGCATCCTTGATCATGCCGTAATACGCAACGCCGGTTTCGTCCTCGCCGGGGGTTCTCTCTTCAAACTTGCCCGCACGCCGATCCCTCACCGCTTCTTCGAGCACGACCTCGACCGGTCCGGTCTCATCCGTGCCCAGGCCGCGGTTGATCTGATCGTAGCTGTGCGTACCCCAGCCCGTCACGCCGAAGGAAATCCCGCCGCCGTCATAGTCCGACCACAGCGCCCAACTGCGATGAATCTCCTGATGATACGGGCGCAGCTCAGCCTGATTCGTCCAGATGTCCCACCAGTTGTCGCTGCCCCCCGGCGGCATGGGCTGCCCCGGCTTCGGCGTCCAGTGGGCCGGCCCGATGAAATTCGGGGCCAGCACCGTCTTCACCTTGCCAATCGCCCCGTTCTTGACCAGGTCGCTGGCCCAGTTGTTCAGGGGGATCGACCGCTGCTGGGTGCCTACCTGGGTGACCCGCCCGTACTTCCGGGCGATCTTCACCATCTCGCGCCCTTCCGCGATCGTCAGGCACATGGGCTTCTCGATATAGGCATCCACGCCCATGGCCATGGCGTGGCACGTCACCCAGGCCCGGGCATGCGTGGTGGTCTCAACCATGACCGCGTCCAGCTTCTCCTGCTCGATCATCTGGCGGAAGTCTTCATAGCCCTTCCAGTCCTTGTCTTTGCCGACGGACTTCGTGAAAAAGTTCACGCGCGGCATGAAGCAGTCGCACACGGCCGCTATTTGCATGTCCGAAATGCCGTTGCACGACTTGGCAATGTCCTGACAACGCCCGCCCAGGCCAATCAATCCGACCATCACCTTCTCGTTCGGCGACTTCTTGCCCGGCACCACCTTCGCCGTATTCACCTTGGTCGCGCATCCGCCCACAATCGCTGCCGCCGTCGTGGTCGTGGCGGCCAGGAATGCCCGCCGGGTCCATTGCTTGTCGTTCATGTGCCGTTCCTCCAGGATGAGTTGGTTCTGCTTCGCGCCGGGTCATTCCCTTGACACGTCCCAATACCCGGTTCATATCCGAAGGCAGAGTATAAAACATGCGGGGGGGTGGGTTCGAGCGAAATCCCAACACGGCCGGACGCCCGGAACCCTGGACCCGCGCCGCAGAGACACCCGGGCGTTCTGCCGGGGCCCGGCTGGCATCCCGGAGGAAACGCGCCGGGTTCATCCCGGCTGAACCGGACAGATCAGGGCGTGAGGCTCGCTTTGTGTTCGGCGAGCAAGGCCTGCATTGCCGCCACCACACCGGGCTGCGACGCCGCGAGATTGTTCAATTCGCCCGGGTCCGTGGCCAGGTCATAGAGTTGAGGACCCGCCGCGATGTTCTGCTCGATGTAGCGCAGGCTGCCCTGCGACACTGAATCCACTTCATTGTCCACACTGGCGTAGTCCATGGAGGCATGCGAGAAGATGGGGGCTTGTCCGCTGTCCGTGAACCAGTTCCGCCCCTTCCAGTCCGGCTCGGGCGGCAGGTTCAGCAGGTAGGCCAGCGCGGGCAGCAGGCCCAGGGTCTCGACTGGATGTTCGACCTCAACAGGATAGACGCCGGGACCCTGCACGATGAGCGGCACCCGGAGCTGTTCCTCGAAGAGGGTGTGCCCATGCCCGTAGATGCCCCGTTCCATCAAGGCTTCCCCGTGGTCCGCCGTAATCACAAACACGGTGTTCGGATACCGGGTCTGAATCTGCCCGATCAGCCGCATCAACTCGACATCCAGGTACCGGACCTCCGAGTCGTAGCGATACTGCATCGCTTCCACCCCGTTGGGCGACAAAGGCGACGGCGGGGCGGTGTGATTCACCCAGGCCAGATAGGTTTCGGTTAAATAGGCGCCGTAATTGGCCGGAGACAAATGGTCCCGGTCGCTGGGCGTAAGCTCGGGCTGCGCCCCAAAAATGTCCTGATACGCCGCGGGCGGCGCGTAGGGCCCGTGCGGATCAAAATAATGCAGGTACAGAAAGAACGGCTCGCTCCACTGCGAAACGTGGGCCAGGGCCGCATCCGTCACATTGGCCGCGATAGCCCCTTCGAGAAATTCCCAATGACCCGGAGCATAACCTTGTGTAAAACCGAATTCTCCCACGCAATTGCCGTTGGTTTGCACCGCCCAGGCGTCATACCCCCGGCCGACCAACCACTCCACCATCGTCTGATAGCTGTCCGGAATAATGTACCGGTCCGCGTGCGGGGTGCCGGCGCCGCCCCGGAACTGATCCGCGTGGTACCCGGTGAAGAGCGCAACCATCGACGGCCGGGTCCAACTGCTGGGAGAGATGGCCTGCATAAAGCGCGCGCCCCCCTCCGCAAACGAGGCCATGAGCGGGCTGACCTCCATCCCGTTGCGGGTGCCGCCCACGCGATCCGCGCGCAGGGCGTCCAGCAGGAGAAAAACCACGTTCTTCCGCTGCCCGGCGCAATACCCGTCTTCCGACGCGGGTACGGCGCCCTCGCAGACAAAGTACCCCGTGGAGTTGAAGAACTGGATGAGGCGAAGAAGTTCGCTCAGGCTGACCTGCCAGTCCTGAGGGGCATAATCGCTGGCGTGGACCCCACAACTGGTGTCGCCCGGACCCGGGTTGTAGCCGTCCTCCGTCCCCGCCTGACAGTGGAATCCGCTCGAATTGAAGAACTGGATCACCCGCAACAATTCCGTCAGGACTATCTTCGAATCCCCGTCCTGATCCGCGGTATGCCGCGCCGGCACGGCAAGCCCGGCACTCCCCCCTTCGGACGCCTGGCCCGACGCGGCCCCGCCAGCAAACGCGGCCGTCAAGAGCACGAAGAGGAATACGAGCGCTGTTCTTGTCATGGGCTTACCCTTTCTTCGTCTATCCCTCAGGGTGCACAGGGCGCCAACCGCGCATCGGAGGACCGGAAAGCGGAACTGGCCGCAGCAAGGCCCAGGATGCGACGACGTGTTTGACTTCATGAACCTTCCCTCTACCTGCGGACACTTAGGTCGTCTAACCCCAATTCTAGCCTAGTCATGTCAGGATGTCAAAGAGAAAATGGACCGTGACGCACCATGCGGTGCCATCAGATGGACGCTATCACGTGCCGCTGAATTCGTACAGGGTGTTCCCAAGCGCCGGTGACGGTGTCTCCACGCCGGTGCCCGGCCCCGCCTCTGCTGAACTTCCGGAGGCCATACCACCCATTGCTTGCGTACCGGGGGCAATGTGGTAGAGTAACCCGTCGCGCCAAAACACGGCGCATGGGAGTCCCCAGGGAGGTCGCATGAAGATCGGTTTTAACATGCTGTTGTGGACGCCGTACGTGACAGAGGAGCATTTCCCCCTCTTCGATGTGCTGAAGAAGACCGGGTATGACGGCGTCGAGCTTCCTTTGTTCAATGGCGACGCGGTCCACTACGCGAAAGTCGGCCAGGCCTTGCGGGACGCCGGCCTCGGCTGCACCGCCGTCACGGTGATCCCGGACAAGGCGCACAGCCCGATCAGCCCCGAAGCGCGGGACCGCGAAGGCGCGGTGATGTACCTCTCCTGGGCGGTGGAGTGCTGTGCGGCGTTGGGCGCGGAAGTCCTGTGCGGGCCCTACTATCAGCCGCTGGGGGTCTTCAGCGGCCAGGGTCCCTCCGAAACGGAGAAGCAGCGGGCGGCCGAGGTCCACCGCGAGGTGGCGGAGATCGCGCAGGACGCACAGGTCCTGTTGACAGTCGAACCGCTCAATCGCTTCGAATGCTACTTCCTGAACACCCTCGACGATGCCGCGGACTACGTGCGGCGCGTCGGTCACCCCAACGTCAAGGCGATGTACGACACGTTCCACGGGAACATCGAGGAGAAGGACCCGGTGGGGTGCATCGGCAGGAATGCCGCCGCGCTCGGCCACTTCCATGTCTCCGCGAGCGACCGCGGCACGCCGGGATGCGATCATGTCCCCTGGGCTGACACGTTTCGCGCTTTGCGCGGCAGCGGCTACGATGCCTGGCTGACGATCGAGGCCTTTGGACGGGCCATGCCGGACCTTGCCGCGACCACCTGCGTCTGGCGCGACCTCTCCAACAGCCCCGAAGAAGTGTACACGGAGGGATTCCGCACCATCGCCGCGGGCTGGGCCGCCGCACAATAGCAACATCCGGAGAACCCTTCCTTTCGCAGGAGCGGATTCTCCGGACGTCGTCTTACAATGGGCTGCGCCGGCAATTACTTTCCGAGCGGATGCAACCGGATTTCCTTCACCGTGATCTTCATGTCCTTGAACTCATCCCCGGGATGAATCTGGAAGCCGATCTTGCCCTTGGCAAACGACCCCTCGTGCACATCGCCCGTGACCACGTCGTTCAGGGCCACAACCAGATGATCGCCCTGTGCGCGAATCTTGAGCGTGTTCCAGTCGTCCCGCTTGACCAGTTTCGGATCCTTGTTGATCGCCAGGAACATCTTGCCGGGACAATAGATCGTGCCCGAATAGGCTTCCGGATTCTTGTACTCGAGAATGTCGGCCTGGTACGACTTGTCCGGCGCCTGATAGCGGAACCAGACGCCGCTGTTCGCCGGCCACTGGATCTTGTAGGTTACAGTCAATTCGAAATCGGCGAACTCCTCCGTGGTGAACAGGTCGCCCGGCGCGAAGTTCGGGCCCTGTTTGCCCACGAGACACCCGTCCTCAATCGTCCAAACCGCGCCGCCTTCCGGCGCCCACCCCGTCAGGTCCTTCCCGTTGAACAGCGCGGTCCACTCGCCCTTGGCGGCCTCCTTCTTCGCCGCGGCCGCCGCTTTTGGCGCCTCCGCAGCAAACCCGTCACGGCACATCGCCCCCGCCGCCAGCAATCCCGCGGCAAGGCCCGCGCTTTCCTTCAAGAATGTCCTCCGTTCCATCGCAGTGTTCCCCATGACGTTTTCCTTGTTCGTTGTGGCTCCGTTCCGGCGTCCCGCCCTTCCGCGAACGCCCAAGCCCTCCCACTATGGCAGACTCCCGCCCCCGCGTCAAGGACGGCCGGGTGACTGCGGGGCCGTGAGCACAAACGGACCCGGAACGGGCATCGCCAATTCACATGCCTCCGGGCACAGGCCCGTTTATCCGTGCTTGATCCGCGTCTTCCGCGTCATCCGCGTTCCATTCCCATGCGTGCCGTGCCGCGTTGCATCCCCGTCCCGGCACCCTTACACTACGGACCGCGGGAGAAATGCCATCATGTGCGCGACACGATTGTCCCCCTTGCTTGCTTTGGCGCTGTTAACGTGCGGGCTCTGCGGCGTTCGCGGGGCCGCTG
Organism: Candidatus Hydrogenedentota bacterium; assembly: GCA_903837785.1. Classification (GTDB taxonomy): domain Bacteria; phylum Hydrogenedentota; class Hydrogenedentia; order Hydrogenedentales; family CAILVY01; genus CAILVY01. The sequence goes on from CAILVY010000059.1 coordinate 10,274, forward strand.
CGCAGGACGCCGCATCGGAGCCGCTGAAACAGCCCTTGTTCCAGGTGCGCGGCGGGCTCGACCACTGCCGCCTGCAATTCCTCCGGGAGAAGCAGGGGCGCGTCGCATTCCTGGGCGGTTCCATCACGGCACAGACCGGCTGGCGCGATCTCACGTGCGAACAACTGAAGCAACGCTTCCCGGACACGCAGTTCGAGTTCATCAATGCGGGCGTAGGCGGCACGAACTCGACCCTGGGCGCGTTCCGGCTCGAACAGGATGTCTTCAAGAACGGCCCGGTGGACCTCCTCTTCGTGGAGTACGCCGTCAATGACGGAAACTCCGAATCGGCGGACAACCGCCAGACGCGCGCGCTCGAAGGCATCGTCCGCCACGCGCGCCGACTGAACCCCGGGATCGACCTCGTCATCCAGTACTTCACGGACACGGACAAAGTGGAAGAACTCAGGAAGGGCACGATGCCCGAAGTCATCGTGCGGCATGACAGGATCGCCGGGCATTACGGCATCCCCTGCATCAACATGGCCGTTGAGATGACGCGCCGGATGGACGCGAAGGAATTTACCTGGGAACAGTTCTCGAACGACACGTGCCACCCCTCGAAGTTCGGGCACGAACGCTATGCGGAATGTATTGAGAAGTTCCTCGACGCCGCGTGGTCCAAGGCGGCCGATCCCTCGGCCCAGCCAAGGGACCACGCATTGCCTGAACCGCTGGATCGCCTGAACTACGAGCAGGGGCGCTTCGTGGCACTCGATCAGGCGAAGTCCGTCAACGGGTGGATCCGGAACAAGGCCTGGGATACGGAGAAGAAGTGCAACTACGGCGGGGCCGTCGACGTCTTCGCCGCGGAACAGCCCGGCGCCCTGCTCGAACTCGAATTCATCGGCAGCGTCGCCGGCCTCTACGCGATTGCGGGAATGGACGCGGGCATCCTGGAAATCTCCCTGGATCACGGCCCCTTCAAGCCACTCGATCTCTTCGACGGCTACTGCTCCAGCTTCCACCGGCCGGTTTTCCGTGTGTTGGTGGAGGAACTAACGCCGGGGAAACACCTGCTCCAATTGAGAATGTCGCAAGACAAGAACCCCAAGAGCCTCGGACATGCCGCGCGCATCCTTTACTTCGCCGTGAACTGAATGCTGACCCACGAACTGCAAGAGGCACACACGATGTGCAATGGGAGAAGGCACCTGACAGCAGTCCTGTTTGCGGTGTGCCTGGGCGTGGCCTGCGCCGCGGCAGGCGGCACGGCAGAGTTGCTCGCCGCGGGCACGGAACCCGTCCGCGTAGTCTGCCTCGGCGACAGCGTCACGGGCGTCTATTACCACACGGGCGGTCGCCGCGCTTACCCGGAGATGCTGGAACTCGCATTGAAGCGCCTCTATCCCAACGCCCAAGTGCAGGTCTTTAACGCGGGCATCAGCGGCAACACGACGATAGACGGCCTGAATCGTTTCGAGGCCGACGTGCTTGCGCACAAGCCCCAGCTCGTGACCGTGATGTTCGGGCTGAACGACATGACGCGGGTGCCCCTGGAAACCTACGAAGCCAACCTGGCCGCCATGATCCAGAAATGCCGCGCGGCTGGCGCCGAGACGCTCCTGTGCACCCCCAATGCCGTCATCGACACGCCAAGCCGTCCCACGGCAAGACTCCTGGAATACGTCGCGGCCATGCGCCGCGTGGGAGAACGCGAACGGACGCCAGTCGTGGATGCCTATGCCGCCTGCGAATCCGTTCGCGCCGAAGACGCCTTCCAGTGGCTGCTGACGATGAGCGATGAGATCCACCCGAACATGACCGGACACAAGCTCTTCGCGGAGAAGATCGCCCAGGCCATCTCGGGCAGGCCGGTGTCGCTGGCGGACGCCGGACCGCCCGAGCCGTTGCTCCCGCACACGCTGGCGCTGTTGAAGGAGAAGAAACCGCTCCGGATCCACGCCATGCCGCCCTTCGACCACCTCGCAGCGGAGGCCATGAAGATCCTTGCGCCGGAGGCCCAGGTCGAGGTGAGCACCTGGAACGTGGAAGGCCAGAGCCTCGCCCAGATCGAGGCCGCCGCCAAAGCCGTCCGCGAACTCAAACCGGATTGGGTGATCGTGGCGGTGCCCGCGTCCGCCGCGGCCGAGAACAAGGAGCAATTCGTGCGCTCCTACAAGTGGGTGCTGAATTACGCGCTGAGTTTCGCTCATCAGGAATGGGACTGCATCGCCATCCCCCCTTCCGTGAGTTCGCCCGAACTCACCCCGGAAGCGCAGAATCGCGATCGACTGGAGCGCATCCTGATCCGCTCCCAGGATCTCGGCATCGTCGAACGCCCGGCGGGCGACACCCGCCCCCCGCTGGAACTCTTCACCGCCTGGCTCCGCGAACAGGTCATCCGACAGGGCGCCGGAATGAATCCTTGATCTTCGTCCGGTTCTGTGTTATCTCTCCCCCATGCCGAAGGCGTCCGGAAGCCGCGAGAGACCTGCCACGCTGCGCAGCCTGCACGTGATGGCACTGTGCGTCCTGGCCGTCCTTCCACTGTTGGGCACAGGCTGCAAGCACGCCACCGCGGCGCGCCCTGCCCGGCCGGCCGCGCGTTCGACCCCCGGCGCCTGGCCCGTTTCCTCACCCAACATGCTCACCACCTCCCGCTTCGGCGAAGCACGCGCTCCGGCGCGGCGGCATAAGGGTATCGACTTCTCCGTGCCCCTCGGCACTCCCGTGCATGCCACGGCGGACGGCGTGGTCGCCTTCTCCGGCGCCCAGGGGGCCTATGGCGAACTCGTGGTGCTCCGTCACGCATCGGACTATGAGACGGCCTACGCCCATCTGCAAAAACGCCTCGTAAGAGAAACGCAGTATGTGCGCCAGGGCGAAGTGGTCGGGAAGGCCGGAAAGAGCGGCAATGCCACGGGCGTGCACCTGCATTACGAGGTGCGCCGGCATGGCGAATGTGTGAACCCCGAGCCGTACTTGCCGCGGCGTCAGGCCGGAGCCCCGGGTCCGGGCAACCCACGCATGGGTTCGCGCTGAAGCGCCTTCGGAACAGGAGATGAATCACCCGATGATGAGCGCCGCGGTCTTCCTGATGTGCTCTTGCCTGGGTGCGGATCACCCCGTGCTCTGGGGTGTCACGGGACATCCCGGCGCCCAGGAGGGCTATCGCGAGGTGCCCGTCGCCGAACAACTGAACCTGCTGGCGGAGCTCGGGGCCACGTGGTACCGCTGCGACTGGTCCGAAGGGAGTCTCGAATCCGGCCGCGCCGAATTCGAGCAACTGTTGAACGAAGCCGCAAGACACGGCATGCACCTCCTCCCCATCCTGTTCCCAACCGTGGGTGCCACAAGTGATGCCGCGCCGCAGGCCATCCGTGAAGCCGCCTTTCGTTTCGGACGCACGATCGCGGAACGCTATCGGGGTCGTATCACCCACTACGAGTTGGCCAATGAGCGCGACAACTTCGCCATGATCCACAAAGGCGAAGTGGACCGCGCGGGCAAAGTCTGGGAATGGGGCGATCCGAACGGGGACCAGCCGGAGCATTTCGAGGAAGGCCGGTATCAGAAAGTAAAGGCCGAGATCATCGGCTTGCAGGAAGGTATCAAGGCGGGCGACCCCGCCGCGCGCACTATCGTCAACTCCGGCGGCTGGCTCCATTACGGCTTCTTTGAACGCCTGGTGCGCGAAGACCACGTGGCCTTCGACATCCTCGGGTGGCACTGGTACTCGGATATGGGTGAACTCGGCCGGGCGCATGTGGGCGTGGAAGTAAATGAGATCCTGCGCGGCTTCGGAAAGCCCATCTGGGTTACCGAACTCAACCGGCGCGGGGGAAACCTCGGCGGAACGGACAAAGAACAGTGCGATTACCTGGCGCAGTCGGCGCACCGGGCGATGACCCTCCCGGGCATCGAGGCTTTCTTCGTCTACGAACTCCTGGATGAGCCCTACTTCGGCCCGGACAATCCGGAATCCTATTACGGGCTCGTGCGGCTCGACCGGAAAGACCCGCCGCGCTGGCACATCGGCGACAAGAAACCAGCCTTCGACACCCTGCGCCGAATTTTCACGGGTACCCGCTGATATCTCATCGAAGCCCGGCGCGCTCCCGCCTCATGCCTGACCTGTTGTGATGAACGCGTGGGACGATGGCCGGCGTCAATCCGAAAACCGGCGCGCCCGGGGGACGTCGAGGCTGCGGCTTGTATCCCCGGACTGCGAAACCTATAATTCCTGGAAAGGGTCTATTCCCTGGTTATCTTGGCCCCTCGCGGGGGGGGCTTCCATTTGGAGAGGCAAGGAAACGTCATCTTTCTGCGGAGGTATGCTCAATGAACGAAAAGCAATGGACACGGCGGGCTTTCCTCGCCGCAACGACCACGACGGCGGCCGCGCTTGCCGGCGGCTGTGCCGGAAAACCCAACACGGCGAAAGTCGTGCCGGGCAAGGAATCCCCGAATGAGAAGTTGAACATCGCCTCCATCGGCGCGGGCGGCAAGGGCAAGGACGACACGATGTCCTGCAAACGCCTGGGCAATATCGTCGCCCTCTGCGACGCCGACTGGAAGAATGCGGAAGAGCTGTTCTACCGCATTCCGGACGCAAAGAAGTACAAAGACTACCGCAAAATGCTCGACGAGATGGGCAAGGACATCGACGCCTGCATCGTCTCGACGCCCGATCACACCCACGCCCCGGCCGCGTACCGAGCCATGAAGCTCGGCAAGCACGTCTACGTGCAGAAGCCGCTCACGCACACGATCGCGGAAGCGGTGCTCCTGCGCAAGACCGCCGAGGAGACCAAGGTCTGCACGCAGATGGGCAACCAGGGCCACTGCGGCAACGGCGTGCGCGACCTCTGCGAAATGGTCTGGGCCGGCGCCATCGGCGAAGTCAAGGAAGCGTACATCTGGACGAACCGCCCGATCTGGCCGCAAGGCATCGCCGAACCCCTTCCCGCGGAACCCGTCCCCGAAACGATGGATTGGGACCTGTGGATCGGCACCGCCCCCATGCGCCCGTTCAACAAGGACTACGCCCCGTTCAAGTGGCGCGGCTGGTGGGATTTTGGCTGCGGCGCCATCGGCGACATGGCCTGCCACATCATGGATCCCACGTTCTGGTCCCTCAAACTCTTCGAGGCAAAGAGCTTCACCGTCGAGGTGCTCCAGCAGGAAGGCCTGACGAAGCAGTGCGCCCCGAACAAGTCCGTCATCAAGTTCCAGTTCCCCGCGCGCGCCGGCATGGGCGCCGTGGATGTCTACTGGTACGACGGCGGCATTATGCCCAAGCGCCCCGAGGGCGTTCCCGCCGGTGAGAAGCTCGGCGACGGCGACAATGGGTCGCTCTTCATCGGAAGCAAGGGCATGATCACCTCCGGCTGTTACGGCGGCGAATCCCGCCTCGTTCCGGGCGCGCTCATGAAGGACTTCACCCGCCCGATCCAGACCCTCAAGCGCATCCCCGCCGAGAGCCCCTACCGCAACTGGGTCGACGCCTGCAAGGGCGGCGAACCCTCCGTCTCGAACTTCAACTACGCCGTCCCGCTCACCGTCGTCGCCAACATGGGCAACGTCGCCCTGCGCGCCGGCAAGAAGATCGAGTTCGACCTGAAGGAAATGAAGATCACCAACGATCCTGCGGCCAACGCACTCCTCACGAAGGAATACCGCAAAGGCTGGGAACTCCCCGTCTGAACGTTCATACCGCGCCTGTCGAGCCCCGTTCCCCGTGAACGGGGCTCGTTCTTTTTGCTCTCCGTCGTTGCAGACGCCGCTCGCCCCCTGCGGAAATAAAAGGTGTCATAAAAATACTTCTTGACACGTACGGCCCTCTGTGTTATCCGTATTGTACACCGTTTCATCGGTGTGTTGGGGCGTTTAGGGATACTTGTTCAGACGTGTTATGGGTAAATCTGGGACCATAACGCGGCGCCGGGACCACAGTTCCAGGCAGGGCGGATGTTCTGCGTCAAACGAGGAGGGCCATTCTCATGTCGGAAATCCCGTGTTTGCACTTGCCGAAACACCACTCCATGCCATCCATGCGCCGCCGCTGGATGGCTCCGTTCTGCGCACTGCTTCTCTGCCTCGCGGCCGGGGGGTGCGCCCACTTCAAGCAGGTACAGTATTTCGAGGCCGTTGGCGAACCGAATGAGGAGGGTGTGGCCACTCGCCAGTTCTATCGCGTCACGATTTCGGGTGGAGGCCACCTCGTCCAGAAGTACAACATGAACGCTGCCTACCTCAGCGCGGCTGCACTCGAAACGTTGCAGGGTTCGAAGCCCAGAATCCCGATCGTCGACACCCCTGATGCGAACTTGCGCGCCTTTGACGAGATCAAGGCGATGTTTCTCGAATCGCTGAAAGCCTGTGCCGAGGCCCAGAAGGACCAAGCCGGCAGAGTCGCGACAAGCGACGATCAGGAGCGGCATCTTGTCGCTATAGCGCGCCAGATTTGGCTGGCAAGCCTGTCCGATGCCGACCTGTGCTCAATGGGCCAGTTTAAGACGGCCGACGGACATGCCTTCCGACGACTGGTCTTCTGGACCTCCGCCCAGGATATCGACTTGTCCAAGTACAGCGACAAGATCGACGCAGCCATCAGCAACGTGGAAATTATGGCCGAACAGTTCAAGGCCAAACGGGACGCCGAGGCCGCCCAGCACAAGGCAAAGCGCCAGGAGAATCTCAAGACCCTAAAGGCGCTGGTGAATACGGTGCCCGGTCTGGACCCTGCCCTGAAAGAGGGACTGATCGCCATTCTGGACCACGGCACGGGCGCGTCGGTGACGCCGGACAGCAGCGCCGCTGCCGAAGGCAACACCCAAGACACATCGCAATCATGAACAATCCCAAGGAGACCCAGCCATGAAAAGCAACTTGATACTTGCCGTTGTGCTCTCCGCGCTGGTCTGCTTGGCCGGTTGTGCGAGCCAGATGAAAGTGAAGGTGGAGATGCTGGATGCCGGGGCCGTGTACTCCGCGGTCGAGCAGCAAAATCCCGGCAGCGCCATTGAACTCGGAGCGAAGAACCCGCTTTCCGGCTTGCGCTATAACGAAATCGAGATTCGCGGCAAATCGAAGAAAGAACAGCAAGAGGCGCTCAAGGAGCAACGGATAAACGCCATCCGGCTGAGTTGCACCGCCTTGTGCCGCTACAAAGAAGCCTTTGACGAGGTTGCCGCGGCCGTGGGCAACGTGGCCTTCGGGCAGTTGCTCCGTAATTACGCGCCCAAATACGACGAACTGAGGAGTGCAAGCTTCGCCAAGGCCGATGACTTCAGTGCTGAGGGCGCAGCGCTCCTTGGCCAGGGGCCCTCTGAGGGAGAAGCGCTTAAGTTCACCACGCGTGTATTCTCTTTCCTCACTGCGGAGCGGTCCATGTGGGGCGCCGTCATTCAGAAGGCGGACGTAATGGCGCACAAGAAACTTGATGAGGCGTCGAAGGCCGTCGCCAACCTGCAGAAGGAGCGGAAACCTGCCGCAACCCCAAGTGCCGAAGAACAGGAGGCTGCCGCCAAGCGTGACGCCGCGAGCCAGGATATCGAAAGCCTGAAGACAGTGACGTTGGCGCACCACAGCCGGACCGCCACCTATCTCAGGGACGCGCTCAGTGCCACGAACTCCGCCTCCGGCAGCTCAACCACCTTTGGCGGGTATCAGACGTGCAGCGTGTACAGGCTCACCCCCAGCGATCCCTGCTATCGTGCCGTGCTCACAGCGCCCGTCATCTGCCGCCCCTTCAGCAAGACAGCCACGTGCAGCGTGGGCAGTTCGACCATGGTGATCGTGCAGGAGTCGCCCAGTGAGTTCCACGTCCAATCGGTGGACACGGACGCCAGCGTCCTGATCCAGAACGTGGTGGACATCTCCTCGAAGGTGATGGAGGCGTGGGTGAAGTACATGGGCACCGCCGCCAAGGCCGCGCTGTAATTCGGTTACCCCCCCACAACCGGGCCCTCATGCGCCACAGTCCCGGCGCATGAGGGCGCTTCTTCTATCCCGCCGCGCATTCGATCTGTTGCGCCCCGCCGGAAGGGCATGTCAGAATGCCGCCCGTACGTAGAGGAAGGAAACGCGTCCATGATACCCCGCCGCCGGGCACACACTTATGAAGGCGAATGGCAGGACCTGCAGCGCTGCTTCAAGGGCCAGATGCCGGAGGAGACTCTCGTCTCTGCCTGGGAGCAGGCCGTGGCGGATTACGTGGGGGCGCCGCAAGCCGCGGCCATCAGTTCCGGGCGCCGCGGCATGAGCCTCATTTTCGAGCATCTGGGGCTCGCCGCCGGGAACGAGGTCATCGTCCCCGCCTACACCCTTAAGGACCTCCTTCCGCTCATTCAGCATTTTGGGGCACAGGCCATTCCAGCGGACATCGATCCGGATTCGCTGGCCATGTCCCCCTATGCCGTTGGACGCCGGATCACCCCGCGCACGAAAGCGATTCTGGCGCTGCACCCCTTCGGGGCCCCGTGCGCCATTGACGCGATCCTTGACGTGGCCAACCGGCACGGCGTTCCCGTCATTGAGGACTGCGCCCACTCGCTGGGTGCGACGTTCCAGGGAAAGCAGACCGGAACCTTCGGCTATGCCGGCTTCTTCAGCTTCGAGCCGACAAAGCCCGTCAACACCTATGGCGGCGGGATGGTGGTCAGTGCGGACCGCAGACTGATTGAGCGAATCCGCAGGGAGAACGGCGCAGGCGCCAGCGATGTCTCCATCCTGCGCAAGAAGGCGCAGACGGTCCGCACGGAACAAACGCTCTTCCGGACCGGACTGGCCTTCCCGTTCCTCTTCATGGTTGCCACGCCTTCGCTGAAAGCGCTGGTCGAACGCGCCTATCGCGGCGCCCAGCAAGTGCCCTCGGGCTCGGCACGCTATCTGCCGATCCAGGCGCAGCTCGGCCTCAGGAAACTCGTTGATCTCGATGCACGCGTCGCGCGGCGCCGGCAACGTGCCGCCCTGCTGTCGTCGCTCCTGAAGGACGCCATCCGCCCGCAACGCATCCTGCCCGGCACGCAATCCACCTATTACTTCTATGTGGTGAAGCTGCCCGTGACCGCCGCGTCCATCCGGCGGCGGATGCTGCTGCACGGCATCGACGCCGCCCTCGAAGGCGAAATCGCGGACGACTGCGGGAGTCTGCTCGAAGACCCCGATTGCCCCGTGATCCGCGAACTCTTCCCCCGCCTGCTCGCCTTGCCCATGTACGACACGATCACCGAAGCCGAAATCCACCGCGTCGCCAAACGCCTCAACGCGCTCGTGTGAGCCTTGGCCGGCAAGTCACTGTCCGCGCAGCACCAGGATCGGATGCCGCGCCGTGCAACGCCCGTCCCCGGGTCCTCCCGCGTTGGCCCGAAAGGCCTGCGAGGAGTAGAACACAAGGCTGCCGGGACTCCGGGACACGTCTCCGGTCTCGTGCAGCAGCAGCCCGAAATTCCGCTCAGGATGCGCCGCCCAGTCATTTGCCAGGGACGTGATGTCCCAGGTGATCCAGCGTCCACACGGCTCCTTGCGGCGGACAACGGACCGGGCGGCAGGTTCCGGCTCGCGGTCGCCCGGAATGCTGTTGCACCCCGCCATGGACCACGTTTCGCCACGGATTCCGCTGAAGATCCACGTGGCGTCGTTCCCGTCGCTCGGCACCCCCGCGAATCCTGATGCCGGGTCGGAGTGGGCCGCGCCCTCAGTCCACGGGCGATTCACCCGATAGGCGCCGATAACCCTGTCTGTTCGTTCTCGCGGACCGCGCCGTTCTTTGAGATACAGTGCGAGCGTGGCCTGCGTGATCGCCTTGTCCTGCGGCCAGTCTGAGACGTCAAAACGAAGCAGCACGGCCCGGCAATCCGCCGCTCCCCCTCCCTTCAGTTCAAGCAGCGGTTCCCCGCCACACGCGTGCGTGGGCGCATCCGCCCGCACCGTCGTGTCTTGACACGGCAAGAAAGGCGTACGCTCCGGAAACGCGTTGTTCTGAATCTGGATGTTCTGATAGTAGCGCCAATCGTGCAAGCGGGCATAGTAATACGCGATGCACGAAGCCGAGTACGCTGCCCCGTTGTCCAGGCCCCCGTAGTAATAACCCGCAAGGTTTCGCCATGTCCACCCGTACGCGGCCAGCCCGTACGGCCACACGAGCGGGCCCAGCACCCTGCCCTTGTGCCACTGTTTCTCGAGCACCCGGCAACCGCGGTCCAACTGCTCCGCAGTCACGGCAAAGCCCGTATTCGCGAAGACCGCCTGCATCTCCTCCTTCGGCCACCAATACCTGCCCCTCAGCGCGGGCTTCAGGCGATACTGGACGTGGCAAAACACCTCGCCCGCCGCTTCGATTTCCTTCTTGCGGCCGTCATGCTCCCAGGCCGCGTTCATGAAGGCCTGATGCCCCCACTCGTCGAAGTGCCACGGTATGTCCCCCACCCCATGACACAGAACGCCGAAGAAGAACGCCAGATGCCGCCGCGCATCTGCATTCCATGGCGGCGGATAGTGTGCCTTCACGTAGTCAAAATGCGCCCGCTGAAACCGGTACCAGTGAGAGAACTCCGCGGCCTCGTCATGGATCCCGTTCTGCGCAAAATCAGGAAACGTGCAGCCGCTCCAGAACGCCCGCATCGCATCGGGATCCTGCTGGATCTCGCCCAGGCCCGGCAGCATGGGTTCAAGTTCCACGAGAAAATCACGCCACGCTCGGCGGCCAATTTCTGCATGCGTGCGCGGGCCTGCCGCATGCGCTTCTCCCGGCAGCAGCGCCAGCAGGATGGCCAGACCCGCGGCCGCGCAACCACGCTGGATCACTTGCCGCACACGCATCGCCGGCTTCCTCCCACTCCGCCTCAGTTGGGCAGTTCGAACGCGCGGCTCACCAGAATGTTGTCACTCCGGAGCTCTTTGTCCCGGCGAATCGTGTTCGGCTCAGGCTGCATGTACTCCGGCCGTTTCGGAATGCCGGACAGTTCCGGCAGACCGTGTAGATTCTCCGTCATCCGCATGCTCAATCCGCTTCCTGCACGCAGGCGCAACGTGATGTCCGCGCCCTCCCGCGGGAAGTTGCGGAACTTCAGGCTCGAATCCCTTCTTCTCGCCCGAATCTCATTGCCGAAAACCTCCGTCGAGAGGATCTCCTCGCCGGAATTGAGCCAAATGTACATTTCCGAGGGTTTGTCGGGCGCGGTAATGCGCAGGACCACTTCGCGCGTATCGCCACTCGTAGCATCACGCATCACCTGCAGCTGCGGGCCGGCATAACCCGCCACTGGCGCGGACGCCCGCCAGTACTCGCTGCTGTCGCCCGGGTCTATCGCTTCCAGCGTGCCACGCGGATTGGACGGACCCATCGACGGAAAGAACTGCGCCGTCCATTCGTCCAATTCTTCATCGGGACTCAGCCAGAACGCTTCGCCCTTGTCCGCGTCCATGGCATACGCGAGCGAATTCAGTTTCCGGCGTTCGGGACTGTATCCGCTGCTGAACAGCCCCGCGGCAAGCAGTACGAGTCCCGTGGCCGCCGACATCGCCGGCAGCCACCACTTCCGCCCCGAAGCCATCAGCTCCAACTGTGGAATCACGAGCCCGAGCAGCATGGCAAAGAGCAGCACGAGCGCGGGGGCCAGAAAAATCATCACCGTGGAAAGGAGGGCCTCATATGCCGGCGTCAGCAGGAAGATGCCCGGCAACGCAAACAGGCCAAGAGCAAGCGCCTGCCAGGGCAGCAGCGGCTTCTCCTTCGAACGCAGGAACCACAAGGCCAGCCCCAGACTGCTGAAGAAAAGCGGCCACGCCGCATAGTAACTGCCGCCCGGCAGCATCTTCTGCAGCACGGCCAACAGGGGAAGCCACCAGATCAGCGCGCCCGCCGCAAGATTCTCCACGCGAAACAGCCGGCGAAACCCCAGATGGCACAGTGCGAACGTGCACACGGCGAACGCCGCCAGGGCCCACCCGTAGAGGCTGTTGTGATACAGGGCCTTCAGGTCCGGCAGGTGCGTAATCGAAGTCGTGTACTGCGTGTAAAGCTTGGCCGGCCCATACGCGATGGCCAGCGGAATCAGCGTGAACAGGCTGACACACAGCATGGCCGCGCCAAACGCCCCGATGCCGCCCAACAACCCCAACAGGCTCAGGCGGCCCCGAAGCAGCCCGAGAACCACGGCAATCCCGCACATCGCCGCCGCCAACACCGCGACGCCCATCCCCCACGTCATCGGATAATGGACGAGATGAGAGCCGATGGTGTTGAAGTAGATGGCGTCCTGGGTGCTCATCGGCTGATTCAGATCGAGCTTCCCGAAATGCCGCGCCAGCCCGAGTGTGTAGGAACCGTGATTCTGGAGCGTCGCCAGATTCATGTTCTCCGGACTGTCATTCATTGTGTGGTAGTAGGCAAAATTATCCACGCACGCCACGTTCAACCCGGGCATCCCTATGTTCTTGAACACTGTGAAGTCGCTGTTGAAAGGCATGCGCCGGTACACGTCGAACATCATCGAACTCGCCCGCGCGCTGACGCCCGCCTTGGCGAGTTCCGCGATCAGGCGCCCATTTCCCGAACTCGTCTCGAACATCATCGACGGACCGCAGGTGCCGCGCGCCTCGAGATTGAGCATGACGCCAATCTCCTCCGCCCAGGGATGCAGGAGGAAGCCCTTCGCGCCCTGCAATCCGCCTTCTTCCGTGTCCGTGAAGACGAAGATGATGTCGTTCTTCAATGGCGGTCCCGCCTTGACGGCCCGCGCGGTCTCCAGCATCGCCACCACGCCAACGCCGTCGTCGGTCGCGCCCGGCCCGTAGGGCACCGAATCGTAATGCGCGGCGATCGCGAAGGCTTTCGTGTTCGCCGTGCCGCGAATCCGCGCCAGCACGTTCTTCGTCTCGATGGCCGTCGCCCCGTCCACCCGTCGCGCCACCTGCACCTCGGTTTCGACCCCCATCGCCTTCAACTCCTTGACGAGGTACTCCCGCACCGCGTCGTTGGCGGGCGATCCCCCCGGATGCGGGACCTGGGCCGTGGCCAGCGTGTGCCGGAACGCGCGCAACGCCGAGAAATCGCTTTCCGGCGCCGTGGCCGGTGCCGGGGAGGGCGGTTGCAGCGCATAAACTGCCACGAAGGCGGACAGCGCCAGCAACGCGCACGTGAGCAGGCTCATGAAGGGAGTGGCGGCCTGGATGCTCCGGGGACTTTCCATGGGAAGAATTCCTGCAGGTCTTGGGTTGTTACAAGAAGAGGCACATACGGCCCCTTAGACCGGAGAAGAATGCTTCCAAGTTTCACCGAAGACGATAAACCAAAGCTGCCCAACAGGATAGCTCAATTGATTCAACGCCACAGGATGGGAAGGGAGAATGTGCAATGACGGTTGATCGATGGCTGCGCCTCATCGCCGGAGCCTTTGTGCTGCTGAGCGTGGCCCTGGCCCTGATTCACAGCCACTACTGGCTGCTGTTCACCGCCTTCGTGGGGCTGAACCTCCTGCAGTCCGGCTTCACGGACTGGTGCCCCATGATGACGTTCCTGCGCAAGCTGGGAGTCTCGGAAACGCCGGCCGCGTGCGGCGATCCAAAACCATGACCGCGTAAGACCGCTCAGGTCTGGACGCGCCGGATCCCGCGATACCCGACTACGCCGATTCCAGGACGGCTTCGTACATGGCCGCAATGTTCTCGGGGGGAACATTCGCGAGAATGTTGTGGATTTGCTGGAAAACAAAGCCGCCGCCGGGGGCCAGTGCGTCGATTTGGCGGCGCACATGATCCTTGACCTCCAGCGGGGAGGCGCTCGGCAATACGAACTGCGTGTCGCAGCCCCCGCCCCAGAACGTGATATCCCGGCCAAAGTCCCGCTTGAGCCCTGCGGGCTCCATGCCGCGGCAGTTGGTCTGCACCGGGTTGATTGCGTCAAGGCCGGCCTCAATCAGGTCCGGCAGCAACTCGCGAATCCCGCCGCAACAGTGCAGCATCACTTTGACGTCGGCGAGTTCCTTCGCC
>CAILVY010000060.1 GCA_903837785.1 Candidatus Hydrogenedentota bacterium
CTGCCGGCCGCGCCGGCAGGGGCTTGTGTTCAATCCGTGTGAAACGTCCCTTACGGCGCGTGGCGAAGTACCGCCAGTCGTACTACCACGAGTACGACCGCCGTTACGTTCACGAGGCTCGCGCCGTTTCGGTTCATTGTTGTCCTCAATCCTTTTCATTTCGCCGCTGTTCAACGGCGAAGTGCCGGATATATACCACATCCGCCTCCCACAATTCAAAGGAATTCGTCGTCGCGGCGGCAAACCCGGACATGATAGGCTTGGAATCCGCAGGAAAGGGTAGAGAATGAACGTCTTAATCCGGGCGCTGCTCGTGAGTCTCGCGGCCATTTCGGCAAACGCCGCCATCATTGACGTACCGGGCGACAATTCCGCAGCAATCGCGGCGGCCATTGCGCGATCACAGCCCGGAGACACTGTGCGGCTGCCCGAGGGCCGTTACACGATTACGGAGACGATTCACCCGAAGCCTCATACCCGGCTGCTGGGCGCGGGCCAGGAAAAGACCATCCTGGTCTTCGAAGGCACGGCGCCCTGCGTGATGCTGAGTGTGAGCGGGTGTGACGAGATCGAGGTCGCCGGGTTTACGCTGGACGCAAATCACAATCCAAACGTGACGCAGGGCATCTCCGGCGGGAACGCGCGCGGCGTGAGACTGCATCATCTCACGGTCCGCAATCTCGTGAAAACGGACACGTTCGGCCCGCACGGCATGCTCTTTGCCGGCGTGAATCCCAGCCGGGAAGGCGGGCTCACGGACAGCGAGATTGCGGATTGCCGCATCGAGAACATCGCGCCCGACGCCGCCTTCGGCTGCGGCCTGCGCTGCTCCTGGGGCTCCTCCCGCAACCGCATCCTGCGCAACTTCATCGACAACACGGGACGCGGCGGCATCTTCGGCGACAACGGATCGACGGACCTCGTCATCCAGGGTAACACGATCTCCGGATCGCACGGCGAAGGGCTTGCGATTGAAGTGTGGGGCGGCTGCGATCGCGCGGTGATCGAGGACAACCGCATGGACCACTGGCTCAGCATCGGCGGCAGCGACTGCTGCGCGGTGCGCCGCAACGTCATCCGGGACACTTCCGGCGAATATAAGTTCTGCGGCATTGAAGGCATCGGCTCGTATTGCGTCATCACGGACAACACCGTGGACGGTGGACAGAAGATCGGGCTGTCGGTGTCGGGCCCCCAGCCAAAGGAGTACATCTATTGGGCCCACAACGCCGTGCGCGGCTGCATCCAATGGGGCGCGCAATTCCAGGGCGAGGCGGGCGGCATCGCGTGCCACTACCTCTATCGGAACACCTTCGAAGGCATGCCCGTCGGCGTGGGACCGGTATGGTATCCCGGCGACGAGGGCCACGGCTTCCGCATCAACGGAAACACGCGCGGGCTCACGTTTGAGGAATGCCGCTTCGCGGGCAATGGCCGGGCCGGACTGCAATGTGTGGGCGCGGGCATCGACACGCTTCACTTCGTGCGATGCACGATCACAGGCAACAAGGGTCCCGCCATCATCGGTCTGGCGAACTACTCCGCGCTGGAGTGGAGCGATTGCGTCGTCACGGGCAATGCCGGCGATGCGCTGCCGCCGGCCAGGCCCTTCCCCGCGCCCGCGCCCACTGCCTCCTTTGCCGCGCCCGCTGAGGTCAACGCCGGAGAAGAGGTGGCCTTTTCCAACACTTCCGAGGCGCAAAGCGCGGCGTGGCTCTGGGATTTCGGAGACGGCGCGCCGTCCATCGAGCGGAACCCAAAGCACACGTACGCCCGGCCCGGCGCCTATCGGGTGACCCTGCTCGTGTGGGACGCGGCACGCCGCGCCGGACGCCATGAGCAGGAAGTGAAGGTGAAATCGTAAGCGTCGCGCGCCCGCGTTTATTTTTGCGCTGGCGGGGCGCCGGGATCCCAGATCGTCGCCGCGATATAGCGCTCCTGATCCGGGTGATCGTTGAAGTAGTAAATCGTGACGATCTTGCCGTCGGCGCGCTGGACGGTCCGCGGATACCCGAGGTCCCAGCAACCCGCGTCGCCGCGCAGGATGATCTCCGGCCCCCAGCTCCGGCCGTCGTCCGCGCTCAGCCGCGCCCGTGTGCCAAAGGGCGCCTCGCGGTACCCGTACGTCAACGCGATGCGGCCGTCCTTCAGGCGAATCATGCTCGCGGGATTGCCGCCCATGTTCTCGGCGGGCTTGTTCAGAAACCGCCAGGTCTTCCCCGCATCGTCCGAGCGGTACAGATCTATCCAGTACTGTTCGCCTTCCGCGCAGCGGATCGCCGTGACAAACGAAGCCGGACCCGCTTGAACCGTCGAGGGCATGATGGCATAGCCCTTGGGCTCGGGCGCAATCCAGCCCACGAAGTCCCAGGTCTTGCCCCCGTCCGTCGTGCGCGTGCAGAAAGGCCGGCCTTCCCGCCCGTTCTCCTTGCCGGCGGTCATGCACGCGATCAAGTCGTGCGGCCCGAGCACAATATAGTCCGTTCGCGCCGAGATCGTCTTGCGTTCGAACGTGGGCAGCCGGAACGGCCCGCTCCACGTCCTGCAGCGGTCCGCCGAACAGTAGAAACGCGAATACCCCTTCTTGCTCGAAACCATGCGGAGGGTCATGGCGAAGTTGGGCCGGCTGAAGTCGATGCCGCCCGGACACTCCGTCACTTCCTTCTCGCGGCCGTCCGCATCGAGAAAGGACGGCACTTCGATTGCCCACGTCTCTCCCCCGTCCAGGCTGCGCGCATAACGGCTGAGCATCGGCTTCTTCTCGTCGATCGCATGGCCGAAGGTCGTGTTCTTGAAGTAGCCCTGCACAAAGCCCACGACGATCTCGTCGCCCCAGCACCAGATGCCGTTGTTCGCCGGCCAGCCCCCAAAGCGTCCGGGCTCCTTGTAGACCGTCACGTTCTTCACCACCGCCGGCGTTTGCGCCAGCACGCACGCGTTCATCAGGATCGCGACAACGACACAACTGAACTTCATTTGACGGACTCCTGCATCTTGCCAATCACACAAAGCATACGCTTTTCGAGCGCCTCCGGGCGAGCCGGACACACTGGACAGCTATAATGGCCGGCTTCTTTCGAGATCGTGCAGAAAGAGCGCCGATGCAAGCCGACGGCCCGTAAAAAAAGACCGGCCGGGCTGCGGCCCGACCGGTCCAGTTGCCTTCCTTGTCAAAGGACATCCGGAGCTAAGAACGGGGGAACATCAGGGCCGCTCGCGGCTCGCCCATACTTCCAGGCCGTCGTAGGGATTCGCCATGCCCATGAACAGGCGTCCGTTCGCGGACTTGATCGTGCGCACGCCGTAGTTGTTGTGGTTGCCGAAGGCGTCGGTGGTGATGCAGTACCAGTGCACGCCGTCCTTGGACTTGTAGAGGTCGCCGCCGGCGTTTGGTTTCAGGCGGACAAGGTCAATCGTGGTGAGCACTTTTGCCGTACTCGTCTCTTCCTTGCCGCCGATACCCATCATGTTCAGGATGTAGCCGGGGTGCGAGAGCATGTAGCTGAGCCCGGTGACGATGTCGTAGGTGCCGACGTAGAACCAGCCGTCATGTTCGCACATCGACCAGATGTACGCGTTGCCGGGCTCACCGAAACCCGACTTTTCCCCGCCGAGCGAGTGCGGACCGGCAATGACTTCCATGCGGTCCTCGGTGTCGAACCGGACAAGGTCGGCCGCCTTGAGGCCGCCGATCATCCGAAAGATGAAGCTCGCCTGCATCCCCACGTAGAGGTGGTCCTGGAACACGTGCATGGTCATCGCGGCCTCATTCAGCCAGCGCGGCCCCCCGCCCTCCATCACGCGCACCGGCGGCGCAGCCGGGTCGGGGCCCGCCAGCTTCCACACTTGCGCGCCCTGCAGCGGATTGTGTGTGCCGGCATAGAGCCAGCCGTTGAAAGACTCCAATGTAAAGATGCCGACGTTGTTGGAGTTGCCGAAGCCGTCGTTCATCACGGTCCACACGTCCCGCCCGTCGGTCGCGAGGATCACCGCGCTCCCTTCTTTCGCTTTCCCGGCGCTGTCCTCGGCCGCGGCTTTGCTGACCATCGCGTAATCATTGTAGAAGGACATGTACAGCAGGCCGCGGTGAACGGCCATGCCCCGAATCGAACCTTCCTGATCCTCCTGCCAGAATTCCTGCCAGGTGCCGGGTTCGCCGGTTTCCGAACGCCACAGCGACGTGGTCTCCCCGCGGCCGCCCGCGTAAAGGTACTGTTTGCCGTCGCATTGATTGCGGTAAACCTTCATTGAACGGAATCCATGGGGACGATCATGGTCCGCGAGTTGCAGGTCGCGCGTGTCCAGCACCCGCTCCCACGCGGCCGGTGCCATGTCCGGGCGATAGCGCCGGATTTCGGGGTACACCGGCTGATGCTCCTGGAAACCCTTCCATTGCTGCACGCGGTTCCACGTGCCCACGTAGACATACCCCGTCTCGGCGCCATCGGGCACAAAGTATTCCATGGACCACGCGTAATCGTTCTTGTCCGCCGCATGATCTTCGGCGTCAAAGCCGTTGGGCGCCACCTGTTCAAAATCGGACGGCGCCAATCCTCCGGGCGCCGGTTCCGGCGAGCGCAGACAAGCCAGCGGCATCAGACACAGGATGAGCAGGAGACAGATCGTCAAACGCATGTGTACCCTCCCTTTCACTTGGCCAACCGATGCCTGCGGCCATCGAGAGCCTATCCCCAGAGCACGGTCCGCAGGCCTCACGTCGAGAACTATTCTTAATAATAGTGCGCCGTGTCCAGTCTGTGCAAGCGGCTCGGGGCGACCGCTGAAAGGCTGGGGCCGTCCGGCGGGAAGACGTGAAGGGCACGCCGCAGCGTGCCCTTCATTCGCGGGTCTGTTCAGTGGTTAGGGTCCGGGGCAGAATCCGTCTTCCGTGGCCAAATCGGGACAGTAGTGATAACCGCCGTAATTGAAGAACTGGCACATGCGCAGCAACTCGGACAGATCGACATGCCAGTCCTGGGGATTGTAATCGGAGTCATGCGATTTGCACCAGGTGTCCCCCGGCCCCGGGGCAAAGTCGTCTTCGGTTCCATCCTCGCAGTGGAATCCGTCCGAATTGAAGAACTGGCAGATGCGCAGCAGTTCAGAAAGGCCGATGACGTAATCGCCGTCCTGATCGGCGGAGTGAATGCCGTCCTCCTCGCCTTCCCCGCCGGGATCCGGGCACACGGTGTATGCGGAGAAGTCACTCGGAACGAAGGCCGCCGGAACCCCGGTGCCCGCGGAGAGTCCGACAACGCCAGGGACGCTCCCGAGGGTCAGCCAGGTGATGCGGATATCGCCGGAGAAGAACAACTCCACCTGGCTGGACACCGTCTGGTCGCTGCCATACGCCGGAACGGCGCTGTACGTCACCACGAAGCGGTCAAACATCGCCCGGTAGGATATGCTCCCGCCTGCCCGCGGGTCCAGGTCTGTAAGATAGGCCGACACGCCCGGGCGCGCGAAATGATCCTCCAGCGCGGCGCTGTAGCCGGCGGGCGGCTCCGTGAAGGAGATCATCCCGTTGCTGGAGATGTAGACGGTGCTGCTTTCGGCATCGAGCACCCGGACCGCGTGGCTCAGATCGACGCGCAGGAAATCATCATCCCCAAGCGTCACACTCGAAGTCGTGGGTATCGGGAAAGACATGGCGGACCGGTAACAGGTCTCGTAGCCGCCGTCCAATAACGTAAACCGGACAGAACTGAACGCCAGGTCTCCTCCCGAGGCCCCGAAGACTTCCGTGTAATGCTCCTCAACCATTCCGGTGGTGAAGGTCCACACGGGACTGGTCAGATCGCCGCAGCAGGTCTTGCGCACGACATACCACACATAGCTTTGTTCGGGCAGAAGCGTGCCGGGTTCAAAGCGCGTCCCTTCCTGGTCCAGCGATACCGGTGCCGGCGTTTCCGAAACCCGACCCAGGTACACGTCAAACCGATCGGTCGCGCCGCAGAAGGCATCTTCGGGTGCCTGCCATTCAAGCGCCGTGTTGAGTGCCTGCCCCACGGCGCCGTCTGCAGGCGACGGCCCGCCCGGAACTTCTGGCGCGCACGCCGCGGTGACGAAAGACCACACGGGCGACTCGAGGACCCCGCAGCACGTGCGCATGCTGATCCGCCAGTAGTAGGCATGGCCGGGCGCCAGCGCCAATTGATCCCAATGCGCGGCCTCGAGGTTGATGGCGATGCGGGCCAGCGTGGCCGGCGAATCGCCGAAATAGACATCAAAGACCGGCGCGGTGTCGCAATAGAGATCTACCGGCACGCTCCAGGACAGGCTGGGCTGCATGCCGATGTCCACGGCGGCGTCGGCAGGCGCCGGACTGGACACCGGGCTCTCAACGCACCCGGCGGTGCTGAAACTCCACACGGATCCCGGCGTCTCGCCATACGCGTTTTCTGCCGTGACCTGCCAGTAATACGTTGTCTCCGGCAGCAGGTCTTCCACGGCGATTGTCATGGCGTCGAATCCCATCACGAGCGCCTGGAGGGCATCCGGCGCCGGCCCGATATCCACGCGGAAGGTCGTCGGGAACAGGGGTGCTTCGGAGAGGGTCCACGCCAGCGCCGCACTTTCGCGAACGTCGCCGGCGCCCTCCGCCGGAGTCGGATTCTCGGGCGACGGGGGCAATCCGTCCGCCGTGCTGAACGACCAGATCGGCGCCTCGCCCGTCCCGCAGCAATTGCGGGGAAGCGCCTTCCAGTAATAAGTGGTGGAGGGCTCAAGCAGTCCCGGATTGTACGACGTTCCAGCCGCCGCTTTGGCCAGCAATGTCAATTGATCCGGTGCTTTGCCCAGATATACGTCATACAAGACCGGGCAGACGAAACTCCGGCCGGTGTACAGCAGCATATTCTCCAGGTAGGCGCGCGACGCGCCCGAGAACTCGACCGGCTGAATCGTGGCGGTAATGATTCCCGCGCCGAAAGACGTCTCCATGCAGCAGGGTGCCGACTGGGTCACATAGTTCACGATGGCCACGCTTCCCGCGGGATAGGCCGTGAAGTACCCATGGGTCGAGGAATTCCACCCCGTCAGGTCGTCGATCGTGATCGGGTTGGGGTCATTGATGTACGGGTGATCCATGTTTTCGATGGAAACTGAATTGCTGGTGCTGAATGCGAGCGTGAAGCCCCCTGGCAGGATCTTGCCATCGGCCGCCCCGGAGTAGGCGGCCAAGTGCAGATCGAGCGTGCCGCCGGCGGCGGCGTATGCCTCGAACCACGCGCTGTTCGTCTGCACCGCGGTGTAGAACGTGGAACTCTGCTGGGAGACCACCACGACCTTGTCATACCCGGACAGATCAACCACGCCGATGTCCGACGTTCTGAAGAAGGTGTACGGGATTCCGTTTTCCGTCAACACAGCCTCATTCGCCGTGCTCCCCCAAGGGGCTGTATCCTGGAACAAGGCGACGCGGCTGGGAACGGCGAGTCCGGCCGGGGAACCCTCCCGAGATTGCCCCGTGGCGGTGGCCGTGGCAGGCGCTTCGCTCCATGCGAGGGTGGTGTTCAGCGGAACCTCGATGCTCCCTTCTCCCGGAAGCGGATCGACCGGAGCGTCCGGCGCACAGTAGGCCGTTTGGAACGACCAGACGGGGCCGGTGGTGTCCCCAGTGCAATTGTGCGCGACTATCCGCCAATAGTATGTGGATTCACGCAGCAATGCGCTCGTCGTGAAGCGCGGTACCGCCAGGCCTTCTGCGACACGGACCATGCTCCCGGCGGAAAGGCCAAGATAAACATCGTAGGCATTGTCGCAGAAGCCATTGCCCGCGCTGCTCCAGGAGAGATTCTGGAAGACCCACAGGTCCGACGCTCCGTTGGCGGGACTCGGGTTCGAGGGGAGGCCCGGGCGGAAGTCTCCCGTCGTGAAGGACCATACCGGCCCGGCCGTCTCGCCGCAGCAGTTCGTGGTGGTCACCTGCCAGTAGTATGTGGTCTGCGAAGCGAGCGGATCGGGATGGAACTCGGGCGTGGAGAGGTTCTCGGCAACCACATTCAGCGCGCCCGGCGCAAGCCCCATTGACACGCTGTAGCTGGCGGGGCATTGACCGCCCAGCCATTGAACCGCGTTGGCGATCATGCGGGCCATGTTGTCGTTGTAGAGATAATAGTCCCAACCCAACAGCACCACGCCGCCGTTTCCGATACTGCGCACCGCGGCCATGGGGACATTGCCCGAGTCGGACGCGACCAGGACCTCGCCGTCGCTCACGGAGGTGTACGTCACGCAGCCGTTCATCGCCGTGAAGGACGCGGCAACGCCTTCCGTCACGGGATGCACGGCCGTCACGTGCGCCGGGTAATCGGAGCCGGTACTGCCCCGGGTCGCATGCATCAACCCCGCGGCACTCAGGAACGAGCACACACCGCCATCGGTCGGGGAATAGTCGCAAACAACGATCACCCCGCCGGCCTCGACAAAGGCCTGAAGCACGGAGGCAACGAGCGTTCCGAAATTGAAGAAGCCCGAAGACGACCAGGTCTCCTGTTCAGGAATCAGGAAGACATCCTGACCGGCCAGCGCAGTCTCAAGGGCGGCCGCGGTGGAGGCCGTGGTTTCAGAGAGCGTGAACTCCGTGAAGTACGCGCGGATGGCTGCAAGCGTATTCGGATATTCGCCGGTCAAGTCGGTATATGCGGTGTACGCAAGGATCTTCAGGGCGGCCTTGTCCAAGGTCACGCCCGGGACCGTGGGGTCTTCCCACGTCAGGGTGGGTTGTGCGCTCACGCCGGTGGCGCCGGCGGCCGGACTCGGGCTCGCAGGGGCATCCGGTGAGCATTCGCCCGTGCTGAAGTTCCAGACCGGACCCGTGGTGGAACCGGTGCAGTTGTGCGCGATGATCTGCCAACTGTAAGTCGTCTCGGGGCTCAGTGCGTCCGTCGCATAGTACGGCGAGGCCAAGTCCTGTGCAACCAGCGACAGCGCGCCCGGGCTGGTTCCGAGATAGACATCATAGGCATTGTCGCAGATTCCATTCTCCGTGCTGCTCCAGGACAGGTTCTGATAAATCCAGAGCCCCGTGCTGCCCGACGCCGGGACCGGGTCGGCGGGCACGCCCGGACGGAAATCAGCCGTGGTGAACGACCACACCGGACTTGTGGCGTCACCGCAACAGTTCTCGGTCTTCACCTGCCAATAGTAGGTCGTTTCCGAGGCCAGGGGGTCAAGCGTGAAAGCGGGTTCACTCAGGTTATCCGCGACCACCGTCAGGGCGCCGGGCGCGGTGCCCAGGAGCACTTGATACGCCGGTCGGCAGGGTTCGGAATGCCACTGGATCGCATTCGCCAGCAGGCGTCCCTGCGTGTCGGACGGGTCCCAGAAGTCCCAGCCGGCCAGCAGCACAGCGCCCGCGCCGATCGGCCGTACGCCCGCCACCGGCAGGCCTGAATACGAATCCTCGATCAGGACGGTCGCTCCGGGCATGCTGCTGTAGTAGAGCGCATAATCGCCCGCGGTAAAGGTGGCGGGCAATCCCTCAACAAGGGGGTGTCCAGGCACTACGCGTACCCCCAGGGTGCCGCCCGAGCGGGTGACGGACCCTACCCCTGACATGAGCCCGGCGCTGTTGACGAACCCCACCATTCCGTTTTCGGGAGTGTAGTCGCAGACGATGATCATTCCCCCGTTTTCCGCGAAGTCCTGCAGCACCGCCCCAACCTGCGTGCCGAAGCTGGAAAGACCGGAGGTCGACCAGTTCTCCTGTTCCGGCAACAGGAACACGTCCTGGCCCGCCAATGCGGCGCCAAGAGCGGCGGCCGTCTGTGCCGTGGTTTCGGTCAAGTCAAAGTCCGTGAAATTGGCCCGGATGCTGGACAGTGTGTTCAGGTATTCATTGCTCGTGTCCGTGTATGCGGTGAACGCGAGCACCTTGACGGCCGCTTTGGCGGCGCCGGTGCCGGACCGGGTGGGCGTCGGGTCCTCCCACGTCAGGGTGGGCACGGCGCTTACCCCCGTTGCCCCGGCGGCGGGCGTGGGATTCTCCGCGGCGAGCGGCGCGCAAGGACCGGTGCTGAAAGACCAGAGGGGGCCGGCGGTGGTGCCGGAGCAGTTGCGTGCGACAATCATCCAGTAATAGGTGGTTTCCGGAGTGAGCTCATCGGTGCTGTACGATGTTTCGGACAGATCCTGGGCCACCAGCGCAATCGTCCCCGGGCTGGTGCCCAGGTACACTTCATAGTTGTTGTCGCAAATGCCGTTCTCCGCGCTGTCCCATGAAAGGTCCTTGTAGACCCATTGCCCCGTGCTCCCGTCTGCCGGGCTCGGGTTCGCAGGCTCTCCGGGGGAGAAATCGCCCGTGGTGAAGGACCATACCGGCCCCGTGACATCCCCACAGCAATTCGAGGTGCTCACCTGCCAGAAATACGTGGTCTCTGAAGCGAGGGGGTCGGGTTGGAACCCGGGCGTGCCCAGTCCGTCCGCGACGACGGACAACGCATCGGCTGCAAGACCCATCGAAAGCGTATAGAGCGTGGGACATCCGCTGCTTTGCCATTGCATCGCATTGGCAATAATGCGGGCCATGTTGTCGTCGTACGTGTAATAGTCCCAACCCAGGAGCAGCACGTCGCCGCTGCCAAAGGACCGGAGCGCAACTATGGGCTGGTTCGCCGTATCATTGGCCACGAGGACTTGTGCGTCCTCGACGGTGGAATAGAACGCGCAACCATCCCTGGCGGTGAACGACGGCGAAACGCCCTCCGTAATTGCATGCGTTGCCACGACATGCGCCGGCATGCCGCTGGACGTTCCGCCCAGTGTCGAATTCACCAGCCCGGCGGCGTTCAGAAACGCTGACACCCCGCCGGTAGGATAAAAGTCGCACACAATGATGCGCCCGCCGCCCGCGACAAAGGCCTGGAGTACAGCCGCGACCTCCGTCCCAAAATCCGCAAAGCCGGTCAAAGTCCAGTTCTCTTGCGCGGGGATCAGGAAAAGGTCCTGTCCTGCCAGCGCGGTCCCCAGCGCGGTTGCGGTCAGCGCCGCGGTCTCGGACAGTTCATAATCCGTGAAATACGTGTTGATGGCGTCCAGTGTTTGCTTATATTCCACAGAGATGCGGGTGTAGGCGGTGAACGCCAGAACTCTGACCGAGCCTTTGGCGCCGGCCCGCACTGCCGTCGCGGAATCCTCCCAGGTCAGCAAGGGGAGGGCGGAAACGTCTGCGGCGCCGGGCGCCGGACTCGAATTTGTGGCTGCGCCGGGCGCGCAGACGCCCGTGCTGAAGGACCAGACGGGGCCCGGAGTTTCGGCGCAGTCATTTCGGGCAATGACCTGCCAGTAGTAGGTGGTCTCGGGCGCGAGTTGGTCCTGATTGCATTTGGGCGTGCTGGAATCGTCACAGACGAGGGCCATCGATCCCGCATCCGTGCCGAGGTACACATCAAAGGTGGTGGGACTGGCCGCATAGGACTCGCTGGCCCATCCCAACTCCGGCAGAATCCAGACGCCGGACGCGCCGTCCGACGGTTCGGGCGATGCGGGCGGCGGCGGGGTGGCGGCAATTGAAAGCTGCAACGGTGCCGCGTAGGCGTAACCGGTGCCCAGGTTCGTAAAGGTCACGGTGCCTGGATAGGCGCCCGGCGCCAAGCCCGTATGATCCAGGCAAACCGAGACGGTCTCGGAAGCCCCCGCGGCCAGGGTGCCGCCGGGGCTGCCGGGCGTCGCCCAGGCCACCTGCGAATCGGCCTGCCAGGCGAGCGGCGCGGCGCCGTCGTTGCTCAACGTGTAGGAGGCGCAGTCCGGGGTGACCGTGCCCCCAACACAGCCCAGCGCCGTAAACGTCGTGACGGGTGCGACGAGCAGATCGTCCCAGACGCACGTGGGATAGGCGCTCAGATCGCTGGCGATGAAATCGGCCGGCACGCCAAGCCCCTTGGAGAGCCCGGTCAACCCATCGATCGCGTCAATGCCCAGGAAAGTGATATGGATCTGGCCGTCAAAAAAGAGTTCTATCTGGAAACTGTTGTAGTCCCAGTACCCGTAGTAGTCGTATTCGCTCACCTGATTGAACGTTACCGCGACGCGATCGGCAAGCTGGCGCCACGATATGTTCCCATTGGGGTACAGGTCGTCGTAGAGCGCCGAGATCCGAGGCAAGCTGAAATGGTTCGAATAGGATTCGCTGGAACTGCTGCTGCCGCTGCCAAAGGTGATATAGCCGTTGCTGCCGACATAGAACGTGCTGTAGGAAACGCCATAGAGACTCACCTGGGCGCCGCCGCTGAGCGTGACGGAAGCGTAGCTGTTGTCCGACAACGAAAGCGTGGTGCCCCCGGCGGGGTTTGTCGGAAACGCCGCGGCGCTTTCCTTGCAGGCGCGATAGAAACTCGTCGAGCCATCGGGCACGAAGAACAGCGTCTTGTTCTGCAGGCCATACGCGGCATTGAGCTCGGAGAAATAGTCGGGCTGATCCAGTGTGGTGAAACTGTAACAGGTGCCGCCGTTGTCGTCCGTGACGCTATTGCCCGCGGCATCCGACAGTTCCAGGTTGAAAAAGTAGGTTGTCTTCGCCGTAAGGCCGCTCAGGCTCAGGCTGTGACTCGTGGCCAGAGCGCCGCCGGCCACCGTCCCCGTCAGACTGGCGCAACTTGTGCCGTAATGGACCGTGACGCGCGACGCTTCATCCGTGGTGAGTTTGATCACGGCGGCGCGGCCCGTGATGTCGTCGGCCAGCACCCCCGAGGCCGTCGGGGCCTGGCAATCCACCAGCGCCGTGTCCGTGAGCGTCACATCCGTGCCGCCAAGCCCATCGTTCGCATCAACGTACGTTGCCGTAATCGTATCGCCTGCCGCCACCTTCAGCACGCCGGAAGCGTCCGTGTCCGACACGGCGATCGTGCCGCGAAAAACGGAAGTGTCTTCCCCGGTCTCCGTCAGCACGACAGACTCGCCAGCCGCCTCGCTGGTGGACGCGGCCTTGACCGTCACGGTCTGAATCGAGGCGGAATTCGTGTTCAGGCCGGTATCGCTGACGGTGACCTGGACCGTGCTGCTGCACGTGTAGACCGCCGCATTCAGCGCGATCACGCCCGTTTGGGTGGCCGTGCTGAAATCGGGCGTGGTTGCCAAGGAGAACACCTGCGGGCCCTGCGGCACCGCCGTCCCCTTCACCTTGATTGTCCAGGTGCCCGCGGCCGGTGAATCCACCAGCACTTGCTCGATGTTATTTCGGTGGTCGGCCGTGGTGCGCACGGCGGGCACGGACGGATTGGCCGGATCCAAAGTCCAGGGGTAGTGCGTGAGCCCGCCGCCAGGGGCTTCCGCAACGATGTCCAGATCGTTGACGAGTTCCGGGACCGTGTTCGGCGTTCCGGGATAATCGTCCCATGCCAGCGTGGCCTTCAACTGTGACGTGCCCGCCGGCACATGCACGAAGAAGAGACACTCTTCATCCTGGATGATTTCGCGTTCGACGAACGTGTTGTTCTGCAGGAAGTCGATGCTGTTCTGCACCCGGACCGACCCGTAGCCGAACTGATAATCCGGGCCGGTGTTGCCGCGGTCCTGGGCGTTGTGCGCAAAGAGGATCTTCAGCGTCGAGTTGCGGGGGAGCGGCTCGCCGGGGTACTGCTGCTGCCACGCCTGCAGGATCAGCGCGGAAAGACCGGTCACGGTTGGCGTGGCCATGGAGGTGCCGCACATCGTCCCATATGCACTGTCACCGGAGGCGGTGCAGGAAGTCACGCCCGTGTCCCCGTCGCTCTGGCATCCCGGGCCCGAGATATCCGGCTTCATGCGGCCGTCGTCCGACGGGCCCCAACTCGAGAAACTCGTCATGGAATCGTCATTGGAATTCAGGGCGCCAACCGTAATGTGGTTCTTCGCGTTGGCGGGGGGCGCGGTCAGGTGATACGTGGACCCGCAGGCGCCGCCGCGCTCATTGCCCGCCGCCCAGACAATGCGGAAGGGCGAACCCAGCCCGCCCCGGACGATGGAGTCCAACAGAATGTCCGTCGCGCCGTAGTCGCCCTCCCATTCGCAGGGAAAGCCGTTCCAGGCCACGTTCGTGCCGATCGAGTTGTTCGAAACCATCGCGCCGTAGCTGCTGATCGCCTCGCTGTAGTCTGCCTCGATGTCGCCCGGATTCGTGTAGAGCCACTGGCCCGTGCCGTCGTCCTGAAATCCATACGATTCGAGGGTGACTCCGGGCGCCATGCCGCGATACGTGCCGGAACTGGCCAGGCCGCTCCCGCCGATCGTCGCGGCGACGTGCGTCGGGTGGTCATCCATGCCGCTGTCGTCGTGCACGCGCAGGCGGCCGCCGAAATCCACGTGGGTGGCGCGGGCCGTCCCGCCGTCATACACCAGGACGCCCACCCCGGTGCCGTCAAGATTGTAGGGCGCCGCATTGACCACGTCGGCCCCGGTGATCGCGCGGTTCGAGTTGTTCGTGGCACTGAGCGGCGGCAAGGGGGGCTCCATCCACTGCACGGCATCCTCCGACGCCAGCGCGGTGAGTTCCGCCTCAGGCACCCACGCCACGGCTGCATTGATCAGATGAACAAAATGCCGCAGCACGCCGCGGTGACGCTGTAATGCGGCCATGCCGTCGGATTCCAAATGGATATCAGGATGAAAGATGATGTACACGGCGGCGACACTTTCCTCGGCCCCCTCCGACTTGTCGGCATTCCCTTCCGCCCCCCCCCGGGAAACCGGGAACACGGCATAGGACGGCAACGCGCCCGCGGCAATCATGGGATGTAGCTTCCAGTCGGCCTCAATCTCGAAGGCGGCCGCCACACCGCCCTTGGCCGCGGCTTTCACCGCCCCGGACCCGGCGGTCACGTTCGCAAAGTAGGCATTCGAGCCGAGGTACTGAAGCAGGCGAATGCCCTCGCCGTCGAGCCCGTTCCGGGTCGCGGCGGAAATGGGCTTGGCGAATTGAATCACCACATGCCGGCTGGAGCCCGCCCCCAGCACCGTCGCCACTTCCGCCGCACCAACCTTCGCCGCATTTCCCGGGGTCTTCCACAGGATCGACCCGGCACCCAAATCCCCCAGCGCCGACATGCACAGAACCCATGCCATGACCATCGCGATTCCCACCTTGCGCGTACCCATGCCTGAGACTCCTTTACTTCCCTCAGTCAACACACCCGATTACGATCCAACCGGCCTCGGCCCCATAAACGACTCTTCATGCGAGGCTTCGCATCGACAGAGCTGCTTCAAGAAGAACGTTCTCACGTGAGCAACAGTGGAGAACTCAGACGCACGGCGGCACGCGGACACACCCGTCTCCGGACGCATCGCAACCACGCCATAATTCCCACGCCCATTCCCCGCTCATCCCTCCTAATACATCATTGCCCCGCAGCGCCGACGAACGAATGTCCCAATGATACACCCGACTACTTTCAGGTGGCAATAGAAAAAAACCTCGATGGATCTTCTCGCTAAAGTGGCACGGGCGGCCAGGCTATCACCCGGCCGCCCGCGCATCGCATGCACGTCATTAGTCGCCATCAGGGTCCAGGACAGAAACCGTCCTCCGTTCCTTCTCCGGGACAATAGTGGTACCCGCCGGAATTGAAGAACTGGATGTCACGCAGCAGTTCAGACAGGTCCACCCGCCAATCCTGGGGATTGTAGTCGGAATCGTGCGGCGTGCAGGTGTGGTCTCCCGGCCCCGGATTGAATCCGTCTTCCGTACCCGCCTGACAGTGATACCCGTCGGAATTAAAGAACTGGATAACACGCAGAAGTTCCGACAGATTCACCAGGTGGTCGCAATTCTGGTCCGACATATGGCACCCGGTCTCACCTTCGCCCTCACCTTCACCCTCGCCCTCACCTTCGCCCTCACCTTCGCCCTCACCTTCGCCCTCACCTTCGCCCTCACCTTCACCCTCGCCTTCACCTTCGCCCTCACCTTCGCCCTCGCCTTCGCCTTCGCCCTCGCCAGGTGTGGGAAGGAGGCAGAACGCCAAGTCATAACCCGTAACACTCGGCACACCGGAAACCGAGAATACGAAGGAGGAATCCGGTCCGCTGCCGATATACCACCCGAAGCCGCAGTCGGTTTCATCCTGGCCAACCAAGCTTATCCAGCCGTCCACCAGATTGACTGGCGCACTCAACGTGGCCGTGTAATACAGGACCGGCAATCCGCCGGAGCTTTGGCCGGTGTCCGCGACAATTGCGGTCACCGTGTCAGTACTGACAAGTGTTCCCGGCATCCCTGCGGCATCCTGATAGAGGCGGATCGTGAAGTGGGCGTTATCTCGGGCACAGGGGATGCCATGAGCATCATCGAAACCCAGACCCCACCATGCCACACCACCTATGGCGCCGCTCAGGCCCGTGAATCGTTCGTATGCCTCATACGGCAGCAGGCTGTCGCTGAAGTAGAAGAAGCCCGGGGGCGTGTCCGTCACTGCCTGTCCGTAGATTGCGTCCGCAGCACAAGTCATCGGCGCCGGTTCGCCTTCGCCCTCACCCTCGCCTTCACCTTCACCCTCGCCTTCGCCTTCGCCTTCGCCCTCGCCTTCACCCTCGCCTTCACCCTCGCCTTCACCTCCGGTCACGGCTTCCCCTTTGACCAGCATCACGATTTGCATATT
Source organism: Candidatus Hydrogenedentota bacterium (assembly GCA_903837785.1). Classification (GTDB taxonomy): domain Bacteria; phylum Hydrogenedentota; class Hydrogenedentia; order Hydrogenedentales; family CAILVY01; genus CAILVY01. The sequence continues at coordinate 16,575 of CAILVY010000060.1, forward strand.
CGGGAAGCCCAGGGAGGCGATAGTGGCCGGTTCGGGTACAGCACAATCCGCAGCGGCCAGATAGCTGGGCGCGGTCTCGCCCGCCGTATTGGAGCCCAGGAAGAAGCTCCGCCCGGTAGTCTGGCCCGAGGGAGTGAAGATATCCACCACCAGGTCGTTATTGGCCACATCATTCAAGAGCCCGGACACGCCAAAGCTGGCAAAAGCCATCGACATATCGGGCAGGAGCGGATTGGTGAACGAGCCAATGGGCAGGCAGTTGGCGAATAGCAGCGGTGTGCCCTTCGGAATCGAAAACAGATTAACCGTGACGGGTTGCCCCCCGCCGGACGCCTGCTCGACGCCGATGCGGACACAGGAAACCTGGAAGGCCGTGGCCGCGCCGACACTGCCACTGAGGTCAAAGCGCCGCAGATAGTGGTTGTCCGCGTGCAATCCCCCGCCGTTGCAGGAGACCGAATTGCCGGGGGTAATCGTGTTGGGGTCCACGCTCTGCGTCACTTCGATGCTGCCCGGGCAGCCCGGGTCATGGGCGACAAAGCTGAAGGCGGCCGAGAACGTCCCCGTGCCACAGTCATTGACGGCGGCCACGTGCCAATAGTACGTCTGGTCCGCGACGAGGCCGCCCGCCGCAAAGGACGTACCGGAGACTTCCTGGCTCGCGATCGTCGTGGAGAATCCGGGGTCACCGCTCACTTCGACCCGGTAGGCGTTCACCCCCGTCAACGCCTCCCAGGATAACATCACATTGGGTTGCCCCGCATTGGCTTCGCCATCGGCCGGGTACAGCAACGTCGGGATCGCCGTGGGGGCCGCATCCGCCACGACCAGATGGATCGTGGTCCGCCCGGGCAGGACGCCGGCCGCCTCCCCGATCACCAACACGTCGTACTCGCCCGCCACAACGTCGACCAGGTCAATGGTCAGTTCCGTCGACGTGTCTACCGCCACCGGATTGATGGAGTAGTTGCCGACGCTGTTTCCGGGGAGGCCCTGCGTGCTCAGTGTCACGGGCACGGTCACCCCTGCTTCGCCGGACACTGAAATCGTGATGGGCGCCGTGCTGTTCCCGGTGCAGCCGTACACGGGCGAGGAAGCCCCGTAGAGCACGACGTTCGCCGGGGGATACATCAGCGTGGAAATCTCGTTTTCGTACAGTTCCACCATGTCCGGTTTGCCGTTCGTATTGGCATCCTGATTGACGTTTTGGGGCGCAAAGCCGTTCAGGATGAGCCGGCGTGCCGGATCGACTGTAATTGCGGCCTGAGTTGGCACGGACGCGCCCGTCGTGTATCCGGCCAGGGCTATCGCCGTCGTGGGCTCCAAGTACTGCCCGTCCATGTGGCAGTTGTCATTCAGCGTGACCAGATCGGGGACCACGTTCGGCGTGTCGAACACCGCAGAGCTTAACCACTGGTAGACCGGCTGCGCGACAGTGTACTCGCCGCTCAGCGTAACCCCCGCGCGGTCCAGGAAGGGCGAACTGGCATAGGAGAAAAGGTCAAAGCCGGAGCAGATGACCTTGCCGTCCGTATCGTAATAACCCGTGAGCGCGTCGAGAACGTCCTCGCCGAGGTTGAACAATCCGTAATGGTCGACGATGACGAGGTCCCAGTCTCCCGCCTGCAGCTGGCACAGGAATTCGTCATGGTCGCTGACGGTAGTCACGGGTCCAATCCCAAGATTGCTCAAAGCCGGCAGAACGAAATTGGACCCGGCGCCGCACTGCGTGAGCAGTACGAGCGCGCCGGTGTGGTGCTCGCAGTTCAGCCGCGAGACCGTGAGGGTGTAGGGGCCCGCGACCGAGAGGGCCGCGACACGAATGAAATAGGTCGTGCCGGCCGTTACGTTGAATTTCACCCGGTAACCACCGGAGCAGTACGTGCCTGCGCAGGCCAGCTCGGTCCCGCCGCAGGAATCGAAAACGCTCGCACTCGTGAGACTCAAGCTGCCACAGGTGGAAACAATGGCGGTTCCATTCCCCGCGGCCGTATAGCTGTACCACACATCATTAAATCCGCCACACGATGCTGGTCCGGAATCGCCGGCCCCTTCCGTGGTGCCCGACACCGGCACATTCTCCGTGATCACAATCGCGTTGGCACAATCGTCGTTCGCAGGCGGTTCCGAAACCAGGAGATTGAAGTTCCCCTCTGCTCCGTTCGCGCCGGCCACCCGGACCCAATAGGAGTTCCCCTCGCTCACCGCCACATCCACCTGCGAGGCCGTGCCGCAGAAATCGTTATTGCAGCCCAGCAGGGCGCCGCCGCAGGCGTCGAAAACCATCAGCGTAGTGTCGAAATTCGTGAGAAAGCTGCACAGACTCACCGTGGCCGTCCCATTTCGGGGCGCGACGAAGTCATACCAGACATCCCTGGTGTCAGTGCCGCCCGCGCACGCGTCGGGCGAGGTGCCCGTGGCCGCCAGATTCGTTCCGGAGACCGCGTTCCCGACCGTCACATAGGTCGCGTTTGCGCATTCATCATTCATGGGCGGACTCGCCGCCAGCAGGGTGAAATTGCCGGTCGCCCCGCTCTTCCCCGCCACCCGGATCAGGTACATGGTCCCGCCGGTGACCGCCAGGTCAACCCGGGATTGCGTGCCGCAGAAATCATCGTTGCACGCGAGTTCGGTGCCGCCGCACACGTCATACACGGCCAGGGTCGTGTCAAAATCAGCGTTTTGGCACAACGTGATCACGGCAGTGTACGTGCCGTCGGGGATGAACGTGTACCACACGTCAGAGGAGTCGTTCATCCCCGCGCACGAGGAAGTCTCGGCGCCGCTCGCGCCCAGCGTGGTCCCCCGGACGGAATAACCCACCGCAATCGGCGCGGCATTCGCACAGTCATCGTTTGCGGGAGGGACCGGGGCACTCACATTCAGCACGAAATTACCGGTTTCGCCTGCATATCCCGCCACGCGTATGTGATAATCCGTCCCCGCGCGCACCGGCACTTCCACTTGTGACTTAAGGCCGCAAGCATCATCGTTGCAGACGAACTGGGCGCCGCCACAACCGTCAAACACGGACAGCGTTGTGTCAAAGTCCGTGGCCGGGTCGCACAAGTCGATGGTGACCATGCCATCTCCGACGGCCGTATACACGTACCAGACGTCCGTGTCGTCACTGTTGCCGCACGAGGAGACGTCGAAACCCGTGGCCGCCACATTACTGCCGGACACGGGTGTTCCCTCGGTGACGGGAAGCGCGTTCCAGCAGGAGTCGTTCGCGGGCTGGCCAGTCGCATCAACGGAAATGGACGCACTGAGAACGCCCGGCGGCGTGGGATCATTCGTCGTGAACGTGAGCGAGGCACTGTCGGTGAATCCATCCGGCAGGTTCATCGCGTCAAACGTCACTTCGACGTTCGCCGAGGCGCCGGCCGGGATGCTGCCGGAGGCGGGCGAGACCCGCAGCCACGACGGATGCATCGAGTGGATCAGGTTGACCCAGAGCTCGATGCCGTCCAGCACGCCGTCCGTGTCCGCGTCGGCGTTGCTCTGAAAATCCGTGAAGCCCCGGAAGACGGTCCGTCCGTCGTTTGCCACGACCAGCGCCGCATCATTCGCAGAAGGTGCCGGCGTGAAACCCGCAATCGCGGATCCCGACCCGGTCACACTCACATGTTCACCGTAAATGAACCCGGGCGAAGTGTAGCCAAAAGTCAGAAATGGCGGAACACTCTCCGGCGTATTGAAGAGGGGGTGTCCAACCTCCCAAAAGTAGACCGGGTCCGGAGGATCGGTATCGTTGCCTTGAAACACCACGCCCAGCCCGGCAAAGAGAGCGTGAGCTGGATTACCGCTCATGTTCCACGAATGAAAGATCAGCCGTCCGCCGCCTTGCACGTAGGTATACAGGGCATCCGCGGTCGGTGAAAAGAGGGGAATGGAGTCTTGGGCGAAAATCACCAGATCCCACGTGCCGCTGCTCAACGCCGTCGTGAATGCGCTCTGGTCATTGTTGAGCGTGTAGGCCAGGCCCAATTGCCGCAGCGCCTGCTCCACCAGCGTGTTCGGAGTCGTGTGAATGAAATCATCCGCATACACCAGGATGGCGGGCGCGTCGGTGCTCAGCGCCCAGTCGAGCGGCGAGCCCCCGGTATTGCTCAGGGTGAGCACGGAGCGCAGCTCCGCGCTGCCCGAGCTCAGGGTCTGATCCAGGGGATCCGAAATGCTCAACTGCAGATCCGGGTCTTCCGCAAATGCGCCGCCCCCGGCGAACAACCCGACTGCCAACAGGCACACGATTACCCGGACAAATGGCACATAGATGCGATCACGCCTGGACATTGTACATTTCCTCCCTAAAGATCAGGTGTGTAACCCTGGACCTGCACCGGCAACGATCTCTCGCATCTGACCGGCCAGGATAAGCCTTCCGTCCACATCACTGTACCACAGCCCCGCTCCCGGGTCCAATGAATTACGTCCACACGCGCCTGAAGCAGGATTACAGGGTGTCCCGGGGGATAAACGCGAAGGACGTCTGGACCGGATAGGCGCAGGTGCAGCCCGAACTGGATTCGGGGATCATGATGATGCCGCCGGCGGGAATGATGTTCAGCCAGCAGCCGGGCCGGGACACGCGCGTGAGCCGGACCCCGTCCGTGGCCGGCACGTCGACGGGGTACATGCGCGGATTGCTGCCGCGCCCGTAGAGGTAGTAGGCGGAACCGGTGAGTCCGCCGCAGCCGTGGCCGCCCCGTTCGAGCTTGTATTCCTTCTTCTCCCCGGAGTGCAGGTTGAATGCAAACGGCCGGAGATACGCGGAATCGCCGATAATCACGGGATGCTGCCATTGTTCGCCGTGACTGCCGCCGGTCGCCGCGACGTCGACGCTGCGGTTGTCGAGCGCCCGGAACGGCGCGTTCCACAGCGGTTTGCCCGTCCGCATGTCATACGCGAAGATCGCATAGTAGACTTCGCTCTTCTCGTTGTACGAACCCGACGCGAGCAACACGCCTTCCGCCCCGTTCAAATATAGAATGTGATGGAAGGGGAACTGCACCGGCTGATCCCAGGCCTTTCTGCCGTTCTTCAGGTTGAGCGCGAGGAGATGCGCGTCCTTCTCGAGGAAATTCCTGATCACGACCCGGCCGTCGGAATCCTTCTTCACTTCGGGATTGCGGCATTCCAGTGCGAACACGCGTCCGTCCGCAATGGCGATCGTGTCGTTCAGGATGCCGCCCTTCTGCCGCCGCCAGTGTTCCTTGCCCGTGTGCCGGTCGATGCAGAAGATCCCGTCGCTCATGATGACCGGGCGATAGTCGCCTTCGAGCGTATTGACGGTTTTCAGGCTCAGTTCATTGAAGGAGGCGCCCGGCGTCTGGAACGTCGCGATAAGCGTGTCTCCCACACAGTCGAGGTAACCCCAGTCGCTCGTGCGGTCGCCCAGCTTCGGCGCCTTGAACGTGAAGAGCCGCGACCCGTCCTTCGGGTCGATGCCCCAGCACTCGTCCTTGACCGCGAGATACAATACGTCGTCCGTAATCAGCATCTGTCCCGCGTTCTTCATCACCCCCACCCGCCGCATGTTCGGGGCCTCCAGCCGCCACAACGGCGTGCCGTTGTACGGATCCACGGCCATGACCACGTCGTCGCCCGGCACGAAGAGGCGCCCATTCTTGAACAGCGACGCCATGGGCCGGTGATGCCGGTCCACGATGTCGCGCGGGCCGGGCTCGCCAAACCACAACACCTGCATCGGCCCTTTCACCTCGTCCATGCTGCACGCGGTGTGCCCGGAATCGGCATACAACTGCGTCCATTCGCCCGCGCCGGGCACTGCGCCCCGCCGCAGCACCGCCCAGATCCCCTTGGACTCCACGACCTGGCCGTCGGCCGATTCGCCGAGCCACGCCGCGAGCGATTCGCGCGGCATCGCGCCCTTCGGATGGCCGAGGATGGCCGCGCCGCCATAAGGCCGAAGCACGCGGCGCGCTTCCGCCACGGGGATTGGCGCCTTCCCCGTCAGCAGGGCCTCTTCGGAGGCGATCACGTTGGCCGAATAGGTGCTGAGCGGCAGCTTTTCGCCGTCCCACGGCAGGATCGCCACGCGCGGCCCGTAGAGGCCCGCCGCACTCAATTTCTCGCGCGCCAGCGCCATTTTCGCGGGATCGCGCTCGAGCCCGACCACTTTCAGGCGGGTGCGCTGGCAAATCGCATGGGCGAGTTGCCCTTCGCCGGAACCGACGATCACGCAATACCCCTGATCCGCGCCCGCCAGCGTGGCGATGGCCTCGGCGGTGTCACGGCAGAGACCGGAGAACTCGTCCTGAGGGTACGGCTGCTCCTGCGCCGCCTCGGCAATCACCCTCGGTGCGTCCATGGCCTGCGCGGCAAAGCAATGCACCGCGCCCCGGTCCGTGCTCGCATACAGCCGCCCGTTCGCCGCGCTCAGCCCATAGACCCGTCCCGGCAGTTCCGCACGCCACGCCCCGGCCCCGTCACGGGTGCCGAACGCCTCTATCTTGCCGTCGCCCCCCGCGATCAGCAGGTCGCCCGCAAGAATGAGCGCATAGGGGCAATCGGACGCTTTCTTCCAGAGATAGCAGGCGTCCATTTGTTTCTGGACTTCGTCCATCGCGGCCTCGATGGGCTTGATGAGCGCGCTGAGCCGGTTGACTTCCGCGGTATCGAGCTTGCCCTTCGCGGCATCGCGCTGCTTGTCGAGCGCGGCCCGTTCCGCGTTCCGTTGGTTCCACACCGCCGACAGCGCCAGGTACTTCGGTCGGTCAAGCGCCTTGATGTCTTCTTTTGAATGAATGTACGCCATGGGGCCGTCCACAACCATGTGCGTGCCTTCGCATCGCGCCACCCCTTCCTTCGTCGCGGCATCGGCGAAAGTGAGTTCCTGGCCGGCCTTGACGCCCGGCCCGCTGACCACGGCGTCGTCCACGAGAATCGCATAGGCCCCGCCGCCCCCGGCCAGCTGGCCGAGCGCGTTGCCCGAGACCCGGTCGAACATCATCGGGCTCGTGCGCCCGGTGGGCACAAAGAGCCGCGTGGCGGACGCGAGCGGATACCCCTGCGGCGAAAGATCCTCCTGCTTCTGCGTCCAGCGGATCGCTCCCGTCTCCGCGTCCAGCGCGCAACAATACACGCCCTCATCGGGAAACAGCCCGGCAAACACATACGCCACGCCCTGGTCCACGATGACGCCCGAGCGAACCGGCGTGGAAGACACGAGGCGCCCGTTGCCCGGATAGCGCCGGTCGTCCGGCGCGGGCCGCTGCTTCCACACCACCGCGCCGTCGGATGCCTTCAGGCAGTAGATCCAGCCGTCATCCGCGCCAAAATACACTTTGCCCGCAGCCAGGCTCGGCGCCAGACGGACGGGCGCTTCCGCCAAGAAACGCCACTTCAGGTCGCCGGTCGCCGCGTCCACGCAGCAGACCTGATCGTCGGCCGATGACGCGAAACAGAGCTGTCCCTCGGCGATGACCGCGTGGAAGGCGCGGTCATACGTGACCACGGGACTCAGTTCGCGGATCTCATGCCAGATATCGCGCTTGGCGGGCGCGGGCCAGGCGGGGCACGGCGCGTGCTTTGCCTGATAGGTCCATTGCGGGTGGAGCGGGAGCGTGAGCTTCTCTCGGGAGACGCCGCTTCTGGCCATGTCGTGCAGATAGGACGGCCAGTCTTCCGCGCCCGCCCAGAAGCAAGATCCGAGAATGAACACGCCGATCAGCCGCGGAACACAACGCATCTTCGCACTCCTGTCAAATCCGGGTATCCAGGCTCACCCTATTCTCACCCAACCTTCGGCTCTCGAACATAAGCTTGCTGGCCCGCTCGACCACCGACACGGTCGTATCCAACGACCGGCATATGACCGCCCCGATGGAAACCGTCACGGTGAATCGGTTGCCGCTCAGCGACCGGCTCGAGTATTCCACGAGCACCCGAAGACGGCTTGCCGTCACCTCCAATTCAAAGCCCTTGATCCCCGGCATGATCGCGATGAACTCGCCGCCGCCCCAGCGGCCCAGAAGGTCGTTCGGGCGCAAACCGTTTGAAAGGCTCTTCGCCACCATCTTGAGTACCAGGTCGCCCGCCTGATGTCCAAAGGCGTCGTTGAACTCCTTGAAGCGATCAATGTTGATGAACAGCACCGCCAGAGGAATATCGTTCTTCTTCGTGTCCACGAGCTGTCTCGCCAACATCTTGTCGGCGTAGGAGCGGTTGGCCACCTCGGTGACCGGACATACCAGCGACGTGCGCTTGAGTTCGTCCATGTCCGCCAGCGCCATCATCATCGGAGTGTTGTCGTAGAACGACTCGATGGCACCGACAATCTCGCCCTGTTCATCGCGAAGCGGCGCGACCGAGACATGAACGGGAAGCCGGTGGCCCTGTTTATGATGCAGGTAGACGGCCGCCTGACGCTCTTTGCCGTCCTTCAGCGTGGCCGCCAGGGGGCAGGCCGTCAGGCACAACTCATTTCCGGTGCCGTCGATATGCTGAAGGATATTGTCCGCACAGCATTTTCCGATTACTTCGGCGCTTTCAAAGCCGGTAATGCGTTCCGACGCCTTGTTCCAGTACCGGATAGATCGTTGCGTGTCAACGACATACAGGCCATCGGGCTGGTCTTCCGCGAGCGACCGGAAGAAGCGGTCATCAAGATCCATGGACTATGCTCCGAAGCTTCGACAGATGGGGTCCTTACAACTATACTTCGCATCCTACGCCCTGTCAAAAGCTCAGATTCGCTTTTCGAGGATCCGGAGAATCTCCTCTGAACTCAGGGGCACGGGATTATTCTTGTTCTCCGCCTGCGCCGCAATACATGGAAGGTCCGCGGCCGCAATGCCATATGCGCCGAGCCGGGGAATCCGAAGCGCTTCCGTCCACTCCGTCAATCGCTCAATCAACAGCAGCGCACCTCGCCCCACCCCCCCGTGTCTTGCGGGAATCGAGCGGTCATCGATCCCCACCCCCCCGTGTCTTGCGGGGATCGAGCGGTCATCGAGTCCCACCCCCCCGTGTCTTGCGGGGATCGAGCGGTCATCGAGTCCCACCCCCCCGTGTACGGGGGGGTAGGGGGGGTGGCCGAGCAGCGCGCCCACGCGCGCATACTTCTTCAATGCCGGATGTGCTTCGCCATACTCCGCTTCGAGCCGCGCAATGTTGGCGGCCGTGGCCGCCGCCATCAGGGTGCCGCAGACCACGCCATGCGGAATCGCAAATCGGCCGCCGATCGGCGACGCCAGGCCGTGGACGATGCCCAGGCCCGCGTTGGCCAGGACGATGCCCGACATCAACGCGGCATAGGCCATGTCCTCGCGCGCCGCAAGGTCTTCGGCGCCCTCGCCGCACACGGGGAGCAGGCTCCGTGCCACGCATTCGAGCCCACTCCAGGCCAGGGCATCGCTCAGGGGCGAGGCAATCGGCGACACGTATGCTTCAAGCAACTGTGTGAACGCGTCCATGCCGCACGCCGCGGTTACCTCCGGCGGACAATGCAGGGCCAGTTCCGGGTCGATCACGGCGATGTCCGGCACAAAGTCATCATGGCGCAGCGACTTCTTGAAACCGCCGGTCCCAATCCGGCTCAGCACTGCATTCTTCGTCGCCTCGCTGCCCGTGCCTGCCGTCGTCGGAACGGCCACAAAGGGCGTCTTCCGCCCGTCGGGCAGATTCCTGGCGCCGACGCTCTCGAGATAATCCAGAACGGACTCGCCCCGGGGAAGCATCGCCGAAATCGCCTTGCCCGCGTCCACGACGCTGCCTCCCCCCCACGCCACGACCACGCCAATGTCCTCGGCCTGAAACTGCCGCACCACCTCATCGACGAAGTCCGGCGACGGCTCGCCCCGAAGCGTCACGTGAACGTGCCGGGTACCATCGCGGCCGAGATCCGCCATCAGGCGATCCCACTGCGCCGTCTTGTACGAGCCATGGCCCGTCACGAGCAGCGCAGCGCCCCCAAAACCGCGCAGAAGCTTGGGGAGGCCCGCCGCCTTCCCGGCGCCGAACAATATCCGGGGGGTTCGCGCAAAAGCGAATGGGGCAATCATGGAAATACGCTCCGGGTTGCGAATGACTCCTGTCGTGATTCTACGTGCCGCCCGAAGACCGCTTCAACGCGCACATCGAGTCAGTTTGCATGCCGCCGCGCATTTCGTGCAGTCTGAAACGGGAGGTGTTGCCATGAGTTGGATCCTGCTTGCCGGACTGCTGTGCCAAAGCGCGGCGATGGAGCTTGCGAACGACCAGTGGACGATCACGCTGTCCACGGCGCCGGACGGCGCGCCGGTGCTGGCCTCGGCCCTGTGGCGCGGCGATGCGAGCGAGGTCTTCCGCGCGGAAGATCCAGCCTCCACGCTCACGCAGTGGCTTCCCGCCGAAGTGACGAACGGCGCCCCGCCGGCGAATCCCGCGGAGGACTGGAAACGCACGGACAGCGGCGTGTTCAGCCGGGCCACGCTCGATCGGGAATGGACGGGGCGCGTGCGTGTGACGTGGACAGTGGAAATGTTCAAGCCGGCTTCGTTGTGCCGGATGGGCGTTTCGATGACAAATCTCGGCAAGGATCCGTTGCCGGTGGCCTGGTTTCCGGCCTGGACAGGGGCATGGGCCCTGCCGGGCGCGGCGGAATTGCGCGGCTGGCGCCCGCTTTCTTTCGAACGCGTCGATCAGGACTTCGCCAAAGGTTTTGACGTGCAATGGGAGAGCCGGGTGCACAGTTCGGACGATCCCCAGCACGGCATGCATCCGTATTGGCGGATTGCCGCCGGAAAAGAGCACCTGTACTTCGGCCTGGAGTGGTGCGGCGGATGGCAAGCGGCACTGCGCGGGAAAGACAACACGTTCAATTTCCGCGTCTTCCTGCCGCCGGACGAAACCCAACTGGTCCTGCAGCCCGGCGAATCCATCGAAGGCCCCCGGTTCCATGTGGCCGCGGTGCATGAGGCCGGCGAAACCCAGGCACGCGCCGCCTGGCTCCGGCAGCAGACCGCCCTCGGCGATGCGCTGTACGGCGGGCCGAAACGCGGCTATCCGCTCACGTACAACAACTGGTACACCACGCGCTTCAAAGTGGATGCGGCCTTTCTTAAGCGTCAGGTCGGGAACATGGACCCCTTCGGATTCGACTACTTCATCGTGGACGCCGGGTGGTACGAATCCGTGGGACAATGGACGCCCGACCCCGCGAAGTTCCAGCCCGGCGAGTTCGAGGCCATTCTGAAATCGGCCGAAGATCATCACGCGCGCCCGGGCGTGTGGAGTTGTCCCCAGTTCGTCACGGCGGCCCCGGACAAGCTGCCGCCCGAAGTGGACGTGCCGGGCATGTACCGCGAATTCATCAAAGGGTACCTCCTCGATTACGCCAACATGGATTTCCCGAAGTTCCTGGGTGATCACGTGGACCTCTTGTGCCAGCGCTACGGCATGGCGTGGTGGAAATACGATCAGGACTTCTTCACTAAAGAGACCCGTGCCGGCCGCATGAAGAACGTGGCCGCATTTCAAAAGGCCCTCCTCGACGTCCGACGGAAACACCCGGAACTCATGATCGAGAACTGCCAGAGCGGCGGCCGTATGATCAACGAGTTCTCGGTCCTGCTCACCCAGTCCCAATGGCTCCGCGACGGCGGGCACACCGGACGCGACCTCGCGCGGGACAGCATTTCCATCGCCCTGAACGCCATGGACTTCCTCTTCCCCGCCGTGTGTTGCCGCTGGAGCAACAATCCCGACCAGACGCCTCCGAAAGACGACGAACTGCTGCGCCTGCTCTGCCGTTCGTCCATGCCCGGCACCTGGGGCATCGTCGCCGACCTCCCCAGGCTCACGCCGCACCAGCGCGAGATCATCGTAGAGGAAATCGCCCATTATCGGCGCCTGAATCCGTACAAGGAGAGTCACCGCTACGACCTCTTCCCGCCCAAGCCCGGCGCACCTGCCGCGGGCGTCGTCTTCTACTTGGAGGACAAGCGCGAAGCCGCCGTGCTGCTCTTCCGCTGGAGCGCCAAAGGCCAGTTCGAGTATCCGCTCGCGCTCCCTCTGCTCGACGCCAATGGCAAGTATCGCATCGAGGACGTTTACGGCAATGAGAACACCGTCTCCGGCAAAAAGCTCACCCGCGGCGCCTGCAAGGTGGCCTTCCCCGAAGATCGCCAATCGAACCTCCTCTTTGTGAAGCCGAAGTAGGTGCGCCCCGCGCACCGCTTCCGCTTGGGCCTCCGATACGCTCTGAAGGATTCCCTTGTGCAGAGGGTTGTCGCCGATCTTCCGATGAGTCTCAGTCCTTGCTGAACGTGTAGATGGCGGCCCCGCGCGCTGGCAGGGACACGGGCAGTTCAAGCGGGTCCGCTGCGGCTTCGCCGAGGGATGTGGCTCCTGACTCCGTCAGCATCCGGATGCGCCAGCCCGGCGCGATGCCGTAGGTCCTGGCGTCCAGGCGCAGCGGGAATTCCACGGGGTGGTCCAGAATGCTCGCGAGCACGACCGCCACGCTGCCGTCCGCCGCGCGCCACGCGCTCGCCAGCACGGGCAGGCAGGATTTGCGGTATTCCTTCACTGTCTCGCCTTGCCCGGCGTAGATGGAAAGCCGCGACATGTCCAGTTCGAACTGCGGAACCTCCACGCGCGGCGGACGAAGCGCCACTCCGGAGAGCAGGTATTTCGCGGCGGCGTGGCGCAGCCGCGCAAGCCGAATCACGTACTCCAGTTCCTCCGCGCGCTCTTCCAGATGTTGCGGAAGGAAGTTGGCAAGCGTGGGTTGCTGCCCCCATGCGAAGGCGCGCGCCTGCTCCAGGCAGAACTGTCGCGAGAACTTGCGGTCGAGCAGCTGCAACGGGTCCTTCGGCGTATGTTCCTTCGGCCACAGATCGTCGTACGGCGGAATCGTCAGCGACGAATAATTGCCGAAGAAGATCCCGCAATCGTGATACACGGCGTGGAAGAAAGGAATGGGTTCCCACTCGCCCGGGGCGCTGTAGCGCTCGACGCTCACTTGCAGGCTCAACATCAGGTCCAGATACGGCAGCCACGCCTCGCCGCAGCCTTCGCCCGCGAGCACCGCGCGCCGCACCGGTGCCGAACGGCGCCGGATGTCTTCGGACAACGTCTGAAATCCGCGCATCCAGTAGGAGCCGCCGCCCAGGGGATGCCCATGGCCCGGATCGAAGCACGGCAGGCTCGAGCACGCCTGATCCATGTAGATGCCGTCCACGCCCAATCCGCACAGTGCCTTCTCCGCGAGATCCGCGTACGTGTTCCGCCAGAACGCCGTGCCCATGCACATCGGCGCGCACGGCACCGGCAGGAAGCGGTTGTAGACCTCCGCGTGCACCTTGCCGTCCGCGCCCTTCACCGCGTAACGCTCCGCGCCCTGTTCCGTCCAGCTTTTCGTTTTCATCCCCCACAGCCGCTGATTCATGTAGACGATGGCGTGTACATCGCGCGCATGCGCCGCGGACACGGCCGCCGAAAACGCTTCCGCGCCCTCGCGCGGCGGCAGATACTCGGGAAAACCCGCATCGTAGGGACAGCCATGCCACCAGTGCCAGAATACGCTGACCGGAAGGCCCAGCCGATCCCGGAGCGCTTCCGCCGGCGGCAATACGCCGTCCGAACGCCCCCGGTTCCAAACCCAGAGTGCGGTGGCCGGCACCCACTGCGCCATGGCTTCGCGCCGCGCCCGGCCGGCCCGCGCCCAGGCCTGATCCTGCGCCCAGCGCCGGTACTGTTCCGCCGCCGTGAACCAGTCTCCCGTGAAAGGCCGCAGCAGCACATCATAGGGCGACTGATACCCGTTCGAGCCGTTATCGGCCACTTCGGGAAACTGCTCCACTGCGAAACCCACATTCCCGGAGGGGTCGCCGAAAACCGCAAAGGTCTTGGCCCGCGCGTCCGTGTCCTCGCACGAGAGCGCAAGTCCCGGGCCATTCTCCCGGTAAAACGCGAGGCATTGCAGCGACATCCGGCCGGGGTACTCCCAATCCAGCCGCCGGCCTTTGCCACCCGCTGACAGCAGGGCGCGGGCCTTCGTCGTGGTTTCGCCCATCCAGTACGGGACCGCCAACACCTCCTCTTCCTGCCGGGCAATCCAGGCAACGCGGGGGAACACCACTTTCGCGATACGAAGCGTGCCCGGGCCTTCCACGGCAATGCGCCAGCGGCTCAATGGCTCGGCCGCGTCGAGCACGGCGGTCACCGTAACCGCGAGGTCCGGCGCCTCCGCAAGGCCAAAATCCTTCCAGGTCAGTTCGATGCCTGCCCCGGACAGCTCGCGATGGACGAATGTCCCCGCCGCCGCGGGCCCGAGTGTGCCCCGGGCATCCGCCATGAACTGCAACTCCCACAGGCCGGGCGCGCCAGCCGTTTCCTCAAGGAATACGTGATTTGCGCGGGTATCTGTCAGGTCCACGAGATGGCCGTTTCCTGCGTCGAAACCCAGACGCAGGCCGCTCTGCTCCAGGACCAGCGGTGGGGTGGCACTTGCGGCGGCAAACGCCGAAACGAGAACACATAGACTCGACAAAAGGCATCGTTTCGAACAGTATTCAGTACGATAAATCATTTCGCCGGTATCTCGATGATTCGCACCCATGCACAAGCAATGTAATCATCTGATCCTCAGGAAACAACCCGTGGCTCTGAATGGCCTTGCCCTCCTGCCTCGCTCGCAAGGGCGAAGCTTGGGAGAGCGAGCCAGCCCCGACCCGCGAAGGCGCCCGAAACCAAGTTCACTGTCTCCTCGCCGGTACTTTAGGGAGCAATCGACATGAGTCCGTGCTTCGGCGCGCACGCTCCGCCCCCTTCATCCGTCCGTTCGGCCGATACGTCCGATACGTCCGATTCCCGAAGCACGCCGCGGGCGGCGGAACCGGAACTCACCCCGCGCCCACGCAATACCCGTCCTCGGTGCCTTCGGCCGGGCAGGCATGATACCCGCCAGAATTGAAGAACTGAATCAGGCGCAGCAACTCGGACAAATCGATGTGCCAGTCCTGGGGATTGTAGTCGCTCGCGTGCGCGGCGCAGGTCTGGTCGCCTGCGCCGGGGGCGAAACCGTCCTCGCTGCCCGCAAGACAGTGGTACCCGTCTGAATTGAAGAACTGAATGACGCGGAGCAACTCGGAGAGGTCGATCAGTCCGTCGTTGTTCTCATCCGCATTGTGTGCTGCATTTCCGCCTTCTCCTTCTCCTTCTCCTTCTCCTTCTCCTTCTCCTTCTCCTTCTCCTTCTCCTTCGCCTTCTCCTTCTCCTTCTCCTTCGCCTTCTCCTTCGCCTTCGCCTTCGCCCTCGCCGGGCGGCGGGCATTCGCCCTCGCCCTCGCCTTCGCCGGACAGATTCAACTCCACGCCAAATCCGTCCGCGAAATTGATCCAGCCGATGTTCTCACTCCAGGCGAAACCATTGAACAGTCCAGACGGATCGATGGAAACCTGGGACCCTCCGAAAGCGCTTGTGTCGAAATCGATCCAACCGATGTTCTCGCCCCAGGCGAATCCGGACAGATTCCCGGCTCCGTCATTTATCACGCCAAACGCATTGGGGTCCGAATTAGCTCCAGTTCCGAAATTGATCCAGCCCACGTTCTCCGCCCAGGCGAAACCCGTGAGCACGGACGGGGTCACCACCACGCCCTCCAGGCAGTCCCCTCGCAGCGTTATCCAGCCTGCGTTCTCGGCCCACGCATAGGGCGCGCTGCTGGAGATGTTCGTGACACCAAAGCACGGGACCGTCATGCAAAGCAGGAGAGATGACAGCGCGAGGCGCCCGGAAATCCCGGCCGGAACAGTCCGCGCCCGCCTGGAACATGGACGCTTCATGGCCGCCTCTTCCCGGCACCGCCTGCCGCGCTGCTGTCCGGCGCGGAGGGGGCCGCCGCGTCTTTGGCAAGGGGCGCCTGAGTGTTCTGGACACGCACCGGCTTCAGGGGGGTTACGGAGAGATCGCCGGGGCCGGTGTGCGCATTGATCAGGAGCCCTTCCACGGAAACGTCGCTCCAATCCCCCGAACTGATGCTCAACACGCCATAGCCGACATAGAGCGAACTGGGAAAACCACCCGCGTTCAGAAACAGCGTCTCCAGGCTGATGCTGACCTTCGGCGTTGCAGGACCCAGTTCAAAAGTCGCCGGGTTGGCCACCTGGCCTCCGCCGCCGCCCGTCGCCGGCTGGCCGTTGTTCGTATAGAGATAGAGGTTCACCGTCACTGTGGGCGCGGTCTTGTCTGCGCCCGGCGCGCCACCCTTGAGGCCCTGCCCCGTCAGCGACCCGGTGGCCACGAGATGGATCGTCGTGTCGAATGTGTATGGGGTCGTGCTGATCGTCCCCAGCCGTTCAAGCAGATACGGGAAGAACAGCAGGGCGTCACCCCCGCCGGAGGCCCGATTCGCCTGGGCCGCCTGATCAAAGATTTCCTGGAGATTCTTCATCGTGGGGGCCGGCGCATCGGCCGGATACAGGTCTCCCGCCATCGAAATCCCCGGGGCCAGCAGCAAGGCCGCCATCAGCAGTGCACAATGAAACGCCGGACCGGCGTACAGGCGCGCAAGGGGCTTTTCGTGGGTCTTCATGGCTTGCCCTCCCCGGTTTTCTGCGCGGCACTCTTCACGGGGGCCACATCCTGCACCCGCACCGGCTCCAGCGCGCTGATCGAGAGGTCAAAGGCGCTGCTGTGCGAATTGAGCAGAAAGGCCTGAACGGCCACATCATTCCAGTCGCCCGAACTCACGGAAAGCACCGCGAAGCCCTGAAAAGAAGCGCTGGCATAGCCGCCCGCGACCTGGAAAAGGTTCTCCAGCGTCACGGAAACCCGCGGAGTCATGGAACCCAGGGTGTAAACCGCCGGAAAGGCCACCGGCGTCGACGTGGCGGACAGGGCGGCCTGCCCCGCATTGTCGTATAGATAAAGGGAGACAGTCACATCCGTCAGGCTCTTTTCGGACGGCGGAGCCCCGCCGCCTTTGAGGAAACTCTCCACATACGGACCGGTGGCCACAAAGACGAACATCGTGTCGAAACCGTTTGGCGTCGAGCTTATCGACCCCTGCTGTTCCACGATGTGCGGATAAAAGAGCAGCGCATCGCCGCCGCCCCGCGCCCGGTTGGCCTGCGCGGCCTGATCATAGACTTCCTGCATCGTTCGCATCGTGGGCGCGGGCGCGCCCGGCGGTGCCAGTTCTCCCGCGGACACGCTCCACGACGCAAACACGCCCAACAGTAAAAGGAGCATTAGTTGACGCACATCGTGTCTCCTTCCCAATGGCAACCTGAAGTGCTCGTGGAACAAGATCAGGACAACGCGCATTCCGTGTACAATATCGGCCGCATTGAAGCTGCGGCGGCGTGCCGGGCATGCGCCCCTGCACAACCTTTAAAGTGCGTTCGCTCGGCTACAACACGCCTCTATAGTACACGATAATCGCGGAAGGTGCCAGGGGTATGTTGACTGGGCAGGCGAAGTGACAGTCCAGATTCTCGTGCCGTAGCTTCCTCACCCCCCGGCCGTTGGCCGCCGGCGCACTCATCGCACAAAACAGAGGGCGACGGACACCGCGATGATCAGGATGCCCACGAGCGGAAACAGGTACTTGTTGACGAGGTAGATGTGGGTCTTCGTTACATTGACCGGGCAATCGCCCAGCCCGAGTGCCTCCGCGACTGCCGTCTTGTCGGCACCCTGGGCATAGGCGTTCAGGCCTCTCGTGAACGATTCGCCGAGCTTGGCGCCCAGTTCACGCCGCGCCGGGAGTTCGTCATTGCCAAAATGCTGCGCAAGCGCCACATAGTCGCGCGGGGTGATCGAACAGGTTGCCACACCGCGCGCATCAACGTGCAGGGACGAGTTCCCGCCCCGCGCCATCTTCTCGCCGATGTAGCTCCTCAGACGAAGCCGAACGCGGATGCCGCCGGCCTCAGTCTTGCAGGGCGGGGCCACCAGTCCCAGTTCATGCAGCATGGTCAGCCATGGCCTGAGCCGCGCCCGTTCCAGGGGCGCCGGGAGACACTCGGCAGCCCCGGCGCGTTGGAGCAGCGGCGCCACCCAGCACCCGGGCATGACCGCGCCTTGCGCGAGGCCCGCCTTGTTAACGAGGAAGTACTGCATCGCCATGAATCCGCCGAAGCAGGCCATGACGCAGTATTTTGGCGGGTTGAACGCCATCACAACGAACAGGAGAATCACGCACCCCGCATTGATGAACTGTTTGGCCTTTTCGCGCGGAGAGACCAGTGCGATCTCGCGCCAGAAGATCGCCGCCAGGAACGCCAAGGCGACCACAAGATAGGGGACCATTATCCGCGGGTCATGCCCCAGAAGCCGGGTGAGCGGCGGCGCGGCCAGAAACACGGCAACGCACAGAACAATCGAGCGGACGATATTCCGCTTGGTCTGCCGTTCCATGCCCGCGGGCGCATGGCCCCGCCACCGCTCCGCGTCCTTTCCGAGAAACCAGCCGGGCACGGCCAGAAACGCGAACCATCCCAGCACCGGGCTCAGCGCCGCCGCCCCGGCTTTCACGGGACCCACGGCTTTGACCGCGGCCATGATGTCCGCCGAGAATACCGGCATGGGAGCGACGCTCCAGAAGCCTTGCAGTTCCGCGGCCCGGCCGCCCAGTATTGTTCGCGCCTTCTTGAGGCGCATCTTGACCGCGCTTTCGCGCATTCCGGTGAGTTCGGCAATCTCGGCGACGTTCATCTGCTGCCCGTAATACAGGCTCAGCGCCTCCCGGCTGTTCTCATCGAGTTGGCCCACGAGGGTCCACAGCCGGGTTGTGGCGTCTTTGGCCGCGATGTTCGGCCGCGGATCGGCGGAGGTCCCGGCAACGTCGTGCAGGGTTTCCATGCTGCGCCCTCCTTGTTCCTTCCTCCATTTCCCGCGCATGAAATCCAACGACAAGCGCCTCAGGATCATGAAGAGCCAGGGGGCAAATCGCTCCCGGTTTCTGAGCATCGGAAGCCGCGTATACGCCCGGAGAAACGTCTCCTGAACTAGATCCTGCGCGTCCTGCGGATCGTAGACGCGCGCCAGCGCAGCGGCATAGAGCCGTGTCTGGAAACGCGTTACAAGAAAGCCAAAGGCTTCCCCCTCCCCTCCAAGCGTCCGCTCGATGGCTTCGCGTTCGTCCATGCGGTGTCTCCTCGCGTTTCGTCCACACGTTAATAGACGAACGAAAGCGCAAAAGGGTCAAAGCGACGGACGCTTGTCCGCGGAATCTGTGGCGTCGCGACCGCTATGGTTGATCCAGTACTTCCCGCACCTTGGCGGCCAGCACTTTCGGGGAGAACGGCTTCTGGATGAAATTCACCCCTTCTTCCAGGACGCCGTGATGCGCGATGACATCGGCCGTATAGCCCGACATGAAGAGGCGTTTCAGCCCCGGATATACGGTCAGCAGATTGATGGCCAAATCCCGCCCGTTCATCTCGGGCATGACCACGTCCGTCATCAGCAAGTGGATCTCCCCGGCATACTCCCTGGCCAGGCGAAGGGCCTCGCCCGGAGTGCTCGCCGCAAGCACGTTGTAGCCCTGCTTGGCAAGCATCTTCGTCGTCAATTTCAGGATGGCGGGCTCGTCTTCCGTCAGCAGGATGGTTTCGTGGCCTCGCGAGGAAGCTTTCGCCGCTTCGGATGCCTGCGGTTGCCTGCTCGTCGCCGTGTGTCTGGGGAGATAAATTGCGAACGTCGTTCCCTCGCCGGGCTCGCTGTAAACGTGGATAAAGCCCCCGTTCTGTTGGACGGCGCCGTAAACCGTGGACAAACCGAGCCCCGTGCCCTTCCCAAACTCCTTGCTCGTGAAGAACGGCTCAAAGATTTGCGACAGCATCTCCTTGTCCATGCCGCAACCCGTATCGCTCACCGCCAGACGCACATAGTCGCCCGGCACAAAGCCCGGGTGGTTTGCGCAGTACTCCTCATCAAAAGTCCGGTTGCCCGACTCGATCGTAATCCTGCCGATATCGGTGATCGCATCGCGCGCATTGACGCACAGATTGGCCAGCACCTGGTCGATCTGCGACGGGTCCACCTTGACCGGCCAAAGTGGTTCCGAGGGATGCCAGTCCAATGCCACGTCCTCGCCAATGAGCCGCTGCAGCATCTTGAGCATCCCTGAAACCGTCTCATTCAAGTCCAGGACCTGCGGCGTAACCATCTGCTTGCGGGCAAAGGCCAACAGTTGCCGGGTGAGGTCGGCGGAACGCTCCGCGGCCTTGAGCACCTGTTCGAGGTCGGCATGCAGCGGCTCCGTCGGCGCCACCTGTTCGAGTGCATTCTCGGCGTGACCGATGATGACTGAGAGCATGTTGTTGAAGTCATGCGCCACGCCCCCCGCCAAACGGCCCACGGATTCCATCTTCTGCGCCTGCAAGAGCTGGGCTTCCAGTTTCGAACGCTCTTTCTCCGCCTCCTTGCGCTCGGTGACTTCCACCACGATCCCCCGATAAGCGAAGATGCGGCCCGTGTCGTCCTTCATCGGCCGGCCGCGAGACATGATCCAGCGTTCCGGGCCCTCGGCGACATTGACGCGCCATTCTATGTTGATGTCAAACCCATTCGCGACGGCCGTACTGACCTGCCCCTCCACCGCGTCCCGGTCTTCGGGATGTATCGACTGCCGCCACGACTCATACGACGCGCTGTGGACGCGCCGATCCAGCCCGTACAGGCGCCAGAGTTCGTCCGACCACGTGTTCCGGTTCGTAACCAGTTCCCATTCCCACGCCCCCGCGTTGGCTGCGTCCAGCGTCAGGCGCATTCGCTCTTCACTCGCCTGCAGCGCGGCCGCCGCGCGCTTGCGTTCACTGATGTCCTGAATCTGCGTGAGCATGTTAGGCGCGTTGTTCTGGTCGTCAAGTATCAGCGTGCCGCTCACCAGGCCCCAGACGATCGCCCCGTCCTTCCGAAGATAACGCTTTTCCAGCTGAAACGTTTCCAGCTCCCCGCGATAAACCCGGCGCACAAGGGTTTCGCTGGCCGCCCGGTCCTCCGGCAGGGTCACATCCTGGAAGGTCAGTTCCAGCAGTTCCGATTCCGAGTAACCCACCATCCTGCAGAACGCATCATTCACGCGGCGAAATCGGAATTCGGGCGAAGTGAGCACCATGCCCGCCGCCGAATGCTGAAACATGCGCCTGAATCGTTCTTCGCTGGCGCGCAACGTCTCCTCCGCCCGCTTGCGCTCAGTGATATCCCGGCTCACGACGACGGACCCCACGATGACTCCCTGGCTGTCGCGAATGGGGGCAAAACTGTAACTCCCGACCCAGGTCTCGCCAGTGTCCTTGCGGCGCAAGGTGTACTCGGCGTTTGTAATCGTCTCGCCCCGGAGCGCCCTCGGCACGGCCCACATATCCAACGGGGCGACCTCGCCGCTATCCAGGTAGACTTCCAGAATGGCGGGATAGTCGGCCAGATGCTCGGCACACTCGCTCTTGTTCCGAAAGCGGTGAAACGTGGCAAACGCATCATTGAAATCGATGAACCGGCCCGACGTATCGGAGATGAACACGGCGTCGGTCATGCTCGCCATGGCCGTTTCCAGTTTCGCCCGGCTCTCCACCAGCGCTTCCTCGGAACGTTTCCGTTCGCTGATGTCTTCAATCGTCGCCACCGTGCGTGTGGGCTGCCCGTCCGCGTCGCGGACGACCGACATGTTTACATTGACCCAAGTCACTGTCCCGTCTTTGCGAATGTAGCGCTTCTCAATCCGATAGTCCTGGGCCTCGCCGCGCACGACACGCTGGAACGCCTCCCAGTCGCGCGCCCGGTCATCCGGATGCGTGATATCGGGAATGCGCAACGTGAGCATCTCCTCCGCGGTGTAGCCGGTAATCGCGCACATCTTCTGGTTCACGCGTACCCATCGCCCGGTCGATGGATCCGTCTGGGCAATGCCGATCGACGCCGTCTCGAACATGGCCTGGAACAACAGCTCACTCTCTTCGGCTGCGCGCCGGGCCTCCATCGCCCGCAGCTTCTTTAGGCCTGATCCCGTAATGACCTCAATGAGGCCCTTGATGAAGAACAGGTAACTGTTCAGCTTCTCCCGGCTCCAGACCGGCACCTTCTTGAGCGCTTCCAGATAGGCCACCTCGTCGAATCCGTACCGCCGGGCCTGCGCACGGAAAAATTCCACGTCCGGCTCTTCCAGGAAGAACTGGCCAGTGAAGAAATTGCCCAGGTGGACGCCGTCGATAATGATGGGCGTGGCGTTGTCAACCAGCCCGTGAGGACAACGGTAACTGACCGCCGGGTTGGCGTCCTCGATATGGCTGAGGATGTACTGATCGCTCTTGATGCACTCTCTCAGGCATTCCACATGCTGGCGATGGAACTTCGTGCAGATGTCCTGCCACGCCGTGGCGGTCAGTATGTTGCCGTCATTGTCGATGATGGCCGAGGGAAAGGCATAGATCTCATTGAGCCGGTCCTGCAACGCCTGAAACTGCTCAATGTCGATCAGGTCCTGAAGCCGGTAAGTCATCGCGCTCCCCTTTGTCGCCTGTGTACAACCGAATTGAGGCCCGGAAAACGGCCCCATTCATCAACAGGGATGCCTCCCCTGCCAGTAGTTCATTTGCCGCGTGCCCAGTGTCACCTGCGCACCATGGTACAAACGGCTTTTGCATTAGTCAACACTTCCGGACACGCGGATCGATTCTGCCGGGCGCGGTGCGCTACACTGTGCGCATCGGCAGACTCAACGCTTGGGCGGGATAACCGGATATCGGAGGGACTTGGCCATGAGAAGGCAATCGACGGATCAAATCGGGGTGTGCAGTTGGTCGCTTCAGGCCACCGGTCCGCAGAACCTTGCGGAGAAGGTCAACGCGCTCGGACTGAAGAAGGTCCAGCTTGGCCTTACGCCCCACCGCGACGATCCCGGCGCATGGGACGGCGTGCAGGAAATCCTGGCCGGGTCCGGCATCCGCATCGTGTCCGGCATGTTCTCCACGGTCGGCGAAGATTACACTACGCCGGAGACGATTCGCCGGACCGGCGGCGTGGTGCCGGACGAGCATTGGGAAGAGAACGTGGTCCTGGCCAAAGCCGCCGCCGCCACCGCGCAGGCGATGGGCCTGAAGTACGTGAATGCCCATGCGGGCTTCCTCCCGCATGACCCCGCGGATCCCGATTTCGACAAGCTGAGCCGCCGCGTCGTGGCCCTCGCCGAAATCTTTGCGGCCAACGGCGTTTCCCTCCTGCTGGAAACCGGCCAGGAGAGCGCCCAGACGCTGCTCGCTTTTCTGGCCGAGATGCGGCGCCTCGGCGCGGAGAACATCGCGGTGAACTTCGACCCCGCCAACATGATCCTGTACGACATGGACGACCCGATCGACGCGTTGCGCCTGCTCGCGCCGCACGTCCGCCAGGTCCACGTCAAGGATGCCAGGCGGACGGCCGTAAAGGGCCAGTGGGGCGAAGAAGTCGTCGTCGGCACGGGTGAGGTGGACTGGCTCGCCTTCGTCCAAATCCTGGCCGAGGCAGACTTCGACGGAACCTATGTGTTCGAACGCGAGGCCGGAGACAACCGGGTCGGCGACATTGCCCAGGGCATCGCTGCGCTCACCGCGGCCATCAACGGGACAACAGCCTGACGCGCGGAGGCGCGCCTAGACGGACGGGGTGAACTGGACGACGCCATCGATGCCGAGCGCCTGCTCGAACTCGGCGATCCGTTTGGCGGCGTCCCTCATTCCCTGTTCGCCCAGTTGTTCGTGTTCGCGCTGCTCCATCTTGCCGCCGATTTCCTCGTATTCCTTGGCGCTGGTGATCCGGCGGAACTCGGGGAAGACCATCGTGTCTTCGCATACGGCATGATGCTCATACATTCGAATCAGTTCGCTGAGCTGACGGCACAGTTCCTTGCGGAGGTCTTCCTTCTCGAGATTCTCCTTCCCGGACAAGCTCAGAATCTTGTCCGTCATGCGGCGGCTGACCCGATGCTGTTCCTTCAGAACGCCCACCACCCCGACCAGCGCTCCCGCTTGAACCAGGCGCGGAAACACGAAGTCCTCTTCGGCGGGTTCGTGATGATTCTCTATCAGTGACCGCATGAGGCTGAAGACCTCAACAAAGAGATTCGGAGGCAATGCCTCGTTGGCTTCCAGCCGGCGCTGCCCTTCGCGGCAAACCAGCATCAAGTGCCGAACAAACCCATGCTCCAGCATGAGGTCCTCCAGCGGCGTCAGTTCCTTCTCCTCGTCCTCGTGTTCTTCGTCAGACTGCCCGCTGGCGCCCCCCGCGCGGCACAGAAGCGCCGGCGCGGCCGCAAGAAGGACCGCGTTCGCCTTGAGAAATTCGCGCCGAACAACCGATTGATAGACTTCCATAGACACCTCCCTTATCTTCTCCTAAACAAACCGTTGAAGATCACATTCGGGAGGGCGCACGTATTCCCACACCTTCCACCCTCGGAACGATGTCACTGCCTCCCGGGCTCTCGTCTTGCCACCCCCTCCATCCCTCCCGCCTGCTACTGATACCCAGTAACGGCTCTGCACGGGATGATCCCCAACGCCGAAAATCCCCTTGCCCTTTTGGCGGAACGTCCCCTATGCTGGAGTCAAAGGGGGGTGAGGCCTATGGACGCGGTACGGGTCACCTCGGCGTATTACGCGGCGCGGGCGCCGGAGTACGACGCTTCCGCGGGCTATCTCGATCCGAAGGTCGAAACGCTGCGCATCCCGATTAAAGCCCGCTATCAAGCCGTGTTTCGCGGACGGAACGTCCTGGAAATTGCGTGCGGAACCGGATACTGGACCGCCGCCATCGCCGCCGAGGCGGCGTCGGTCTTTGCGATTGATCGTGACCCGCGCATGCTGGCGTTGGCACGCCGGCGCCTCGCACAGGCACCGCATGTTCGCATCGAATTGGCCGACGCCTATGCGTTGATCAGCGTCCCGGAAGATTTCAACGCCGCCTTCGCAATCCACTGGTGGTCGCATATGCCGCGGCGGCGGATTCCCGCCTTTCTGGATGTGCTGTGCGCTCACTTGTGTCCGGGAGCCCGCGTGATGTTCGTGGACGAACTACCGTACGACCGCGGGCGCCGAAGGCGTATCGATGAAGAGGGCAACCTCCTCGAAGAACGTACCCTGTTCGACGGACGCCGTTTCGAGATCGTCAAGAACTTCCCGACGCGCGAGGAACTCTTCGCGGCGGTCCGGATGCATGCCGTCGATTTCACCTATCGTGAGCCTCCCGGCGAAGGCCGATGGGAAATCAGCTTCCGGAGCCGATAGACTCCGCGTCCCGCCGTCGTGCTGCGGCAGGAGGCCGCCCGTGCCCCGATCACCCGGACTTGCCGGCTCAGAGTGCCAGGGTAACGCGTTCGCCGACCGCCGGGATCCTGAACGGGTGATAGCGCAACAGGCGGTTCAATTCCAGCCAGACCAGCGACGGGTCTTCCAGGGGGGTGCTGAAGTGATACGCCACCTCGCGCGGTCGCCCGTCGGCGGTTAGGCTGAGAATCTCGGCTGTCATGCCGCTCAGCTCGACGCGGTCTCCCACGGCAAAGGGATGCCACTTGTCCCGTGTCATGAACCAATTGAACCCGTGTTTCGTCTCGTACTTCAGCGTGTTCGGGCCGGTGCGCGTGATCGTGATGGGATCGGGCAATCCCTGGCTGGGGGCAAGGCCGCGAATATGGGACGGAACGGATTCGCCCCTGAAGGCACGCACAATGGGAAGATAGATCGTCAGGAACTCGTTCGGCGCGTTCACCATCACGACGGTTTTGTCTTCGACGTTCCCGTGAAGGGGCGCGCTGTCCATGCAGTCCATCATCACCTTGCCCATGAAGTAGAAACCGCCGATGCGCGCGGGAAGAAGAATCGGCGCCAACAGCAGATGCACGGCAATGAGCGCCCAGAAGGCCGTCCGGATCGCTCTCCGATGCCGGGCGAGGCCGAGTGCCTGCACCCGGGCGAGGAACATCGCGACCAGTCCCATTGCCCCAACGCCGACAAAAAGCAGGAGCCGGTCCATGGGAAACGTCGCACAGACGGGCGTCAGGGACAGGAGCATTCCCGCGCCCCAGAATCGGGCCACGGGCTCCCGGCGCAGCAAAGGCCACAGCAGCAGAACCACCCCCCCGGCGGCCACGACTGCAATGCCCCACCACAACCATTGTATGGCCGGCGGCGCGAAGAACCACGGGTCGGAAGGGGGCACGCCCCATTGCGCCAGCAAGAGCACCGGCGCGCGAAACAAGAGCGCCTCGGCGAAAGCCCAGGGGGAATGAACGGGATCTATGTAGCTCGCCGACCCGGCCGTGCCGAAGCCCAGGTGGTTGTAGACGAGCCGCCATGCCACCACAAGGACCGCAAAGGGGATCAATCGGGCGCAACGTTTGAGCAGCGGGCCGTCGTCAAGGAAGACCGCGTACGCGAATAGATACGCGCACGCGGCGAGCGCCCCTTCATTGCACAGCAGTCCGATGAACAGAAAACACAAGGCCGGCACTAGTGTCCAGCGTTTGCCCGTAC
>CAILVY010000061.1 GCA_903837785.1 Candidatus Hydrogenedentota bacterium
AAATTGATCGTGGATGCGTTCGTCGGACTCGGCGTGGTCGCCGTGATCGGGCCCGCCGTAGGCGCGGTGTGATCGATGGACACCGCCGCGCTTGTCACACTCGACGCCAAGCCGTTCGTAACGGAATCCTGTACGTCGGAACCGGTGCTTACGGCCAGCGTCATCGTTCCCGAGCCGGTCACGCCGGTCACGGATACTGTGTAGTCCTGCGGGCCGCCGCTGATACTCGCCCCGCCATGCCCTACGCCGCCCAGATCCGTAATCACGAGATCCGCGGCATTGTTGAAGTTCTGCACCGCTTCGCTGAAATGCACCGAGAAATTGATCGTCGACGCGTTCGTCGGACTCGGCGTGGTCGCCGTGATCGGGCCCGCCGTGGGCGCGGTTGTATCGAACAACGTGCTCCCGTCGCCGTTTCCACTACTCGGATTGGCAGTCCGATTGCCAAAGTTGTCTTCGGCGGCCAAGTCGAAGTAGTAGGTGCCTGGCCCTTCGGCCGGGGTGAAGTTGAAACTGCCGGCGCCGGCAGTAAGACTCAACCCGGAATACGTCCAGGTGCCCGCGAGGCCGAACTTGTACCACAATTCGACAACTTTCAGGCCACTTCCTCCCGCTTCATCCTGCGCACCGCTGTAGGGAACCCCAAAGGGGCTCGTGTTCGCAGTGGCCGCGGGGCTGGCCGTGCCTGCCGTGGGCGCGGTGTTATCATTGTAACTGCTCTCGTGCGCCCCGACGTCCCTGACTGTGCTAACCGGCAGCGGACGGGCGTTGCCATCGATGTCCGTGGTTTCAGGTGAATTGACCGCGCGATTCATGGCAGCATAACTGACCTGATTCTGCAAATAGCCCGTGGCGGAGAGATTCGGATTCAGGTTGATGGTTTCGGCCGGGACACTCGAGAAACCCGTGACAGAGCTGGTCCGCCACGCCACGCATGGGGCGGAGGCATAGCCCGTGTAACGCGTCAGGCTCAGGTTGGAGGAAGACGTGCCGGCTGCGCCGGTCACACCCGAAGCATCGAAGATCGTCCAGCCGCCGTACAGCAAATCGCCACGAGCATAGCTGCTGCCGTCAACGTGCCCGTTGCCGCGCACCAGGCTCGCGGTGAGGTTGTATCCAATCGAGTTGTACAATGACTTCAGCGTGCAATGGCGCAGCCACACCTCGCTGATGCCGCTGTGATTGCCGTTCAGGCTGATGAGTGCGGAGAGATTCCGCGGCGCAGCGCTGTCCCAAGCCCAGGCCGTATTGACGGCATCCACCACCACCTTGGCGCTGCCGCCACCTTCGGTTCTCGCTTCATAACTGCCCGCGCCGTTCCGCCAATAGCAGCGGTCATGGAGCACCTTCACGTCCCCGCCAAGCGCCGAGCTCCCCCAGGAATCGACGGCACACACATTGTCCGCGGCCATGACCGTGCCGCGGCATTTCACGAAACTCAGGTCGCCCCTGCGGATTCGCGCAATGCGCTGCGTTCCGCCGTTGATGACGGGATCCAGATCGACTTTGACGGCGCCCGCGCCGGTGCCCAGGATGCGCAGGCCGTCGCTGGTGCTGCTGCTGCCCACGCCCCCGGTGCCTACGTAGAAGGCCACGTCCTGGCCGCATTTCCCGGCAAAGACCGGATCAGTAAGTTCAACCCGCTTCACGTAGCAGCCGTCTTCCACGTTAAACAGATAGAGATTCTGCTGCTGGAAAGTGCAGTTGAGGAACGTGTTGTCCGTGTTGCTCGTGGCGGAGGACGTCCAGTGCACGCCGTGGAACCCGTTGTTCTGCAGGGTGAGGCTCGATGCAGACAGCGTCGCCGAAGCGGTCAAGTAGATCCCGCTCCGCGTGTTGTCGCGAATAGTGGCACTGCTGTTGACGGTCAGCGAAGTGCCCGAGAATTCGCCCGTAAGGCCGTGTTCGCCGTTGCTGTAGACGGTTCCGCCGCTGAGCGTGGCCGTGGAGGCCGCCGTGGTGTTCCTCACGCCCGATTGCGCATTGCCATAGATGCTGCACGAGGTCAGCGCAAGAACGCCGCCGCGGTTCTGGATGCCGCTGCCGGAGGCATTCCGAACCGTGCAGTTGCTCAGCGACAGCGAGGCACCCGCCACCACGCGGGCGTTGTCCCCCGTGGCGCTTTCCAGGGTGCAGCTGGACGCCGTGAGCGCGGCCCCGCTTGACGCCACATCGAAGTGGTTGGCCGCCGTACCATTGACGGTGAGATTGTTGATGACCACGCCGGCGCTGTTGCAGGTGAAACTGCCCGTCAGCGCGGCCGTGTTCCCCTGGATAGTGAGTGCCTGCGTAATGGCAGGGGGCGTCTCGACGTAGGTGGCCGTGTCCAGCACCGTCAGGGTGTTGGCCCCGGCCATGGCGTTCGCCCAATGGATGGCATCCGTGAAGTTCGTGAAGTCGGCCGTGCCGTCCTGCTTGATGGTTCCCGTGGCCGACTCGAGGTCCGCGCGGATATTCAAGTCAAAGTTCCAGCCTGACGCGGGCGTCAGATTCATGTAGGCGGCGCCATCGCTGCTGATCCAGCTGCGGCTGTCCGCCTTCCAGCCCGAACCCAACGGAAGGACATACGTGTACGCGCCGCCGGTGTTGTATCGCAGCTGCACGTAGAAATCCGCGTTTGCGGCAAAGGTCTGCGCGCTGCCCAGAACGATTTCCTCATAGCTCACCCCCGTGTGAGCGCCGGCTTGTGACGTGAGGAGCCCCGAGGGCCGGCCCGCGCTCCAGCCGCTGTACACCTGGAGCGTGTAGTTCGTGGTGCCCGAGTAGGTGAAGAAGGCTTTCACCCGCCGCAGCGTGCCGCCCGACAGTGTCGTGAAGCGCACACAGCCATAATCGTCGCCATCCCAACCCACCGCCAGATCGCCGCTGCCCTGCTCGTCGTAGCCGATGTACTTGCCGGTCACGGTTCGGGGCGTCACTGAACAGGTCATGGCCGCGGTTCCGCCGCCCGTGAAGCTGTTTACCACCGTCCCGGTGTTGTTGCCGTCGTTGTCTTTCGCGCTGGGAGACGTGGCGTCCGTGAACGAACTGGCGCCGTTCGGGTAGAGGTCGCCGGAATCACCCCGGTTGGTTCCGCTGTCGAGTTGCCCGAGGTTGTCCGCCTCCTCCACGTCCACCTTCTTGCGGGCCACCACCCCGTTGGTTGGCACATAATCGTCAATGTGGAGTATGAGTGCGCCGCTGCCCGGCAGGTACTGATCAAATCCCGAACCCGCCGCCCCTGCCCGCTGATACCGATTGCAGATGAGGAAGTACTCCCCATCCTGATAGGGATCCACCGGGACGCGCAATGCCGCGGCATTCTGATCAAAATTGGGCATGGAAATGCCGGCGCGCGGGCCATAAATGGGCGTGGGCCGAAGCCAGCCCAGCATCACCTTGCACCAGGGATCGAAGTGACAGGGTTTGGCGCCATTCCCGCCCGGGCCGCACCACGAGCCGCCGGCCATCAGGCTCCAGTTGCCGATGCCTTCCGAACTGCCCACGGTGTCATACAAGTCCGGAAGCTCGAAAACGTGGCCCATCTCGTGACAGAAAACACCGATCGTGCTCAGGCCGGAATACAGGCGTTCAGGCTCAGTGTGATAATCCTGGATCTGCTTGCCGTCCACCGTCATGGCCGATGCCAGGCTCCAGCGATGGGACCAGATGCAGTCCTCGGGCGCGCCGCTCTGCTCCTCGCCCTGGCCTTGATGCACCACGCCAAAGAAGTCCACCCAGCCGTCGGCATCCGCGTCGTAGTTCGCGTAATTCACTGTGGCGTTCGAGGCGTTGATTGCGTCGATGATCATCTGGCGCGGATTCTGATCGTTCCCGGCCACCCCGCCCGTATTGTGCCCGTAGTAATACCGGGTCTGCGGCAGGTTGAACCAGCCGTACACGTCAATCTGAATCGTTACGGCGCCATACGAGGCCTCATAGTAATAATCGCGCACGCTGCCCAGCGCGGAGTTCGCACTGTACCCGGGCGTGTTCATCAGGCCGTTGAAATCGGACTGAGTGTACGTCGTCGTCGTATCAGAAAAGTTCGCCAGCAGCAGAATGCCGCGAACCGTGCCGCTGGGCGGAACTTTCTCATTGGCGAGAAAACTCTGCGCGACGTCCTTGGCCCGCTTGTCCGCGATGAGCGCGGCCGACTTCAGCCACAGCGCCAAATCCTTGTTCAGCAGGGCGGTTTGGGGCGCGGACTTGCCGACTGCCTGCTTCGTGCGTTCGACCGTGCCGTCGGCCTTCGGGATCGCGCAATACCAGTAGCCCGAGGCCGTGTCCTGAACAATGATCTCCCCCGCAGGCGTCTTGTGATACGCAAAGAACTCATCTCCTATCAGAACCGCCTGGAACGGGGTGCCATCCGGCTGCCGGAACGTCCAGAGCCGCTGATTGGAAGTGACGGCGCCCGCCTCGCGCGCGGGCAGCACCAGCAGGAGGGCGCCAAGCAGCATTGCGAATCCCAGCAGGCACACCTCACCCTTCGGCCATACACGTCCGCTCATCGGCATTCCCCCACCTGTTGACTCCCGCGATTCGGATCCGCTCACGCCCGCGGAACGCTGCACCCAATGCAGGGACCGCCTGCCACCCGGCGTCACGATACTGCCTTATCAATTGAATTCTACCCGGAGACCCGCCAATGGTCAATGAGCGTCGCGCGGTACGCCCCCCGGATTC
Source organism: Candidatus Hydrogenedentota bacterium (assembly GCA_903837785.1). Classification (GTDB taxonomy): domain Bacteria; phylum Hydrogenedentota; class Hydrogenedentia; order Hydrogenedentales; family CAILVY01; genus CAILVY01. Next base: position 4,669 of record CAILVY010000061.1, read on the forward strand.
ATATTCTAAGTGCAACTGTTTGTTGCGGAGGGGGTCAGTAGCCTTTTTCCGTCGGAGCCGTCCGTCGCTCACTTGTGAGCGGCGACGGACGAGCGACAGAGGGAAAAGGCGGCCTTTTCTGTTGGTGGGTTCTGAGCGGGTAAACGAAGAGAGGACAT
>CAILVY010000062.1 GCA_903837785.1 Candidatus Hydrogenedentota bacterium
CGACACCTGCACCGGCAAGCCCGTATCCCCGTTCTCATAGTCAATCCAGGCAAAGGGGTACTCGCCCGAGAACGCCACGGAGGGCATCCCCGAGATGGCCTCGGCATCGCCTTCCTGCAGCAGCCGCGCCACAGGCGATTTCCCCTGAGCCCGTGCCCACACCCCGAAGAAGGCGCCCGGCGCATGCGCGCCGCTGTTGAAGTTGTTCAGGATTTGCCAGCGGTCAAGCCGGCCGCTGCCGGTCAGATAGACCTGTCCCGCGCCAATGCCGCCCATCGGCATCGCAATTTCTTTCAGTTCTTCCCCGCGATACACCCGGCGCGCCCCCGGCTCATACAGCGACTTCGTCCAGGCCTCCAGCGCCTGCTTCTCCTCGTCCGAGGCCGCCCGGCCCGAACCGGCGGCCAACAGCGCGGCCGCGCCCGTGGCCGCGGCGGAACCCTTGAGAAACGTGCGGCGGTCCATGCCGCAACAGGCCTTCCCCGCGCAACATCCTTGCGGTGCAGAGTCGCTGCTCATACTTGCTCCTTACGCCGTTGATCTGCCGGCTTCCGTACCCTGTCCTCCCAGGAACATAACGCATCACCGGGCTCCTATTCCACGCGGCCCATCCTCCGTGCGGCCGCGCTTCGCTCTGAAATGCCGCGGTCGTGAAAGTGAATCGCTTCTCCCGTTGTTATTGCTGGCAGAAGTGCACTGGAAACAACCGGGCCTGAGTGAAGGAACTCAAGAGAGGTACAAGGAAGAGGTGCTGCAGCACACCGGCGTGCTTTTTGCGGAACCAGTCGCCAGCGAGTTGTTCGGGCACGTGAAAGGCGCGTTTACGGGCGCCGAGAACGACAAAGTGGGCCGCTTCGCCGAAGCGTGCGGCGGAACCTTGTTCCTCGACGAAATCACCACGATGAACGACGGCGCTCAGGTTGCCCTGTTGCGCGTGCTGGAAGACAGTGTTTTTCGGCCTCTGGGCGGGAAGGCGAACTTCAAGGCGGACGTGCGTATTGTTGCCGCAACGAACACCTCTTTACAGGAGGCGGTGCGCCAAGGCTTCTTGCGGGAAAATCTGCTGCATCGCCTTCAGGTCTTCCGAATCGCGTTGCCGCCCTTGCGCGAACGGACCGGGAAATTCCTCTCCTGGCTTCGATCTTTCTGGAAGTGGCCAGGCAACATTCGCGAGTTCAGAAACACAATCTATCAGGCCGCGCTGATGGCCGAAAAAGGCGTATTGCTGCCGCAACACCTCCCGCCGTCTCCAGCCGGCGCTGCCCAACACAATGCGGACCGGGCCGCACCCGTCGAGGCAGGCCCGGCAAGGGGGGAGGATGCCGGAGTCCCCGCTGCAGAGACTCTTGCGCCAACGGCGCCGCCCTACGACGCTTTGGGGCACGAACCTTTTCACGACACGCGCATATCGCTCGACATGTCCTTGGCGGAGGTAACCAGAGCCTATGTGCTCAAAGTGCTTGCGTACTGCGGGGACAACAAATCCCGTGCCGCGCAGATCCTTGGGGTGAGCGGAAAAACACTGCATGGCTACCTCAAGAAGTGGGCCGCGTAAGCTCCCGTCTCTTTCCGTGCGCCGGGCTTTACATTAAGTGGATAGGGGACCAGCAACGCGCGGAGGACACGTTAACTGGCCGGCGTCTTCCACTCCTTGGATTCCGTGCGGGCGGAAGTGAAGAGCGCTTGGGCGCGTTGGACTATGTCCGGATGCTCGGCGGCCACGTTGTGCGCCTCGCCGGGATCCGTATCCAGCGCATAGACTTCGAGCGGTGCTTTGGTTCCTGGGCGGACCGCTTTCCAGTCTCCCATGCGAACGGCCTGCTTGAAGCCGCCCTCGTGGAATTCCCAATACAGATACTCGTGCGTCCGTTGTTGTGCCTCGTTGCCAAGCAGCGCAGGCACAACCGAAATGCCATCCAATCCGGACGGGCTCTTCGCTCCGGCAAGTTCGGCGAGCGTGGGGAGGAGGTCCCAGAACGCCCAAGGGAACTTGCTCACGTGGCCCGCGGGCACCCTGCCCGGCCACCGGACGATCATCGGGACGCGGATCCCGCCTTCATAGAGGTCGCGCTTGATGCCGCGCAGCGGTCCCGAACTCCTCAGAAACGCCGGATCCCCGCCTTCCTTGTGGGGGCCGTTGTCACTCGTAAAGAAGACAATCGTGTTCTCGTCCAGGCCAAGATCCTTGAGACGCTGCAGCACATCGCCCGCCATCCGGTCCAGCCGGGTAATCATCGCGGCCTTGTTCTTCTGCTCCTGCGGCCAGGCCTTGTCCGTGTACGGCGCATCCGACGGCACTTCCATCCCGTTGCCGTCTTCGTGCTGGCGCTCATTGTTGGAATGCGGGATAGTGGGGGAGAAGTACAGGAAGAACGGACGCGCCTTGTTTCGTTCGATGAAATCCAGGGCTTCTTTCGCCATGAGGTCGGGACTGTATTGGGCGCGCTTCAAAGACACCCCCGGCTTGCCCTCTTCGTTGCCCTCTAATCGTTCCTTCTGCTCATTTCGCCAGAGATACTCGGGGTAGTAATTGTGCGCGTGCGCCTGGTTCAAGTATCCGTAGAACTCGTCGAAACCCTTCCTGTTCGGAATGCCGGTGGTCTCCGGCTCGCCCAGACCCCACTTCCCGATCAGCGCCGTGGCATAACCCGCTTGCCTGAGCAGTTCGGCGACGGTTGTGTCCTGTGGCCGCAACGGCACAAGCCGGTTGCCCCGCACATAGGCATGGCCGGAATGCAGGCCCGTCATCAGGCAGCAGCGCGAGGGCGCGCACACAGTGCTCCCCGCGTAGGCGTCCGTGAAACGCGTGCCTTCCGCCGCCATCTTGTCCAGACACGGGGTGAGGATGTCGCGCTGGTCATAGCATCCTACATCGCCATAGCCGAGGTCGTCCGCGAGTATGAACACGATATTCGGGAGACGTTTTTCCGAAGCTTGCGCCCAAGTCCGGCCCGCAAAGAGCGCGGCCGCGCCCAACGCGGCCGTGGCTAACGCATCCCGCCTGGTGAGTTCGCGCATTTCCCGCTCCTCGTTCCGTGTTGCAGACCGGCTTAGGAGATGGGTTTCCCGGAGAGCAGGGCTTCCACTTCCGGTCCCTGTGACGCATCCACGCTGACTACCCGCTGAAAGCAGGCATTGGCATTCGGCATGTCGCCCAACGCCAGGAAGGCCTTGCCCAATCCCATCATGGCCGCAATGGCCTGCGGACGGAATTTCTCCCCCTTCAGTCCGGCCAGGGCACTGAACTGCGCGGCCGCCCGATCGTACTCGCCCTGCCGCAGGGCGATTCGGCCCAACGAAAGCCGCGCGTCCGCCGCGGTCTCCTCATCGCCCGACTGGCGTTCTATCAGACGGACGACCGCCTCATAGTGCCGGCGGGCGCCCGGCAGATTGCCAATCAGGTCCTCGTACGTCACGGCGAGATTGTAGTGGACGCGAAGACTGTCCGGATTCTCGCGCAGCGTGGCCAGGAACAGGCGCTCATTGTCATGCCAATCCCGATTGCGGTGAGCCGTAAGCGCCCCAAACCCGACGCACAGCATCACAAGGGCTGCGACGGCCGCCATTTGCCGGGACGGAGTATGGGCCGCAAGGAACAGCAACTCGAGCACCACCCACCAGAAGCCCGCCATGGGAACATACATCCAGTGTTCCGCCATGGGGGCGTTCAGCGGAAACAAGCCGGAGATCGGCAGCCAAGTGGCCAAGAACCACGTCATGCCCAGGACGATCCGGACATGACGCGCCCTCCACGCCCAAACGCAAACGGCCACACAGGCCGCGAGACTCATCAGCCCGGCCACGGCATGCCAGAGCGGCACGCCCGCCAGCGTCTGTTCCATGTGCAGGTGCGTGGGCACGAAGAGCTTCCGAATATAGAAGAAGAAGGCCTGGCCCATCTCCGTCACGCGCTGGGCGAGCGGCGCCGCAGCGCCTGGACTGGCCTCCGCAAACTTCAATACGGTCATGCGCAGGAGGACGTAAACCCCCAACAGGGCCACCGCGGCGAAGAACGGCACGGCCCGCTGGCCGAGCGCCCGGCCGCGCGATTCGGGTTCGGCGGAAAAAAGCACCGGCAGCAGCGCCGTAACGGCCAGCAGCACGGGAAAGAACATGGACGATTCTTTGCTGAGCAGCGCGGCGGCGAACGAGAGCGTGCTCAGCGCGCACCCCAGCACCCGGCGGCGTTCCCACAACCCGAACCAAAGCCCCGCGAACATGAACACTGCCGACATCATGTCGGCCCGGCCGCTGATGTATGCGACCGCCTCCGTATGCAGCGGATGAAGGACGAAGAGCACTGGCGCCAGAAAACGCACGAGGCGGGGCGCTTCGAAACGCGTGAGCAGGGCAAAGAAGAGCAGCGCCGCACCCAGATGCCAGAGCAGGTTGCTCAAATGAAAGAGGAAGGGCTTCACGTCAGGATACGGGCCGCCCCGAGACACATCTCGCGCGGGATCATAGGAGAGCGCAAAATCGGCCATGAAACTCGCCGCGACCAGCGGGCGATAGAAGTTCCCGGTGCCCCGCCCGAAGGGATGCTGATCTTCCCGGAACAGTTGGAAAAACTGGGCGGGATCCTGAACATGCTTGTGGAGAAGCACCGACGAGGCATCGTCCCAGACCCAATCCCCGCTGAACGTGTTCACATACGCGGCCGCCCCCGTGACGAGCACGGCCAAGACTGCCATCCAACGAAAATCGCGTTCACTCACCGCGGCAATTACCCGTTTCGGACAGCCTCCGTTGGGGCCGTCCGCCCACGCTAATCCTGACCCACACCCTTGACGATCCACGTATCGTTGACCGGAATATACAGGATCTCGACGGACTGCTGGTCGCCAATGATGCGGACCAGTTGCAGCACCCCGTGAAACTCTTCGCCCTCCCGGACCTTGTAGTTCGTCACCTTCCCGGTATCCCGTTCCGTGACATCCAGAAAGGCGTACAGCTCACTGCCGCTACCCACCTGAAAGAATCCGCGCACGGTGACGCTGGGCCGTTTCAGCATCAGGTCGGCGCGCTGCTCGAGTTTGGCATAGCGGTCGCTGCCCGGCTGCAAAATCGAATAGGCCTGGCAACAGGCCTTCACCACGATCCAGCGGTTCTCCGTACGGGCCGTCTTCAGGAGTTCCTCGATGTCCTTCTGCAACATCGAGAGCGCCTGCCGGCCGTTGTCCTTGGCGGCATTCTCGGACTTCAACGAGGTCAATTGCTGAATCGCCTGATCTTTCTCGGCGACACTCAAGGTGGCCCCGCCCTTCATTGGGCGCCAAAAGACCTCGACCGCAGGCTTCAGCTTTCCGCTGTAGATCTCCTGCGGGGTGGGCTCAGGCGGGGGAAGGTTCTCGGGCTTGGGCTGCGGTTCCGGTTCTTTGGTGCAACCGACGACAATCACAGCCGCCAACAACACAAGACAAAGAGTGCGAACCATGGAATTATCCTCTGTTTGGCGTACTTCGCGATGCGCATCCTTATAGCACATGATAAAGGCTGTCTACAAACCCAGTCCACGCTGGGAATGAATGGTGCCGAGGCCATTGTACTTATGATAGAATACCGCCCTTCTGGAGGGACGCCCGGCGGAGGGCGGTCGGCGCAGGCTTGCAGCGGCAGGGCACGGATCTGCCCAAGAAACACCTGGGAGAACGAGATATGGAAATGGCGAAACTCATCCTCGAAGGCAAGGAATACGAACTGCCGGTCATGCGCGGCTCAGAGAATGAGATAGGCATCGACATCCGGAAGCTCCGCGACACTTCCGGCGCCATCACGTACGACCCGGGCTATGTGAATACGGGCTCCTGCCAGAGCGCCATCACCTTCATCGACGGCGAGAAGGGGATTCTCCGCTACCGGGGCTATCCCATCGAGGAACTGGCGGGCAAACTCCCGTTCTCCGCGGCCGCCTACCTCCTCATTTACGGACATCTACCCAGTGACCAGGAATTCCTCCAGTGGCGCAACGAACTGACCCGGCACAGCTTCGTCCACGAGACGCTGCTCCGCTTTTTCGAACATTTCCCACCTACGGCCCATCCCATGAACATCCTGAGCTCGGTCGTTTCCTCGATGTCGGCCTTCTATCCCTACACGGCCGAAGATGAGAAGCACATCACGCTCAACATCAAACGCCTGGTCGGCCAGGTCAAGACCATCGCAGCCTTCTCCTATAAGAAGTCCATTGGCGAACCCTACATCTACCCGCGCACGGACCACAGCTACGCCGCGAACTTCCTGCGGATGATGTACGCGACGCCCGCCGAGGAGTACCGGGTGCCCGAGGTCATGGAAGACGCCTTGGACATGCTGCTGATCCTCCACATGGACCATGAGCAGAACTGCAGCACCTCGACGGTCCGCATGGTCGGGAGCAGCCAGGCTAACATCTATGCCTCGGTCTCGGCCGGTATCAACGCCCTCTGGGGCAAGCTCCACGGCGGGGCCAATGAGGCCGTACTGAACATGCTGAGCCAAATCCATGAGGACGGGGACAACTACCGCAAATACGTGGAATTGGCGAAAGACAAGAATTCCACTTTCCGCCTCATGGGCTTCGGGCACCGGGTCTACAAGAGCTACGATCCCCGGGCGAACCTGTTGAAAGGCATGGTGGACCGGCTGCTCAGCGAGCTCGGCATCAACGACCCGCTGGTGGACATCGCCAAGAACCTGGAAGAGGTGGCCCTGAAGGATGACTTCTTCATCGAGCGGAAACTCTACCCGAACGTCGACTTCTACAGCG
>CAILVY010000063.1 GCA_903837785.1 Candidatus Hydrogenedentota bacterium
CCAGGCCCTGTTCCAGCGCGTCTTCAATTTCCTTCAGGCGGGCGTGCCCGTCCGGTTGCTCCGTACCGGCCGTTCCCGCCTCCTGGCCGTCCAGCGGCACCGCCGTGTCCCGTCCGCGCCGCTTGGCGTCCCGCAGGAAGTTCAGGGCCAGGTTTCGCGCAATGCTGAAGAGCAGCGTCGAAAACCGGGCCTGCGGCCGAAGCCGGGCCAAATTCCGATAGACCCGGATGAAACTCTCCTGGGCCAAATCCTCGGCGTCCTGAGGCGTGTTCACTGTGCGGCGGAGAAAGTGGATGAGGGGCGCCTGATAGCGCCGAACCAGGGCGGCAAAGGCTTCCATCCTGCCTGCCTGAGCCTGCGCCACGAGTTCCCAGTCGTCCACTTCCCGCATGCGCCGGACTACCTCGTTTTCATCGGGTTAAACACCGCAGGGCCCCAAAGGTTCCGTCGGAATACAGGGGCATTATGGGGGGTGGAGCAGGGGGGATCAAGAGCGCCCGTAGCCGCTCAGCTATACGTCCGTTCGGGACGGAAGATGATCCACAGGATGAGGCCCAGGGGCCACGTCAGGAAGAAGACGAGCAATGCGACCAGGCAACCCGGCTTCCCGCGGGCCACCGCGTCGGAATATGCCCAAAACACGGAGTAGAGGTAGAGACAGAAAATGAGGAGGCCAACCAGTGAAACGGCCATTACAGACTGCCCTCCGGCGCAACGTCCTCCACGAGGACGGCCGTTCCATACACCAGGATTTCGGCGGCGCCCGACGTGATGTTCGACGTGCTGTACTGGGCCGCCACGATGGCGTTGGCGCCCAGCAGTTCGGCGTCGGAGATCATCCGGTCCAGCGCCTGCTCGCGGGCCTCCGCCAGCATCTTCGTGTATTCCTCGATCTCGCCACCCACCAGATTCTTCATGAACGCAATGAGGTCATCGCCCACGTGGGCGGCGCGCACGCTGCTCCCCCGCACCAGGCCGATGCTCTGCACGATGCGTTTCCCCGCAATCTCGGGAGTCGTCACCACTATCAACGCCGAACCTCCTTGCTGTACCGGTCGTTCCGGGCGGCCTGAAGCCGCTGACGCAATACGGAGATGAACAAAATCGCCACGCCCACCACAGGGGCGCCTACCAGGACCTTGATCAAGGCCGAGGCCCAAGGCTCGATGATGAACATTACCATACCATACACGCACAGCAGCGCCAAACCCGCCAAAAGGACTCCCCAGCCCGTGCGGCGTTCAAGGCGGTTATACACGTTGTCCAGAAAACCGTCCCAGGCTTCGGGACGGGGTTCGGGGGGGGCGAGCGCGCGAATCGTGCCCACGGCGAGGCGTTTCAGGACTTCGTAGTCCCCGCGGCAACCTGGACACCCGTCGAGATGCGCCTCCAGCGCGTCCTGCTGCTCGCCCGTCAGCTCGCCGTCCAGCGAGCCTGAGATTAAAATCTGGTATTGTTCGCACGTCGCGTTCATCGCGTGCTCCTAGTTCAATTTCAGCATCGGCACAGGGTTATACAGCCCCTGGCGGCGTTTCATTCGCCCCCTGCAGCGCCTCCAGCGCCCGGCGAAGGGCCTGGCGCGCCGCGTACAACCGCGACATCACCGTCCCCTGCGGAATCCCCAGCTGCACCGCAATCTCCGCATACGAAAACTCCAGCAGGTGACGCAGCCGAAGGATTTCCCGGTGATCCGGGGTCAGTTCGGCCATCGCCCGCCGGATCAGGCGTTGATCATCCGCCGATTCCCCGGCCTCGCGCGGGTCCTGCCCCGCATCCTCCGCATCGTAGCCCGATTCCATCAAATGATCCAGCGAGGTCTCGCCGTGCCGCCGCTTCTTCTTCAAGTGGTTGAGGCATGTGTTCTTGATGATGCGGTAGAGCCACGGATAGAAAGGCATTTTCGGATCGAATCGGCCCATGGCGCGGAACGCCCGCGCAAAAGACTCCTGCGCGAGATCCAGCGCGTCCTCCCGGTTGCGGACAAACCCGTACGCCGCGGCATACGCCCGGCGCCCATACTCCTGCACCAGCGCACCGAAGGCAGCCCGATCCCCCCTGCGCGCCGCCCGCACCGCGGTCTCTTCATCAAATACAGCGCTACCCATACCCTTTGTACTACACCCTTGGCCCGCAAGTATTCGTGCAGACTCTACACGAATCCCCCCGCCTGGAACAATCGACCGCACACCGCGGGACTATCGCAAGAAAGGTGATATCGCGCGCAGGGTCTTTCGGCGGCGGTGGTTCTTCTTGCGGTCATGGCGGGAATGACCGCCGTGTCTGCATTGACTATGGGGAAGGGAAGCGAAACTCGCGGATTGGACGGGCGAGCCACTGTTTGCTTCTCCCGCCCCCGGAAGGGGGCTGTAGCCACGGGTGAAGTGCAGCGAAACCCGTGGGTTGAACGGGCGAGCCATTCTGTTCCTTTTCCCGCCGTTTCCTCACGCCGAAGACGTGCCATAACTCAGCTCGGGGCATGCAGTTCACGCAATGATTCTTCTTCC
>CAILVY010000064.1 GCA_903837785.1 Candidatus Hydrogenedentota bacterium
ACCCTCGCCCTCGCCCTCGCCTTCACCTTCGCCTTCGCCTTCGCCTTCACCTTCGCCTTCGCCTTCACCTTCGCCTTCGCCTTCGCCTTCACCTTCGCCTTCGCCTTCGCCTTCGCCTTCGCCTTCGCCTTCGCCTTCGCCTTCACCCTCCGCCGAGTCCGGCGTCAGCGCTGCAGTAACATAATCGGCACGGCCGCCACTGACACTCAGGGTGTTCTGGAATTCGGTGAGATTATCGAGCGTGTCTGCATCCGGGTCGCCTTGAGCGGCGAAGGGTTCGCCGAGGGCTTTGATGCCCATTTGGGCGACGGAATACTGGCCGGACAAACCAACCAGCTTCACTGTGGCCTGCATCTCCGAACTGATGGAGAGTAATGCGGCAACCACGTGTTCGAAGCTCTGTACTTGATAATAGGTCACTTCCGAGCGCAACACGTCGAGATTGGCGTTGTATGTGCAAATCAAGGACTCGGTGAATCCCGGCGCCCCCTCGCAGAGCACCTTCTGGAACAGGGCGGCTTCCCAACTATCGGGAATCAACGAGCCGTCGATATCTCCATTCACCCAATCGAGCGAGATTCCCAACGCGCCCGCCAACGTGATATAGAATGCGGCGCCTTCTGTATCGAAATCCGGGCACACCGCCAAGACGCAAGGCTCGCCTTCACCTTCGCCCTCGCCCTCGCCTTCACCTTCACCTTCACCTTCGCCCTCACCTTCGCCCTCGCCCTCGCCCTCGCCCTCGCCCTCGCCCTCGCCTTCGCCTTCGCCTTCACCCTCACCTTCCCCTTCTGCGGCGCCATAGAGGTCAACGCAATCGATGAAGCCATTGCCGTTGTTGTCTGCGGCGTTGAACGCGTCCTGGCTGATGCTGCTGGACAGCGAATGGATTTCATCCAAAGTCAATTGGTTGTCGCCATTGTCGTCGAGTGACGGCAGGAGGTTGATAAGCCAATCCGTCCCCATGAATTCGTCCAGATTGATCTCGCCATCGCCGTTCGAGTCCATCAGCCCCCAACCCAGATTCAGCACGAAGTCGCTCCACCCGGTGAGCGCCTTGACCTCGTCCTTTGACAGCACGCTGTCTCCGTCCAGATCGCCAACGGCGACCAGGATACGGAAGTAGCTCTCGGTTCCGGCGATATCGCAGGTGATCTCACCCTCGCCTTCGCCCTCGCCCTCACCCTCACCCTCACCCTCACCCTCACCCTCACCTTCGCCCTCACCCTCGCCTTCGCCTTCGCCTTCGCCTTCGCCTTCACCGCAGGTGGGGCATCCGCCGCCATCATTCGTGGTGCCATCATCCATGGCCGCGGTCACGAACGCGTCATAGTCATCAGGTTTGTTCACGACCCAGGCGTTGTATTCACCGAAGTTGCACACGCCGTCCGTGTCGGCATCGCCTTCTTTGGCCAAGTAGATCTCGGCGGAGCCGTCGAACAAATTCATATCGAGTGCGGGCAGACCCGGAATCACGGTTGACAGGAGCTGGAGGAGGTTATTCACGAGTTCGTCCTGCCCGGAAGTGGTCAGTGCCGCCAGAACGCCCACGAGGAGATCCCGGTCGGGCGCGGCGGGCATGGGAATGCCGAAGATGGTTGCGGGCCAGGCGGCTACAATGGCCGTTGCGATCACTTCCGAGGCGATACGGTTCTGAAGATACGGCTGATAGACGCAGCAGTGGTTCGGGGCGAAGCGATTTGAGAGGATGGAATCAAAAAGCCGGGCCTGGGCTATGTCCGACATACCGTTGAAGTCCAGGTCGGCCGTATCTGCATTGATGAGGGAGCCGATGAGGGGAATGCTGCTGAGGGTGCCATAAAGCGAGCGCAGGTCATCCTCGAAATTCGGGTCATAGCCGAGGCCGAGGCAGAACCAGTTGCTGCAGGGCTCAATGTTGCAGAAATCCGTCTGGGCGGAGGCGGGGACCGCGGTGATTCCCGCGCCCAGCAGCACCGCAACGGCCATTAGCAAGTGTACATGTCGCATGATTGTCTCTCCTGAAGAATCCGTTTAACTTGATGAAAGAACAGCTGCCTGATCGAGGTCACATGGCCACGGGAGGCGCGTGGGGATGGAGTCGGAATACATATCGGGCCATGTTCAAGGGTTTCGGTTCCCAGCGCCGTCCTCCGGGTTCCTCGCCCATGCATCCGTCATGATGCCCCGGCGGCAAGCCAAACTGGGCCGCCGGCCGGAGTTCCTGGATTTCGCCGCGATCGGAGATGATGGCCCGAGGCGGGTTGTCTTCGGGAGCGGGGGGCACGATGGGGGCACGGGTCTGTGCCTGGGCCATCAGAACCTGCAGGTCGAGTATGTCCACGCGCCCGTCGTGATTGACGTCCTTCACCCGGTGTTCTGCTGCGCCCGAAATCACGTCCGCGACAAGGCGTTGCAGTTCAAGTACATCGACGGAGGGCGCGGGCTGGCGGGACGGGAAGAAGCCGGACTGCAGCAGCAAAGCCACCCCCAACAGCGCACCAAACGCACCGTATGCGCATCGCTGTACCATGATTTCAGACCCTCAGCCCCTTTTCAGAAGGATACCACACCCCGGGGTTCCGCGCAAATCCCGCTCCGGATTGGGTGCCAACCCGGAACCGGGGTCTTTCCGGCGGCGGAGAAGTGGACCCGGCGCCACGCGCTTGGCTAAAATACGCGTTTTACCGGCAACGCATGAGAAGGAGGGCCCCATGAGCAGTCCGTCCGAGACTTTCGAATTCCAGGCGGAGGCCCGGCAATTGCTGGACCTCATGATTCATTCGGTTTACTCGAACAAGGACATCTTCCTGCGCGAGTTGATCTCGAACAGCTCGGACGCCCTCGACAAGCGGCGCTTTGAGGCGGTCCAACGCCCAGAACTGCTGCCCGAAGGGACGGAATTGCACATCTTCATCGCCGCGGACAAGGAGAAGCGGACGCTGATCGTGTGCGACAACGGCATCGGCATGTCCCGCGAGGAGGTGAAAGAACTGATCGGCACGATCGCGAAGTCGGGTTCGCGCGCCTTTCTGGAACGGGTTCGGCAGGGCAAGGACAAGGCCGGCACCCCGGACCTCATCGGCCAGTTCGGCGTCGGATTCTACTCCACGTTCATGGCCGCGGACCGGGTCACGCTGCTGACGCGCCGCGCCGGCGAGGAGCACGCCACGGCCTGGGAGTCCTCCGGCGACGGCACCTACACCCTGCGCGAGGCGGAACGGACCGAACCGGGCACCTCCGTGACGCTGCACCTGAAGCCCTCCGACACGGAGGATGCGCTTCACGACTACGCCGACGAGTGGACGATCCGCCGGATCGTGAAGCAGTACTCGGATTTCGTCGCGTACCCCATCCAGATGGACATCGAGCACACGAACGACAAGGGCGAGAAATCGGTCGAGCGTGAAACGCTGAACTCGATGAAGGCGATTTGGATTCGGGACAAGAGCGAGGTCAGCGAAGACGAGCACCACGAATTCTACAAGCACATCTCGCACGACTGGAACGAGCCCCTCTTCCGCATTCAGGCAAAGATCGAGGGCACGCTCGAATACCGGCTGCTCCTGTACATCCCCTCGAAGGCGCCCTTTGATCTCTATTACCGCGATGCGGCCCGGCGCGGCGTCCACCTCTACGTCAAGCGCGTCTTCATCATGGACGACTGCAAGGAGCTGCTTCCGGATTACCTCCGCTTCGTGCATGGCGTGGTCGACTCCGAAGACCTCTCGCTGAACATTTCCCGGGAACTGCTCCAGCAGAACCGCCAGATCATGCGGATGAACAAGGGCATCGTGGGAAAGGTCCTCGCTTCCCTCAAGGAGTTGCGCGACAACGAAGCGGAGAAGTTCGCCACGTTCTGGCGCGAATTCGGCCGCGTCCTCAAGGAAGGGCTCTTCCAGGACCGGGACAACCGCGAAGTCCTGCTCGACCTCGTTCTCTTCGCCTCGACACAGGATCCCGTCCAGCCCACCTCGCTCGACGGCTACGTCGACCGGATGAAGCCGGATCAGCAGGCCATCTACTACATGACCGGCGAGACGCGCGCCCAGGTCGAGAACTCGCCGCACCTCGAAGCCTTCAGGGCGAAAGGCTACGAAGTTCTGATCCTGACGGACCCGGTGGATGAGGTGTGGTCCCAGAGCGTCTTCGAGTTCAAGGGCAAGAAGCTGGCTTCGGTGGGCAAGGGCGCGGTCGATCTGGGCTCGGAAGACGAGAAGAAACAGGCCGAGGAAGAGCGCAAGGAGAAACAGCAGGAATTCGGACCGCTGCTCGATTGCATCAAGGACAAGCTCTCGGAGCACGTGAAAGAGGTCCGCCTCTCGAGCCGGCTCACGGAGTCCGCGGCCTGCCTCGTCACTGACGAGCACGATCTCAGCCCGCAGTTGGAGCAGATGATGAAGGCCATGGGCCAGGCCGTGCCCGCAGTCAAGCGCATCCTCGAAATAAACCCAAGACACCCGATCCTGGAACGGCTCCACGGCATCCACGAGCGCGCCCAGGACGACCCCGCCCTGGCGGATTACGCCCAGTTGCTCTACGGACAGGCGGTGCTGGCGGAAGGGGGGCAACTGCCCAATCCGGCGGCATTCAGCAAGTTGCTCGCCGCGCTCATGGTGAAAACGCTCTGAATTCCGGCTGCAGTCATTGGCGCGCGGCCGGCCCTGTGATACAATGAAAGGTGGCAGGCTGGCTTGCGGCAAGGGTGGAGGACGGTGTATGCCAACGTTTGAATACCACGCGATTCGTGCGGAAGGCGACGACGAAAAGTCCTTTGTCGGAGGCGTGGTGGTCGCGAAAGATCGCCATGACGCGAAGGTGAAACTGCGCGAACACGGCCTAAAGGCCACCATGCTGAAACAGTCGCGCGGCGTCATGTCCGTCATCAAATGGCTCGATGCGGACATCCGCTGACGCCCGCACCATCCCGCCGGAGTGTTCCCGTCATGCGCGGGTAGCCGCGCCTTGTCCCGCCCACGGCTGCCCCTCTTGATTCCCGGAATCCTGCCCTTGCCGGCGGGAAGCCCGACTGCATTCGCTTCTGCGCACCCCGCTTGTTTCAGTATGAAACATGCCGCATTCTCTTCTGCAACACTTCCGGGGCTCCCGGCCCTTTCGTTTCCAAAGTCACTGTTGTAAGTCCATATTTTTCAATATATTGTGTGATGTGATTCGCCTTGGCATTGCGGTTGCTTTATGAGAGCCGAAGCAATTGAACGGCAATCCCAACCAAGGAGGAAAAAGCCATGACACTGAGACTTTGGGACCCCTTCCGGGAACTGGACGCCCTGCGGCGTGAGGTCGACCGGGCCTTTGAAGACTATGGCGCCTGGAAATGGCCCTTCTCCCGGACGGCTTTCGTGCCCTGGGTATCCGCCCGAACCTACCCGCTGCTGAACGTCGGCGAGGACAAGGACAATCTGTACGTCGAGGCGCTGGCCCCCGGCCTGGACCCGGATTCCATCGAGATCTCGGTTCTGCGCGATACGTTGCGCATCGCGGGCCAGAAGGCTCCCCTGAACCCCGACATCAAGCCCGAGGCTTTCCATCGCAGCGAACGCGGCGCGGGCAAGTTCGTCCGCACGCTCACGCTCCCGGTGGAAGTGGACAGTGAGAAGGTATCCGCCCAATACAAGAACGGGCTGCTGCTGCTGACGCTCCCCAAGCACGAGCGCGCCAAGCCCAAGCAGATCACCGTGGCCGTGAACTAAAGGAGGTGGCAGCCATGAAAGAGACAACCGTGCCCCAGAAAGTGGAACAGAAAGCCCCGGACACCCGCGAGGAATCGCGCACGTTGATCCCGGCGGTGGACATCTTCGAAATGGACCACGGGCTGGCCGTGGTGGCGGACCTGCCCGGCGTCGAGAAAGACGGCGTCGAGATCCAGGTGGACAACAACATCCTGAGCATCCGCGGCACTGCCAAGTCCCTCCTGCCCGGCGAGCCGCTGCACCGCGAATACCAGCTCCAGACGTATTTCCGGCAGTTCGAACTCGGCGATGCGGTCAACCGCGAAGGCATCCGTGCCGAAATGAAGCACGGCGTGCTGACTGTTCACCTGCCCAAGGCCGAGGCGAGCGTGCCCAAGAAGATCTCCGTGCAGGTGGCCTAAACGCCGGCGCGGCGGACTAAGGAATTTGAAGCGAATCTTGAATGTGGACGCAAGCACCCGCGGGCCCCGCCCCGTGCGGGGTCCGCGGTGGAGGTTAACCCTATGAACACCTTGGTTCCCATTTCCTGGAAGAACTCGTTGGATGACCTGCGCAGCAAGATCCTCGGCACCTTCGACCGCTGGATGCCTGCCCGCACCCGAGACGAGGGCGATGAGGATCACGGTTTCTGGCCCGGCGCCCTCGCCCTCAACGGCGGCCCCGCCATCGATATCGAAGAGACCGACGATGAGATCCAGGTGACCGCCGAGGTCCCCGGCCTTTCCGAGAAAGACCTCCGGGTCGAACTCGACGGACAGCGCCTGATGCTGCGCGGCGAGAAGAAGTCCTCCCGCGAAGAGAAACGCGGCGCCTATTCATACAGCGAATGCAGTTACGGCGCCTTTCAACGCGCCATTCCGCTTCCGTGCGAAGTGGACGCGGACAGAGTGCGCGCCACCTGCAAACACGGCGTGCTGAAGCTCCGGCTCCCCAAGACCGAATCCGCCAAAGCCCGCCGGATCCATGTCCAGGTGAACTGAGCAGCCCCCTCCCCGACACCGCGGCCCGTGGAACCCTCCCGCGGGCCGCCCTCCCTTTGGGGCGGGCCGCGATGCGCCACGGGAGAGTTTCTGCGCTGCTCCTGCTACAATCAGGCGGGTGAGTCCATGCATGTGTTTCAACATACGCTCTTCCCGTTGCTCCTGATGCTGGGCACGGTTTCCTGCGCCAAAGAGGCGGCGCCGCCGGAGAAGGAGACGGTGGTGCTGCTGCACGGCATGGGGCGGACGCGCGCATCGATGTGGGTGCTTGAACAGCGCCTGCAGAAGGCCGGCTACGAAACCCTTAACTTCCCCTATTCGCCCCCGTTCCAGTCACTCGACGAAATCTCGGACCGCCTGCACGCGTTTCTGCGCGAGAAGCTGAAGACCACGCGGTATCATCTCGTCGGGCATTCGCTCGGGAACATTATTGTCCGCAACGGATTCAAGAAGGAATACCGGTCCGGGCTCGGCCGTATTGTGATGCTCGCCCCGCCCAACCAACCGTCCGATCTTGCGCAGCGCTTCAAGGAGGTCGAACTCTACAAGTGGATGACCGGCGACAGCGGCCAGAAGCTGTCTTCCGAAGCGTTCTACAAGAGCCTCCCCGTGCCCAAGGTGGAATTCGGAGTCATCGCCGGCGACCGCGGCCAGCGCCTGACGTTCAAGGAGCCCAACGACGGCATCGTCACAGTGGCCAGCACAAAGCTGCCAGAGATGAAGGACTGGATTCTCCTCCATCACACGCACACCTTCATGATGAACAGCCGTGACACCGCCGAATGCTGCGTTCGCTTCCTGCAAAGCGGACGCTTCAGCGCGCCGAAGTAACTCCCGGACCGGTCTCATTTGACTCAGCCGCGTGTCCGCGGCGCCAATCGTCGATCATTCCTCTTGCGCGTCGAGGCGCGGAGCGAGGTCCTGAAGAATCCCCTCGAGGTCGCTTTCCTGCACGCCGGAGTACCACACGTTGTCCGGGAAGACCATGATGTTCGGGCCGTCGTCGCAGCGGCCGAGGCAGCCCGACTTGCTCACGCGCACCCCCTTGAGCCCCCGTGCCATCTCCTTGAGCTTTGCGTGGAGATCCACGCTGCCGCGCGCCGCGCAACAGGGCTTGTCGCCTTCTTTCTGATTAACGCACACGAAAATGATCTTGTTGTACGGGACGGCTTGACGCTGCATGCAATTCTCCGCTGCTCCCAAGGGTCGTGCAGGAATCTTTCGCGGCCGTATTGTAGCGTGCGGCGCGCTGCCAATCCATGTGCGGGAACATGGCGGGAGGCGGAATCCCTGTTCCCCGCTTCCCACCCGAGGGTGCTGTTCCCGTGCGAGCCGCCCGTGTGATACCATGTCCTCGTTTTCGAAGGAATACGTATGGCAGCTCAGGACGGAAGCGGGGTGAATGTAATGGAGCGACGCTCGCGCCGGCAATGGCTTGAAAAGGCTTCTCTGATCTATGTGTTCGTTCCGTGCCTCATATTCGGACTCGGATGGCTCAGGCCCGTGCTCGGTGTTCCGTATGCCATCCTGCTCCTGATTGGCATGCGGCATGCCTTCAGGTCGCTCGATGATGCAGCATGGCCCCCGGAGGAGGCCTCAGAGGAAACAACGGACGCGTTCTCCGTGGGGATACGATACGCCCTGATTCTCGGCCTGGTGACGGTGGTGACCGTGCTCTCGGGCATTGGCGGATATGCGTTCCAGGTTGCCGACTACGCGGCCAAGCACAACACCTTCATGCGAGACTTCATCGACTATCCGTGGCCCCTGGCCTATGCCCAGCAGGGGAAGAACGCCTCCGGCCCGCTGGTGACGTACATTGCGTTCTATCTGCCCGCGGCGCTGGTGGGCAAGGGGCTGGGATGGGATGCCGCCAACCTGTTCTCCCTGGCCTGGGCGATCGCCGGCCTTTACATGGCCGTGTTGTGGTTCCTCCGCCTGGCCGGAAAGTTCTCCGTGCGTTTCACGCTGCTCTTCCTGTTCTTCGGGGGTCTGGATATTCTCGGCTGGCTGCTCCTGAACAAGAGTTTCTTTCCGGTGGACCGGCATGTCACGTTGGACTACTGGCTGGGTCACGCGGCCGAACAGGACACGCTCATTCGCATGGCCCTGGGGTCGGTCAAGTGGTTCTATCAGTCGAACATGGCCTTTCTGAACCAGAGCTGCCACCACTTGTTCCCGGGCATGATTTTGGTCCTCATGAGCCTGCATGAAGCCATGCGCCGCAAAACCTTTGCGAACCTGCCGTTCCTCTGGGCGGCGGCGCCATTGGGGTCCGTGTTTGTTGCGATTGGCCTGGTTCCGTATTTGCTGGTTGCCTTCGTCACCACGCGGGGCAAGGGCCTCTTCAGTTTCCAGAACACGATTGCGGCCCCGGTGATCCTGCTCGTCCACGGATTGTTCTTTCTCTCGAACAACGCACAGTACCCGCACGGTTGGATCTGGGAATTCCAGCGCTTGAGTTCGTCCTGGATTCTCCTGCTGATCTTCTACCTGGTCGAGTTTGGCATCTACGTGGCCGTGTGCCCGGCTGACCTGGAGAAGCCCGGCTCCCGGCCGGACCGCATCTGGTGGTGGACCGCCATTGCATGCCTGATCTTTCTGCCGTGGTACAAACTGGGCACCTACAGCGACCTCTCGGCCAAGGCGGCACTGCCTTCCCTGCTCATGTTGCAGGTCTATCTCGCCAGCACGATTCGGAATTCCACGACCGCCTCGGAGAAGAACTGGTCGCGGCTGCTGGTCCTGTTGCTCGTCATCGGGGCCTTTTCCGGCCTGAATGAACTGACACGCGGACTCGGAAACCCGGTTCGGCCGCTGTCGCCGCCCTATGAGAGCATCCGGCATCTCCCGCAGCTTCCGGGCCAGGACGTGGCCGAACAGCTCTTCGGCAACCCGGAGGCGTTCTTCTGGAAGCATCTCGCCAAGCCGCTGGAGCTGCATTGATCGATCCGCCCTCCTGCGTTGCCGCGCCGCCCTGTGCTACACTGCGCGCGGAAACGGGAGAGGATTCCATGGCCGAAGCGCCGCAACCGGAAGCCGCGATCGCCGCGTGGCGCGATGCGCTCGGGGAGCATGCCGTCGATGCGGACGGCGCGGCGCTTGATCGCTATGCCCGCAGCACGCAGCCCCAGGGCACGCGCCCGTGTTGCGTGCTGTATCCCACGACGCTGGATCATCTCCGCGCAATTCTCCAAGTGGCCGTGGAACAGCATGTGCCCGTCTACCCGATCTCCTGCGGGAAGAACTGGGGCTATGGCGATGCGTGCGCGCCGGCGGACGGCATGGCCATCGTCGATTGCTCGCGCATGAACCGCATCCTCGAAGTGAATGTGGAATTGGGCTATGCCGTCGTCGAGCCCGGCGTGACGCAACAGCAGCTCTTCGAGCGCGTGCGGCGGGAAGCGCCGGGCTTCTGGGTGGACTGCACCGGCGCGGGCCCGGACGCGAGCGTGCTCGGCAACGCGCTCGAACGCGGCTTCGGCCACACGCCCTACGGGGATCACGTGCGCAGTTCGTGCGGCATGGAAGTGATGCTCGCGGACGGGCGCGTGCTCCGCACGGGCTTCGGGCACTATCCCGGCGCGCGCGCCGCGCACGCCTATCCCTACGGCGTCGGCCCCATGCTCGACGGCCTCTTCACACAGTCCAATCTTGGCATCGTGACGCAACTCGGCGTCTGGCTCTATCCTGCGCCGGAGGCCTTCCGCTTCTTCTTCATCAAAGTCGAAGAGGAGGATCGGCTCGCGCCCCTCATCGAGGCGTTGCGCCCCTTGCGCCTGCACGGCGTGCTCAACAGCGCCGTGCACATCGGGAACGATCTCCGGATCATCAGCAGCCTGCGCCGCTATCCCTGGGCCGAGGCCCACGGCGCCACGCCGCTGCCGGACGCCCTGCGCGATGCGCTCCGCCGCGAGGCGGGCGTCGGCGCATGGAACGTGTCCGGCACGCTCGCGGGCACGCGCGGACAAGTCCGCGCCGCCGCGAAGGCCTTGCGCGCCGCCGTGCGCGGCCTCGGGCGCGTGATCTTCGTCGACGACGCGAAACTGGCCTGGGGCAAGCGCGCCGCGGCGCTGCTCGGCATGTTCGGGCTGGGCCGCGTGCTCGCGCGGCAACTCGAAGCGCTCGAGCCGAACTACGGCCTGCTGAAGGGCATCCCCACGAACGAGCCGCTACGCGGCGCGCAATGGCGCGTCCGCGACGGGGGCGAGGATCTCATCGACCCGCTCGACGCCCACTGCGGACTCCTCTGGCTCTCGCCCGTGCTCCCCATGCGCGGCGCGGACGCCCGCGATCTCCTCGATATCACCGCACCGCTTTTTGCCCGACACGGCTTCGATTTGCTCGTCACGTTCACGCTGCTCAACGAGCGCTCGATGACGGCGATCCTCAACGTTGCCTTCGACAAGCGCCGCAGTGAGGAATGCGCGGCGTCCGCCGCGTGCTACGGCGAAGTCATGGCCGCATTCCGCGAACACGGCTTCATCCCCTATCGCCTCGGCCCGGCCGGCCTCGATCACTGGACGGATCCCGGAGATCCCTTCTGGAGCGCCGCCTGCCAGATCAAGGCCGCCCTCGACCCCCACGGCATCCTCGCCCCCGGCCGATACATCCCCCACACTTAGATCTTCGGCCTGTCCAGGCGCGCTCAATTCAACGAGGGCGTCACCGCTTCGCCGCGGGCTTGCGCCTGGATGTTCTCGTAAGCGCCGTAGAACTCGGAATTGCAGTCGAGCCAGAGCGTGATGCGGTGAAAATCCTCGGGCGACAGGCGCACGCCGTAGTGCGCTTCACCGAGGTACTTCATGAGTTCCGAGGCGCGGGCGCCGAATTGTCCCGCGGTGCTGCGGACGCCGCCATGCACCCCCGTCGTCACGGACCCGTTGTAGACGTGATAATAGAATCCGAACTTCTCGGCGAGGTTCGTGTAGGACTGTGACCAGCCGAACTTCGGGCCGGCGGTCCCGCGCAGATCGAGCGCATTCTTCTCGACGTGGCACGCGACGCAATTCCGCTCGAGGGCCGGTTGAACGAGCCGCACGAAATTGAAGGGATTCGCGCCATCCACGCCGGGCTGTATCCTGGACGGCGCGCGCCGCAGCGCCAGGGGCAGGCGTTCTCTGGGCGTCTGGTGCTTGCGCTCGTGGCACCCGACGCACGTCAGGCGTTCGCCGGGTTGCAGATACACGCCGGAGCGCATGGACTGCACGGCCAGGCCGCGTTCGTCGAGCGCCTGGAAGTAGAGCAGCTTGCCCGAGGGCGCCTCGAAGTGCACGCTGCCGTCCGCTTCGACCGGCACAGTGCCCAGCACGGCCCGGGCGTTTGTTTGCTCGGCGATGCCAATCCGCGGCTCGTTGGGCGGCGGCGTGGTCTTCGGCAGCACCTGCACAATGCGCAGGGCGGCGATGTGCGTGTCGGGCGGCCATGCAAAGTCACTGTCATACACGTTGAGCACCGCCGCCGTGGCGGTGCGGGTCTCGTCCGTCTGTGGCGGAATCACGGGGGGCTCGGGCCGCGGCCGCAGCGGAATCGGGCTCAGGCAGGCAATCCCCGGATCGCGATACAGCAGTTCCCGGTTGCCGAAACGATCCACCCAGTAGATGCCGCGATTCTTCGCATGGGCATCGTACACGCACAAATAATCGTCTTCGCTCAGTGGCCAGGGCGTGCCATAGGCCATGCACTCCTTGATGGGCCGGATATCTTTCTCGGCTTCGGGAAAGGGAACATCGGGCGTGAGCCGGGTGAGCTGGGCCATGGCGCCGTCATCCTCGACGCGCGGATCGATCAGCACGAGTGAGCCAAAGGCGTTCCCATGATGCGCCCCCGCGGTCCCCACGTACTTGTGCGAACCGGGAATCGCGCGCAAGTCCATCTCCATCCACGGCCGGCCTTCGCGCTGAACGGGGTAGTTCCCGTGGAAGGAGCGCGGGTCCCGGCCGTCGGGAAAGCAGACCCAGGGATGATGCGCAATGTTCGTGTCGCGGTCCACGTAGTCCCAGCGCGTGTACACGAGCATGCCGTCATTATTCACGCTCGGCTGCCACTCGTGCGTTTCGTGGAAGCTCATGCAGCGGATGTCGGCGCCGTCCGGGGCCATCGAATAGAGCGTGTACGTCGGACAATGCCGGCCGCAGCGCAGATAGCCGCCACGCCGTTCACTGACAAAGACCACACGTTTCCCGCCCGGCAGGAGGCATGGGTCGAAGTCGTCCCACGGCCCGTCGGACAGTTGCACGAGCTGCGATCCGTCCGCGTTGACGCGAAACAGATGCCAGCAGCTCTCCGACGTCCATTCCAGGTCCTTGCCCACGGCCTGCGTGTATGCGAAGTAGATCGTCCGGCCGTCATACGAGAGTTCCGGCGACAGAAAGGCCCCCGGCGCCAGGGCCTGGCCCGCCAGCCGGCCCTGCTCCACGAGGCTCTTCTCGAGCAGGTTCTCCACGCGCGGCGCCGGGCCAAACGGGTCGTGCAGCACGTACAGTCCGCCGCCGGCCACCGCGTTGAAACCGTAAAACTGATCGCACATGTGAAACACGCCCTTCGCGTCGTGCTTCTTCACGAACAGGATGCGCTCAAGATTCAGGAGCGGATTGCGGAACGCGATCGCGCGCGCCAGCCGGCACGCCTCCAGGTAAAGGGCTTGCCGCGCGTCCGGCGAGTACTCGTTGGCGCCTGGTGCCCGGGCGTCCAGCGATTCGAGGCGTTCCAGGAGCGGTTCCGTGGGCGCGAGATCCAAACGCACCGCCAGGTGCCGCGCCCGCGCCAGGATTTCCCGGGTGTGTTCCGCCGAAAAGGCAGGCAGATTCTCCTGGCCGTGCTGCGCCGCAAACACGGCATCCCGGTCCGCCCAGTCCGTTTCGAGCAGCCCGTTCCAGTCTGCGCAGGCCGAACCTGGGAGGGTTCCCAGAGACATCACGGCCGTACACGCAGCCACAAGAAGACCAGAAAACAACAAGCCGAGTCTCCTGGCGACATTACGCATTCTTCGTCCGCGGGATAGAGTAGCAAACGGACTTGCGAAATGCCATCCCCCCGCGCGCAGCAGGGAGGAACCCGACGCTTCCGAATCGCTGGGTTTGTCCGGCGGCGTGGGCCTCTGCTATCATCCACCCCTGCAATTACCGGCTTTTCCCTTCCAAAACAGCCAATCGAGGTGGACGACGCACATGGCAAAGATACTTGTAACGGGCGGCGCGGGATTCATCGGATCGCACGTGGCAGACGGCTACATTGCCGCGGGGCACGACGTGGCCGTCGTGGACAACCTGATTGCCGGCAAACGGGAGAATCTCCATCCGAAAGCGGCGTTCTATCCGGTCGATATCCGTTCCGCCGAACTCGCCGCTGTCTTTGAGAAGGAGAAGCCGGAGTACGTGAGCCACCACGCCGCGCAAATCGATGTGCGCCGGAGCCTGGCCGAACCCATGTTCGACGCCGAGGTGAATATCCTGGGCTCCTTGAACCTGCTGGAACTGTGCGTGAAGCACAAAGTCGAGAAGATTCTCTTTGCGTCAACGGGCGGCGCGATCTACGGCGAGCCAAGGGAATTGCCGGCTTCCGAAACCTGCCCGCCCAATCCCAAGTGCCATTACGCCACCAGCAAACTGGCCTTCGAGCATTACCTGCATCTGTACGAGACCCTCTACGGCCAGCGCTACACAGTGCTGCGCTATCCGAACGTCTTCGGACCGCGGCAGAGCCCCGAAGGCGAGGCGGGCGTCTGTTCGATCCTCGCGGGCCTCATGCTGTCCGGGAAGCAACCCACTCTCTTCGGTTTCGGGGAGCCGCTTCGGGACTATGTGTACGTGGGGGACATCGCCCGGGCCAACCTCGTCGCGCTCGACAAGGGGGACGGCGACACCTTGAACCTGGGCTCGGGCAAGGGCACCTCGGTGCGCGAGCTTTTCGAGACGATCAAGGACATCCTGGGGTATCCGGGCGAACCCGCGCTGGCGCCGCTGCGCCCGGGTGAGATCGATCGGGTCTACATCACCGGCGACCGCGCGGCCGCGGTGCTCGGCTGGCGCCCCGAAGTAAGCCTGCGCGAAGGATTAGCGAAAACTGTGGAGCACATCCGCGCACAACACGCCCGGAGATAGGCGGCGCGCCGCTTACTGGGTGCGCCCGGATTGATCGCGCAGGTTCTGAAGGAGCGTGGGATCCGGCGATTTCCCCATCGCCTCCAACTGATGCACAGTTGTCCAGGCCGTGTCGAAGTCCTTTGAAATCACCGCGGCCACCGCGATGTTCTGCAGGCTGTTCTCGTGTTCCGGCTCGATCTCGAGGGCCAGTTTCCACTGGGCCACCGCCTCGTCGTAACGCTTCATCGACGCCAACGCCACGCCCAGGTTGTAGTGATTCGTGACGCTCTTGGGCTGCAGTTCTGTGATCGCTTCCCACGCGGCCAGGCCCAGTTCAACGTTCCCCTGGTTCATGGCCGCGGTGGCAATTTCCACGAAGTCCTTGAACAGCTTGGCGTCCGCCGACACCGCGGCGCGCAATTCCTGGATGCCCTCGGCGACCCCGCCCTGCACGAGCAGCAGCCGGCCCAGCTTGAGGTGCGGGGCTCCCTGGTTCACGGGGCCGGTGAGGGCTTTGCGGTACCACTCCATCGCGGTGGCCGGATCGTTCCTCCGCGCGGCCACGTCGCCCAGCAATTCGAACATGTCGGGCCAGAACGCATGGATTGCGAGGGCCTTCTGGCATTCCCTCAACGCCCCCTCGAGGTCCCCGTCCGCCAAGTGCCGGCGCGCGCGCATCGCGTGCAATTCGCCCCGGTCAATTTGCCGGGTCCGAATCACCGGCGCCAGCAGGTTCTCCACGGGCGCATAGTCGTCCGTCAGCAGCAGGTTTCCGTTCCGCGCAATCAAGGAGTCGATGTCCTTGTTCGAAATGAGCGCGCCATTGTACGCGAACTTCTGGCGTATGAGCCCCCGCACGCCCGACAAGTCGAGTGCGCGTTTCGCGCACACGACCACGAACGTGTCGCGTATGGCGGGGTCCCGGCCCGTGTTGTACACCGCGACAAAGGGAAAGACCTGCCGGAGCGTGTTGGAGACGGCGCCGAGAAACGCGCCGGACGCGAACGTGTCGATCAGGTTGAGCATGTAGATGCCCTGCTCGTCGAGCAAGGTGTCAACCTTCCGGGCGAATTCGAGCGTGGTCAGGTGATAGGGAACCGTGTAGTCGTTGATCGAGTCGCCGAAGACGCAATCGAAGCGGCGGTGCTCCGGCTGCCGAACCAGGTCTTCGACCCGGTTCCGCGCGTCCATGTGATAAATGCCGATGCGCGTGTCGCGCGGCAGGCAGAAGGCGGCATGCGCGGCTTCCGTCACCGCCGGATCGATCTCCGCGACTTCCGTGTAACCGCCCGGCCGGACCATCTCGAGATAGTGGGGGAACGTGTATCCGCCGCCGCCGATCACGAGCGCGCTCAGGGGCTTCTTGTCGGGGAAGAAAGTGTCGATCACCCCCTCATAGACCCATTCGTATTCGTACTGAAGCGCGGTGGGCGCTTCCGTATCCACCATGCTGTGGGTGAGCTTGTCCAGGAGCATCTCGCGCAGGTTGGGACGTTGCGGGTCCTCGTGCACCGCGATGTAGGAGTATTGGCTTTCCGCCTGATACAGCACGCGCGCAGGATTGGGCCGGGGCAGCAGGCAGAACGCGAACGCGGCCGCACAGCCCGCGAACCATCCCAGCGCGAGCCAGCGGCGCGGCGCATAGCAGACCGCCGCGGCCGCCAGCAGCAGGGCCACGGACACAATCACGCCGACCCCGCCAATCCAGGCGATCAGCACATAACCCGTCAGGAACGTCGCGGTAATCCCGCCCCAGGCGCCCCACGCGTGAATGTTGCCCACCGCCCGGCCGGCCGCCTGATCGAGGTCCAGCGCGCGTTTCGCCGCCACGGGGCTGATGCATCCCATCGCCACGCAGGGGAGGAAGAAACAGAGGCCCATGTAGGCCACGATCTGGAGCGGCCAGGAAAGGGACTGATAGTAGTACAACTCTCTGACAAAATCGCTGGAAACGCGGCAGAACACGGGGCTGGCCAGCGTAAGCAGCGAGGCGATGCCCAGCAGCCATGCGAGGGTCTGCCGGGAGGCATTGCGATCCGCGATGCGGCCGCCCACGTAATTGCCCACGGTTACGCCCGCAAGCACCACGCCGATGATGGAGGTCCACGTGTACAGGGACGCCCCGAATTCGCGCGCGATGACCCGCGATGCGGCCAGCTCCAGCGACATGAACGCCGCGTTTGAAACAAATACCGTGAGGTTGGGCGGCAGGACCGCGCGCCACGGCCGCGGCGCGGCAGGCCGGCATTCCGTAGCCGTGTGCACGAGCGGCGCGCGGGAAAGCACCGCATACAACAGCGCCAGCGCCGCCATCACCCCGGAGGACACGGCGATGATCCGGGACGCGCCCATCAGAAAGACGAGCCAGAACCCCGTGAAACACGCGCCCGCGATGCTTCCCGCGGCCGCGGCCGCGAATACCGCGCCCACGCTGCGCCCGGCGCCCCGCCCCACCGCGAGCGCCAGCTTCGCCACCGCCGGGCTGATTGCGCCCAAGGCCGCCGCCGGCAGCAGGAACACGATCACCACATGGAGCGTAATCCGCAACGGCCAGCTCAGTGCAGTCGAGGCGAGAAGCGTGCCCGCCGCCGCATTCAGCGGCAGGATCGCCGCGCAGCTCACTGCTGCCAGCGCAAAAAGGACGGCCAGCACCCGCCCGGGCCGCCAGCGATCCGCTATCCGCCCGCCCAGCGCGTTGCCGAGCGACATGCCGGCCAACATCACGCCAATAATCGCCGTCCACGTATAAAGCGACTGTCCCAGATGGCGCGAAACCAGGCGGCCCGCAACCAGTTCCACGGTCATGATCGCGGCATTGGCGACAAAGACGGTTGCGGCGGGGCCGATCAGGCCCCCGCTTCGGGATGGCTTGGCTGCAAGATCGGACATGTGTACGTTAAGACTCCATCGGGGTAATCGGACAAGTATAGGAACTAGGGAAAGACAAGCGCAAACGGCGGCGCGCTCCCTTCTGTTCACACCCTGCTGGAAAATGACGCGCTCCCATGCCACAGTCGCTCGGGAATTTGGTTGCGGCGCCCAAAGGAGAATCTGTAACAAAGCCTGTGCCCGCAAGCGACGCGACTGAGCGCACGTTCTGGGTGCGGCCTGCGGCCCGGCGGGCAGAGGAGGCAAGGGGCCCCGGCCGCAGGAAATATCCGGATTTACTGCCGCAGCTCGCGGGCGAGTTGCAGCACGATCGTCTTGTCCGGCGCTTCGCGCAGGACGCACCGGCCCTCTTCGGGCGAGATGGTCTTGAGTTCGTAGCGTTCGAACATATCCCCGGTGTTGTACCACTTGACCGCTCCAGCCGTCTGAATCTGCGCCCGGTAGTGGTCGCCGACTTGTTGTATGTCCAGGAGAGCCAGGCTCGGGGCTGCCGAAGGGAATCCGGGAACCGAGGAGGGCGCCGATGCCGCCGGACCGGGTGCCGGGGTGGACGGCCCCCCCTTCTGCTCCTTGGCCAACGCTTGCACGGGGACATAGGGGCCGTCGCCGGCCTGACGCAACAAGAGACCGCTCGGCGTGCTGACGAACACGGCGTCCCCCTCGGCCACGGCCGCCAATCCGCACAATTGGAGCGCGATGGCCAGGGTTGTCTGCACAGGAAGCCGCTTCAGCGCGAGGGAGCGAATCTGCGGCTGCTCGGCAGAGACGGCGCGCTTGTCTACAAGCACCTCAACCGAACGTTCCGCCAGTACTGCCGACAGCAGTTGTGCGAGACTTACGTCCTCAAACTCGAATTCCATTCCCTCCTGAAGTGCCTTGGCCAAGGCTGGACTGGCATGGCTCAGACCCAACGCCGGGAATGCTTCATTCTCGATGCGCTCGGGCGCGCTCACCCAGAGGAAGCCCTCCTCGACGCGAAAGGCGAGTCCCAGGGGACGCAGCAGGACATGCAGGGCTTCGCGCAGCGGGATATCTTTAACGGCTATGTACGGAATGACGCCGTCCGTCACCACGCCGCTATCGCGCGCGGAAACCGCCTCGGCGGGTGCTGCGGGCACGCCGTGGGTCAAGGACGTGTCCGGCGCGGACCGTCCCTTCGGCGCGGGCTTGATCACACGGTCGTCCAGGACAAGGTTCACGTTGTAACTGTCGGCGGCAAACGCCAGGATCTCCGAAATGTGCTGGTTCTCGAATTCAAGGCTCACGGGTGTATCAAGCTTCCTCTCGATCTCGGCGCCGGATTCCTGCAACGGCGCCGGCCCGCCGGCTTCGACGGCGATCATCTCGGGTGTGCTCACCCACAGGTAGTCGGGATGCACCGCATACGCGAGCCCCAAAGGCCGCAAGGCCGCCTGCAGCGCGTCCCGCAACGGCACCTCGCGCACGGAGATGTGGGGGAGGTTCCCGTCGGTGGCATATTGAGTCTGCGGTGGATCTCCCGCGGGGGCGGCCGCCTCCGCGCCCGGGCGTGGATGTCTTGGCGCCTGCACCACCCGTTGATCGAGCACGGCATTGAACTTGTACGAATCCTGAACAAAGGCCAGCACTTCCTGGATATGGATGTTCTCAAACTCCAGGCTCACGGGTGAATCCAGGACTGCATCCACATCCTTGCGGGTGAGTGGCGAATCCCGCCGCATCGGCAGGATGCCCGCAATTCGCTCCAGCAGCCCCGGTTCCGCCTTCGCGCCGCCGGGCGTCCCCGTATTGCCGGAGGGCGCTGCCTCCGGGGCCGACGGAACGGGGTGTGCCGATGGCGGCGAAGGCTCCTGTGCAATGGCCGGACGCGCAACGGCCGAATCCGTTGCCCGTGGCGCGGGAGACGAATCCTCGAAATGCCAGACCCCCGCCGCGGCCAGCAGCAGGCCCGCGGCCAGCACGGAAATCCCCGCAGTCTTCGTGAGCAGCAGGCCCGACAGCGCCACCGGGGCGGTTGCCGCCGCCGCCGTTCCCGAGGCCTGCCATGCCACCGGCGCCGCAAGGACGGCGCCCATGACCCGTTTCGATTGTTCCGCCGTCGCGCGCGGCGGGGCGGTTAGCGCTTCGATGCGCCCGAGCAGGCTGCGGCTGAGGTGTTCTCGGGCGCGTTCGAGCCGCTTTTTTGCGGCATGCCGCGAGATGCCCAGCAGGCGTCCCATTTCCAGCGTGTTCCTGCGCGCGAAGTAATGCAGCAGGAGCACTTCGCGGTGGATTTCATCGAGCTGTCCGATGTGTTCGCGCAGCGCAGCGGCCATTTCCCGCGCCGCCACGTCCGGCGGCGCCGCGGCGGGCAGCTCCTGAAGCGCCGCGTCGAGATCCACTTCCCGGCGGCGGGTCTTCCAAACCCGAGTCGCGAAATTCCGCGCGATCACGACCACCCACGGGCCGAATTTCCGGCGCTCGCGCAACGTGTCCAGCGCCGTGAAGGCCTTGAGAAAGGTTTCCTGGGTCACTTCCTCCGCATCGGCGTGGTTGTGCGTCTGCGCGTACGCCACCGCATAGACCGTGGACATGTACCGATTGACGAGGACCCCGAAAGAGTCCCGTTCCCCGGACAACACGTGGCGGATGATCCGCTCATCGGACAGTATGCGCGTGCTAAGCATGGCTTCCAGCCTCCTCACCATACAGATCCGATTCCCGCTCGTTCGGCGACATCCCGCCGCCGCTCCGTCTCCCATCATTGTTGCTGCGCAGCGCCGGCCACCTGCAGGCGCGGGAACCCGAGATTGGACCGGAGTCCGCTATTTGAGAAGGGACTTCCCCTCGAAGCCGCCGGGCGGGGTGAGGCCGAGATAGTGCAGTGCCGTGACGCCGAGGTCGAGCAGCGAGGCGCCTTCGGGCAGTTTCTTGTTGGAGAAGAGGATGCCCGGGGTGAATGCGACATCGGAGCTGGCGTGTTCGCCGCTCCATTTGTCCGTGTTCGCCTCGAAGATCTCTTTGGGCGCCGCGCCGGCGGCGCTGGCCTTGGCGGTTTGATAGCCGTCCGCATAGCCGAGCTGAATGTCGGGCGCGTCGATGGCGGATTCGCCCTGCGCGTTCAGCGTCACGAAAATGTCGCGGAAGATCCTGTCGCCGGTCTTCGGGTCGCTTACCGCGAGGAGTTTCGTCTTGATCTCTTCGAGCAGGGCGGGCGCATCCTTCGGGTCGACGATTCCTTTCCCTTCCCGGCCCTTGAGGTTCAGGAAGATCATGCCGAGTCCAAGTCCGTACGCCTTTGTGCGCGCCCAGTCATAGCCTTGCAGATACTTCTCGTCAGTGAACTTGGCCGCGGCGTTCTGGCCCTTGATGGCCAGGTAGCCGTTCTGCGCGAGCCACGTGTTCACGCTGAAGCCGTAACGGAAACTGTGAAAGCCATGATCGGACATAACCATCAGCAGATCGTTGTCTTTGAGGCGCTTCATCACTTCCCCGGTAATGCCGTCGGCCTGCGCATACGACGTCTCGACCACGCGGCCGTATTTCGCCGCCTTCCCGGCGCGGTACAGCGGGTGCTTCGGATCGCGGTAGGCCCAGAAGAGGTGCGAGATGCGATCCGTGGCGGTCCAGCCGGAAAGCAACAGATCAAAGTTGCCGCGGTCGATCTCGTCGAGCGTCAATGTGGCGTTCCAGTCCACCGTGCGCCGGGCGTCCTCGAGGAACATGTCCTCGGTCATGTCATCCTGTTGCAGCGCCTTCGTGTCATGCGCCCAACCGACCGTCTTGTACAGCCCGTAGCGGTCGGCGAGTTCCGCGGCGAACTGCGGCGGCGTGCTGATGGGCATCATCGGTTCACGCGGATGAATCTGGAGGCACGTCATGTAAAGGCGGATGGGCGTGCCCGCCTCGATCAGATGAAACTGGCTGATGGCCCGCACCCGGTATTTCGGCGAGAGCGCAAAAGTCCATTCGAACCAGGGCGACCACTCGCCTTGCGCGAGCGTTTCGCTCCTGCCTTCCACGCTCAGCGTGACCTTCTTCCCTGCGCGATCCGCCTTGATCGTTACGGGGACTTCCGCGTACTTCGTGCTCTTGCTCGGCGCGATGCCGGGAATGTTCACTGTGGCCGTGTCGCCGGCGAACTGGAGCGGCAGATGCATTCCGCCCGCCACCGGTTCCGGCGCCTTGAATTCCTCGGACAACGCGAAGTAAGTGCTCTGCGTGCCGCGAAGATCGGGCACATCCAGGCCGCACAACTGACGGCAGTCGCCGCCGAGCGGTTCGGCGGGATACGCGAACGGCACCGCCAGCGCCTTCACCTTCAGGCCGGCATCGCTGGCGGCCTTCCAGAACGAGATGCCCTTGCGATGACTTTCATAGAGCGGCGCCTTGAGCAGGGCGCCGTCCGGCGCGAGGTCCGGACGCTTTGTGCTGCCGAATCCCGGACTGGGCAGGTAGGTTTTCGGGTCGCGGCACAGGAAGTCGAAGACCCCGTGGTGCACCGGCGTCGTGCAGGTGGCGAAGTTCGACCACGCGGTGGGCGATTGCGGCGGATTGCTCGAGGCGAGCGGCTCGAAGGCGCCTTGTTTCATGAGTTTCGCGAAATTGGGCAATTCGCCCGCCGCGATCATCTTGCCCGTGATCTCCGGGTCCATCCCGTCAAAGCCAAGAATGATCACCCGGCCCTTGGGCGCGGCATCCGCCGCGGGCACGAGGAGCAGACTCAGCAGAAGCATCCCCGCCATCGAGGGGAGAAGCATTAAACTTGGGGTTTTCATCGTGTTCTAACCTTCTCTCTGGCGGCCGCAGGGCCGCATATTTGCTGGCAATGCGAGCATACGTACCCCATGCAAATGAAGTCAATCAGTCGGGTTGTCAATTGGAGTGTCCCTCGCTGCCGCGTTCCTGCTTTGTCGCCAACAGGCATCGGCGGGGCTCGCGGTGCTTCATCCACCCTGCGTGACTCGTTCGTATCCGGATCGCGAATTGACAAGCCACGGCGCCCTTCGCTACAATCCTCGTTCGTCCGAGGCGGCATAGCCAAGTGGTAAGGCGGAGGCCTGCAAAGCCTTTATTCCCCGGTTCGAATCCGGGTGCCGCCTCCATTCTTTTTTCTTGCCAAGGGGGCAAGTGAACAACGATTGCGGCGCAGCCGAAGGCGAAGCCAGACCCGCAAGCCGCAGCCTCTTTTCCCTGTCCGCAGGACGTCCGATGTTCGCCGGTCCGCGGCCGCTGTGACTACGCCAACTCCCGCAGGAACTGTGTGACGCGCGCCTGGACAAGTGCGCGATGCGTGAAGATGGCGACGTGCTCGCCGCCCTCGGCCGCCAGCAAGGCGGCGCCGGGGATGCGCGCGGCAAGCACCTGGCCATGCAACTCGAACGGCACGAGCGGATCTTTCGTGCCGTGCACGATGAGCACCGGCACGGCAACCTCCTCCAGCGGATACTCCCGGGTGCGCGTGACAGTGACATCGTTGATCGTTCCGGCCAGCCGTTGCGCCATCCGGCCGAAGCTCATCATCGTAAGTTCCTCGAGCAGCGGCCGCACTTCGGCATCCGACAGGACGCGCTCAAGCGTGGCCGGATCGGAAATGGAACGGCGGAGGTTCTCTTCGAGGTTTCCCGACGCCTTCCTCCGCATGCGTTCGAGGAGCCACGGCCACCGCGCGAACACGCGCATGAGGTGGAACGCGAGCGGCAGGCGCTCCTGCACCTTCTGGCCGCAGGTCGAGATGAGCACCAGCCCCCGGCAGCGATCCGGATGGCGCAGCGCGAAATGGATCGCGCCCGGACCGCCTCCGGAAACCGCCATCACTGCGGCGTCGGCGATGCCGAGCGCATCCAACACGTCCGCATAGAGATCCGCCTGTTCTTCCGGCCGCACCGCGAGGGCCAGCGGTGTTCCCAGGTAGCCCGGACGCGAGAGACAGATATAGCGGTATCCCGGCCCCCCCACGGTTCGTGCGAGCAGGTCTGCCTGGTCCCAGCCGCCCATGGCGCCATGCAGCGCGAGCACGGCGGGTCCCTCGCCCCGGCTTGCATACTCCACCGCGCCACGCGGCGTTACGGCGAATTGCGGGACGGGCCGGGCGCCGGCGACACGGTTCGTTTCCACACTCGATGAAGACATGAGAGAACTCCTTACGGCTGCTCCGGCACAAACATGCGCAGGAGGATTTCCGGATTGGGGGCGGTGAACCACTCGTTGTGGACCGCCTTGAAGATGGACAGGCCGGTGATCGAAGTCCAGAACAGTTGCGCCAGAATCTCGGGGGGATCCTGCCGGAACGCGCCCGTGCGCTGCCCCTCGGCGAAAATGCGCGCCAGCACCTCGTAGGGCTCCCGGTTCTCGCCGTCAATGACGGCCTTGGCCTCCTCCGGTATGGACTCGGAGGCCGTTGCCTGGGCGATCAACAGGTAGTACTGGGCCGCGTCCGCGCTCTGCGACAGGCCCTCGATCAGCCTCTCCAGGGCGAGTTTCACCTTCTCCACGGGCGGGATGGGCATCGCTTCGAGTATGCGGCAGGCCGCATTCATCTTCTCGAACGCATGCCGGATCAGGGCAGTGAAGATCTCCTCCTTCGAGGCGAAGTAGCGGTAGATCAGCCCCTGCGAAACGCCCACGGCCGTGGCAATATCCGATATCCGGGTGGCGAAAAGTCCTTTTGCGGCAAAGAGATGCAGCGCCGCAGACAAGATCTGTTCCCGTCGCGCTTCCTTCACCTGCTGGTTTCTGGCCGGATTCCTGCCCATGGCGGCGCCCTTTCATTGAGTGACTAATCATTCATTAGAAGTATACTGAATCCGAAGCCCCCCGTCAAGTGGTCTATTCACAGCATCTTGTGGAGCAGATATCGGGAGTGACGGGCGATGGAACGACTCAAGCGGTGTTTATCGGGTCGGCATACTCCGGGGGAGATTCGCTGGCACCTGGCGGCCTTGGCCGTGGTGTATTGGGGACTCGTTTTCTGTGCCTGGCTGGGCTACAACACCGGGCGGCCCTACTCGATCACCGGCGAGATGTTGAGCGCGCTCGGCAGTTTCGACGACCATCAGAACCCGCAATGGTTCTGGATCTTCACGGTCGCCATGGTTTACTGCGGCCTTATCATGACGCCCGTGATGTTTTACGTCTACCGCCGCTTTGCCGCGGTGTCGCCGTGGGGCGCGCGCGTGGGCGCGTTCTTCTTCCTCCTGGGCTGCGCGGGCATCGTGTTCACCGGCCTCTTTCCCTACGGACACGGCAGGGCCTTCGGCGTGTGGCCATGGCGCAAACTGCACATGAGCGCGGGCGCGACGATTGCGGTGGGTTTCTCGCTGGGCTTCTTCTGGCACGCCATGCTGCTGCTGAAGGACCGGATCACCGGCGCCACCCTGCGTGAACGCGGCGACGTCTCCTACGCCAGAATGGCGAGTCCCTTTCTCGTGTGCGTTCCACTGCTCGGGACGATTGCCTACCGGCTGAACTGGCCCGCGGCCTTCTCCGCGCTGCACGCCGCCGTGACCGGCTCCTCTGAGGCGGCGTCCGAACAACTCCACGCGTCTTTCGTGCGCCTGCATCACTTCCCCCTGCTCGAACACATGTCCATCTGGGCCCTGACCATTTTCGTGATCTGGTTCACCGCCGTCCTCCCGCACCGGCTCGAACCCGAAGAGGAGTGACACTGAAAGTTTCCGGACCCTGCGAATGCGTGGCCTTGATTCTTCTTGCCCCGGTGAGCGATGCGACACGGGCCGTCAGGCTGGCGCGCCCGCTGGACCTCTTCCAGGTTCCAAAATCCCGTCACAGCAGAATCTTCCAGTGGCGCCTGGCCTCCACGGAAGGCCCATTGTGGAAATGTACTTCATTCCATGAAGCACTTCGAGGGTGACATGAGGTCCATTCCAAACATATCCGGTGCCGCGTGGAACGGGACGGACTCCGGATGCCATTGGCATCCTTGCTCTTTCGAAGAATTCTCCGTAAAATTCAGAACAACGGGCGATGTATTGCGGCGGCAATAAACGAGGGGTGTAAGAGGGAGGGGTTGACATGCGGTCCTGCTGGCGAAGCCGATGGCTGAGTCTGTCTGTAATCTTGTGCGCAGCGGTTCCTGCCGGCGCACTCAACAACATGACGCTTCAGCAGACGGCGTCGGGCGCCGCGGACGGCGTGGTGCCGCCTGACGGACTGCGCTGGATCTATTTCGCGCACCATACGCACACGGACTACAGCGATGGCCGGGATACGGTCCAGAATCGCATCCTGGAAGCGGCGAGCTTCGGTGCAGACATTGTTTCGATATGCGACCACAACACGATCATGCAGTGCTCCGACCCATGGTTTGTCGAACAAGATGGGTGCATCCCGATGCGCGCCGACGAGTGGGGCGGAATGGGGCGGGGGCACGCGAGCATCCTGAACATGACGGGCGATGACCCGCTCGATGTGAAGCCCGGCGGAGCCTTGTACACCCTCGAGGAAATGATGCCGTTGATGCTGGCGCGGGGCGGCACCATATTCATCAACCATCCATTCGATGATGGAAACCCCTGGCCGCACGGTTTTGCCCATGCCGGAATCCGGGGCGTCGCGGTGTGGACCACCCCCTTTCCGAACGCGGACGCCCGGGGATGGTGGGCCGCCCACATCACCCAGGGGCGTATCCTGGTCGCCATAGGGGAAAGCGACCATCACCTGGAAAGGATCCTCTCCACGGCGATCAGCAATTCTCTGGTGCCATGCAACTACGTATTGGCGGCCAGCAAGCAACCCGCCGATGTCCAGGCGGCGGTGGAATCGGGCCGGATAAGCGTTGCCGGATCGAAGGGGGCCGCGCGCACCTTTGTCTGGTGCGACCAGGACGGCGACGGTGTTTATGAAACGTCCATGGGCACAAACATTGTGGTGACTGAAGCGAAACGGTTGCGTTTCAGGGTGGAGGTCTACGACGGGGCCGGGATACTCGGGAATGTGATGGTCTACTCCGGAAACGGCGGCGTCAAGACCACCCTGGGTAGCGGCACGCCTTGGCGCATTGATTACGAAGCCGATGTCACGCCAGAAACGAAGGACTACCTGCGCGCCGAACTCAGAGGGACCTTTGGCGTCTTTCAGTCCATCTCAAATCCCATCTACATCAACTACGCTCCGACGGCGACTCTCATCGCGGACCCGGCGGACCCGGTGAGCGATGCGATCGCGGTATCGGTGACACTGAGCGCGGAGACTGCGGACTTTGACGCAAGTGACATTGTCGCGAGCAATGCAACGATAAGCGACTTCGTCGGCAGCGGCTCGAGTTACAGCTTCATGCTGACACCTGTGGCGGAGGGGATTTTCTCGTGCCGCATACCGGCGGACTCGTTCCACGACGCGCTCGGCAATCCCAATCTGGACAGCACGATCCTTTCGCGCAGCTACGCAGGCGCAATGGAAGGTGAAGGTGAAGGTGAAGGTGAAGGTGAAGGTGAAGGGGAAGGGGAAGGCGAAGGTGAAGGC
>CAILVY010000065.1 GCA_903837785.1 Candidatus Hydrogenedentota bacterium
ACCGGAGCCGCCCAAGCCGGAACCGCCGGCCCCCAAGGCGGCGGAGCCGCCGAAGCCTGCGGAACCCGCGAAGCCAGTCGCACCACCGAAGCCGCCCAAGCCGGAACCGCCGGCCCCCAAGGCGGCGGAGCCGCCCAAGCCTGCGGAACCCGCGAAGCCAGTCGCACCACCGGAGCCGCCCAAGCCGGAACCGCCGGCCCCCAAGGCGGCGGAGCCGCCGAAGCCTGCGGAACCCGCGAAGCCAGTCGCACCACCGGAGCCGCCCAAGCCGGAACCGCCGGCCCCCAAGGCGGCGGAGCCGCCCAAGCCCGCGGAACCCGCGAAGCCAGTCGCTCCACCGGAGCCGCCCAAGCCTGTTGCCCCGCCCGAACCACCCCCCATGCCGGAACCGGCGGCGATGCGTGCCGGGGCCGTGACGGTTGGCGTTACGGAAGGGGAGAAGACGGTGTTGCGGGCGAAAGCGTTGTTCCTTCGCAGTGGCCCGCATTGTGCCGCCTTCTGCGTGCTTGA
Organism: Candidatus Hydrogenedentota bacterium; assembly: GCA_903837785.1. Classification (GTDB taxonomy): domain Bacteria; phylum Hydrogenedentota; class Hydrogenedentia; order Hydrogenedentales; family CAILVY01; genus CAILVY01. Next base: position 511 of record CAILVY010000065.1, read on the forward strand.
CGCGGACTCGGCGGGCCCGGAACTGATTGAGGTGGCCGCGGAACGTCTGCAAGCCCATGCCTCGGGTATCGGCCGGGAGAATCTGCTGATTTCGGCCACGGGGATTCCGCAGCCCCGCGGGAGCAGACTGACGAGAGTGCCTTTCAGCGATGACAAGGTCAACCGGGCCGCGATCGAGACTGCGGCCAGCCTGGTTGCCCAGGCGGTGTCGGGCGCTGAGGCAGCCCAGGTTCCCGTGCGTGTTCGCATCGGCGAGGCGGAAGCGCCCGAGTTTCAGCACCTGCAGCAGGGTGCCGGCGCAAGCGCAGATTCCACGGTGTCCGTGCTGGCCGTGGAATCGTTGAACGGGGAAGCGGTGGCGTATCTGGTGAATTTCGCCTTGTTCCCGATGCTGGTCGAAGCGAAAGACGTTGCCGCGTGTCAGGAAACACTGTCTGCGTTGACGGAAAGCCTGGCCGGCACTGAGATGAAGACTCCCGTTCTGTTCATCAACGGAGCGGCGGGCGATATCGGACTGAACCTGCCTCCAGATGGGCCAAAATCGCTTGGCGCAGGGCTGGGGGAGAAGGTTCGGGCGGCCTTGCAGGGTGCGTCGCCGTCGAGCGAAGCTGCCTTGCGCTGCTGGGCGCATTCGGCCGGGGCGCCGCCCTCGCTCGCCTACGGCCAGTCCGAGGAGATCATGTTGCGCGAAGTCCGCCTTGGGAATTCGGCGTTTTTCTCGATGCCGGGCTTGCCGGCCGGCCAGATCGGCCTGTTCATGCGGGTCAAGGCGCTGGCCCATGGGCTGGAGCACGCCTTTCTCCTCGCCAACACGGGCGCAAGCCTGGGCGTGCAAAGCACAATAGAAGAGTATTTTGCCGTTACTGATAATGCCTCTATGTCAGAGCACGGTCCGTTGTGGATGCTCTGGTACGGCCAGAATCATTTCGGTTATCTCGGAGGCGACCCTGTCTGGTCGGATATCCCTGCCCTGGCCCGCTTCAGCGCGGCGTTTCGAACAGGGCTTGAGCGAGGCGCCCAGTTGCGCCCCCGCATTGCCGCCGCCTGGGAAAGCGAAAGTTCGAAGATGGCTGCCGTGGCAAGCGCCTTGCTCAAGTCGGACAAGCCGTCCAACGCGGCCAGCGCCATTCCCGCACTCCCCGAGTCGGCGGCGGCGCAATGCTATCTTGCGGCAAGGCTCCTTCGCAGTCAGTATGCCGATTTCACGGAAGAGGAGCGCGCCACACTGATGGGGGTGGCCGAGGGAAGCCGCACGTCGTTTGATCTTATACTTTTCATGCAGATACTGTCAGATCCAAACCGACTTCCGGCGGCCACGCGGCCCTTGGCCGTCTCGTGCCCTTCGGCCAGCATCGACTTTCTGGTGCATCAGGATTCCGCTTGAATTGGTTGAACCTAGCAATCTGCGCTTAATGCTCAAAATGAAGCACCTTGACATTTGGCGGGGAGTCATATACCATGAGGACGTTGGACTGGCTGCAATGCGTAAGGACAAGGGTGCTTGGTTTGACGCCTGTGTCTGAATCCGGTATTTTCATTATTGCCTGACACGGGGAACAGAGCAAGTGTGCTGGTCTTGAACTGCATGGTTGTTCAGGTGCTTATTGATGTTTTTGGAATTGTATCGGACCAAAAAAAGAGGGTGATCGCCGTGAAACAGAAACACTTCTTCACCATTCTGGTATGCCTCATGTTGTTGCTGGGCGCCAGGGCGCAGGCGCAAGTCAATCCGCCCGTGGACTTGGTCGCCATCATGGCCGACATGGAGAACATGCTGGGTTCGGCCATTGTGGACGAATCGACCGTACCTCCGACGGACATGTGGCACGATCACGGAGGCGCCAACGGCATTTGGCGTTCGGTACCCGGCCAGATCGGGCCGGGTTTCGTCAATGTGGACAATGATCACAACGGGATCAATGACGACACCCACATGTCCCTCTTGAATGACATTCTGAACAACACGGGCTGTCTGCTCAATCTGAATCAGACGACGCTGAGCAATATCCGGGCATCCTATGATGCGGCCCGCGCGAACATCGTCACGTGGCAGATTACGATTAGCGGGATTCAGATCAGAAATGGCGGGTCTCTGGTGGGCGATCAGGACATCACCGTGACCACAGGGCAACAGGCGTGCATTGGCACGCTCATTGGCGACCAGTGTTTCGATGTCGATCCGCTCTTTGGCGACAACGGCCTCTTGCACAGCGCCGATCCCCGATTGGACGATTACATCCGCGACCTCGGCGCGGCCTACATGGTGATTGGCGATGCACAAAGCCTCTCGTATTTCCAAGGGCTGATTGCCCAAGTCATTGTGAAGTTCATCCCGATTCTGGTGAACAACCTTCTCGCCGGCATCAAGTCGGACGGGGGCCCGATCCTGGACGCCTCCGAGGTTGAGGTGGATTTCGGGCCGAAGGCGTACGCCGTGCCCTGCGGTGAGATTTCCCAACTTGGGCCGACCCATGTCTGCATTACCGATCCCGTCAGCGTGTGCGTGGACATTACCGTGCCGGCGCCCAGTATTTGCCAAGCGGTTCAAGGCTTCATTGACCGCTTCAACGCCACGACCTGGAGCTACACGGCGCGCTTGTCGGCCGGTGGCGACATGAATGCGGACGGCACGACCAATATCACTTCGCATAATGCGGCGGGCGGCGATCGCATGCAGTTCAAAGCC
>CAILVY010000066.1 GCA_903837785.1 Candidatus Hydrogenedentota bacterium
ATGAAGGGCAGTGACACGGCATGTTGGGCTCTCTCTATCACAGGTGCAGGCATTGGGTCGCCTTGGCTTCAGAACCAAGGCTGGCCGCGGGTGTCTTCGTCGCATTCACTTGTTTTGCATCGATGTATCTCGTCTCCTGGACGAAGACCATCGGCCATGACTACATGGTCGAACCAACCTGGTTTACCCCATCCATCCTGCTTGCCAGCGGCCAGGAATTCGCCGCTATCTCTGACCCCAACCCGCCGGCCGCGCTCCAAAGTTTCCTCACTCAGCGCGACCTGTGGCTCGATCCCCGTGAAGTCTCCGGCAACCTCCAAAAGACGCCGGCGGACCCGTTTATGCAACTCCATCGCTATCTGCTCTATGCCGTGGCTGCACTGTGGTGCGTTTTCGGCATTTCCTGGGGGGCGCTCAAGATCCTCCTGGCTGTCGCTTTCGGCATTACCGCGGCCCTTGTTTATGGACTCTTTCGGCTCGGGCTCTCCCGTCTCCTGAGCCTGTTGCTGACCCTCGTGTTCATGCTGTCGCCCGGGCTTCTCGCCATGCTCCCCTCCATCCGGGACTTCTGCAAGGCCCCCTTCGTACTCGGTGCGCTCCTGATCATCGGCCATCTCTTGACACGACCCATGACCCGCCGGCACTACCTCCTGCTCGCGGCGCTCCTCGGACTCACCATCGGCGTGGGCCTGGGCTTCCGCCAGGATGTCTTTGTCTGCATTCTGCCCGCCGTGCCCGTCGTGGCCGTGTGCGCGCGGGGCCGGACACCCATTTCCCCCGCGTGGCGCGCTGGGGCCACTTTCCTCCTGCTCGTCTCGTTTCTGCTGCCCGGCTGGCCCATCCTCTCCGCCAATCATCGCACCAGCGGCAATACCGCCCACTATCTGCTCCAGGGCATGGCCCTCGGTTCCGAGCGCGATTTGCGGCTCCGGGACGCCTCCTATCAACGCGTGTATTCCAACAACGACAACTTCATCCATTCCACTGTCGTCAGTTATGACCGCAGGCAACACCCCAGTCCAGCCGAACGAAGCGATATCGACTTCTGGAGTCCCGAGGCCGATGCCGCCGGCAAAAGCTTGCTCGCCCGCTTCGCCTGGGCCTTTCCTTCCGATTTTCTGAACCGCGGCTATGCCTCGACGAGATGGATGATTACCCAAGGCATCGAGGGCCCCGCCGAACTCAACCCCTTTCTCCAGCGGATGCAGGCCTGGCAAGCCCCCATCGCCAACCATATCCGGCGATTCGGTCTCTTATATGCCGCCGTCGCACTGGCCTTTGTCGGCAGCCAGAATATCCTTCTCGCCCTCATCATCATGATCCTGGCCCTCTACCTCGGCGGATATACCAGCCTGCAATTCCACCATCGTCACGCATTTCACTTGGGCTTTGCGGCCTTGTGGCTCCCGGCATTCACCTGGGAACGAAGCTGCTGCGCGCTCCTCCGCATGTTTCGCCGGCCGCTCCCGGGCGGGACCTGGCGCCGTTTTCTGACGGAATACCTGCGGCCGGGACTGTTGCGGGCGCTCTGTGCCGCAGCGCTGTCGCTGACGCTGCTTCTGGCGCCCCTGTATGCGCTGCGACTTTACCAGCGCGCAAATTTCGCAACACTTCTGGATGCCTATGCGCACGCGGAACTCGAGCCCGTCTCCGTCGTCCAGCAAGATGTCGATGGACAAATCCAATTCACGCTTGCGGAACCCTTGCCCTCGCTCAACTGCAGCCCGGATGCCTCGCTGCACGATGTGGCCGCGGACTATCTCGTGGCCGAACTGGCCCCAAGCACGGCTCAGAGAACGCTCACAATTCAATACGAAGCGGACAACAACGCGGTCAACTTCACCGAGGCCATTCCCGTGACGGCGACGGGGCAAAGCGACTCCGGACCCACTCGCCAGTTCTTTCCGGTCTATGCCTGCGCCGCCCCTAAAGTCTTCGAACCCGGCAAGATGGCTTCCCTTGATCCCGCCCAATGGAGCCGCGGGCGTTTCGTCGGGCTCCGCCTTCCTGCATCCCGTGCGGCCGAATTCAGGGGACTCTATCGCGTGCGAAACGCGGGTCAATTCCCCATGTTCCTCCTCTTCACCCTGCCCGCGGAACGGGATTGCGTCCGGCCGTATCAAACGCTTGGATTCTGGGCATCCTCGACAAGCGATTTCCGAACGGAGGTCCCGTGAGCACGTCCTCCCGACGCGCGAAATGGCGCCACACGGATCTGATCTTGTGCGCCCTATTGCTTGTGTCCGCCGCTGCGTTCGCGATGGCCTATCTTCGGAACATTCCACACCATAATGACGGCAGGGATGGGCTCACCCCGAGCCATTTTGGCGCGTCGGTTATGCTCGCCAGTGGGCGCGGCTTTGTCAATCCTATCGGGGGGGCGGCAGCCGAACTCGATGCCTTCCTGGCCCAACAGCGCAATTCCTTCGATCCGTCGACGCTGCCAAAGAACATTCAAGTCATTGACGACGATCCCTTTGCCGCATGTCACCGCTACCTCTTTTCCGCCATCGGGCTCGTTTGGAGGCTCGCCGGCATCTCCTGGGACAACCTGAGAATCCTGCTCGTTATCTTCTTCTGCCTCACCGCAGCCGCGGCCTACGGCGTCTTTCGGCTCGGCATGAATCCGGTCCTCAGCGCATTCTTTACCGCATGCTTCATGACCTCGCCCGCGCTCCTGGACACCTTCCCCTATCTGCGCGATTTCTGCAAGGCCTTCTTCTTCCTGCTCATTCTCTTTGTGCTGGGAAAGCTCCTGCTCACGCCACTGAAACGCCGCGCGCTCTGGATCTTGGCTGCACTGCTCGGCCTCGTCATTGGCGTCGGCTTGGGGTTCCGTCAGGACTTGCTCATCACGCTGCCGCCGGCCTTCGCCGTGCTGTTGCTGGGGCTTCCCGCGGGGAGTATTCGGGACCGCGTTTGCGCCTGTCTGCTGCTGGCACTCTGCTTCCTTCTTCCCGCTTGGCCTGTCTTGAGCGTCATGCGCCAACAAGGACCGCTCTCCTATCACCACATCGCGACCGGCCTGGCCACCCCCTGCGAATCCGCCCTCCCCGTTGACCCCGCGTCGTATGATCGCATCTACTCGCCGAACGACCCCGTCGTCCATGCCACTTACACCAGCTACGCCCATCGCGTTCAGGGCGTGAAGGAGTCAATCCCCCCCTGGAAACGCGCGGCGGCACAGGCCGCCCAAGGCTTTGTCCGCGAAGTCATGCGGACTTTCCCCGCCGACATGCTTGCCCGAGGCTATGCTGCGACACTCTGGGCCTTGGGCATCAGCCCCGCCCACGTCGTCTGGTTCGAAGTCGGTTCACCCGAACTCGTGCAACGCATCATCGCCTGGGAAGCCCCCGTCAGGGAGTGGATTCTGCCGCTCATGAAGTACCTTGTTCCCACCGCCTTGCTGCTCCTGAGCCTCTTCAGCGTGCGATTGGCGCTGGCCCTCTTCCTTCTGCTGCTCTACTTCTGCGGCTACACAAGTCTCCAATTCCAGGCACGGCATTGCTTTCACCTCGCCATCGTCTCATTCTGGTTCGTGGGCTTTCTCCTCGATGTCCCCGTGAAGGCTGTCCTGAGCCTGCGCACGAAAAAGGCCCGCTTTTCCCCGCGTGAAGCGCTCCACGCCGTGTGCCGGCTCCTAAGCTTCGTGGCGGTGGGGGCGTTCCTGGTCATCGTGCCCCTCCAGGCGGCGCGCGCCTGGCAGCACCGCACGGTCTCCGCAATCGCCGACGCCTGCCGAAAGGCTGTTTGTGAACCCCTGCCCATCGAAGAATCGAACGCTGCGGGCAAAGCATTGTTCCGTTTGCCCGGCAAGGAGTCCTTGGCCCTCGCCGACCTCAAGACGGAGTCCATCCGGCTCGCCCCGGCCCTCGCGGGGCAAGCGCTGCCGCCCTTCCTTGCCCTCCCGGCTTATGCATGCTTCGCCACATGGCCCGGATGGACAAAGATTAAAACAAATGTTGCGCTCCTTCTCTCGCTTGGCCATGATCCAAACACCGAGTACCTCATGGCCGAGTTCCTCTGCGACAGTCAGGCGATCCCGATAGACCTCGTCTTTGCCTCGAACGGTCCCTCAGACGGCTTCTCTCAGGGCGTCGTGGCGCGGGCCGCGCCCTTCAAGGAATCCCAGCATCTCCGGTATTTCTTCCCCGTCTACGAGTACCCGGCCGGCGCGTGGCAGGGCCGCAGCATATTCCAGGGCATCGCGCTGCTCCCGCAGGACCGCGCCAAATTGAAAGGCCTCTATCGCGTCAAGAACCTCAAAGACTTCCGCCTGCTCCTCAATCTCTCCCTGACGGAGGACCCGGCCGATTTCCGCTGCTTTCAGCCGCTGTCCGAAATCCCCTGAATGTACTTTTCGGCCAGCGTTTGCTAGTCTAGTCACGGAAGGAGGGATCTCTACGCTCCTTCCGCAAACGGCAGGCAAGGGATCCGGCAATGAAAGTCGTCATACTCTGCGGCGGTCAAGGCACCCGCATCCGAGACATTAGTGAGGTCGTCCCCAAACCCATGCTGACCATCGGCGGGCGGCCGGTGCTCTGGCACATCATGAAGATCTACGCCGCCCACGGAATCAACGATTTCGTGCTCGCCCTCGGATACAAAGGCTGGCTCATCAAGGAGTACTTCCTCAATTACCAGCCCATGATGTCCGACTTCACCATCTCGCTCGCCGAACATCGAAGCATCCAGTTCCACAACAAAGTCTCCGAAGCCGACTGGAAAGTCACGCTCGTCGACACCGGCGAGCAAACCATGACCGGCGGGCGCGTCTGGCGCATCCGAGACTATGTGGACAAAGACGACCTCTTCTGCCTCACCTATGGCGATGCGGTCGCCGATATCGATATCACCGCACTCATCGAACAGCACAAACGTTCCGGACTCGTCGGAACCATTTCCGCGGTCCACGTCGCGGGACGTTTCGGCGAACTCCAGGCAAGGGGAGAATTCGTCACGGCCTTCGACGAAAAACCCGCCGTCACAGCGGGGCGCATCAACGGCGGCTTCATGGTTTTCGACGCGAAACGCCTCTGGAACTACATGGAACCATCCGACGACCTCGTCTTCGAGCGCGGGCCTTTGGCGCGGATGGTTTGCGATGGCCAATTGGGCTGCTATCGGCACAACGGCCAATGGCAGTGCATGGACACGCCCCGTGAATATGCCCTGCTCAACGAACTCTGGGAGAAAGGCGCGGACTTTTGGCTGAAGTGAAGCTCCAGAACCTGGACGGCTCGTATCGGGGCCGGAAATGCTTCGTGACCGGCCACACCGGCTTCAAGGGCTCGTGGCTGAGTCTCTGGCTCCATCGCATGGGCGCCGAAGTCACCGGATACGCCCTCGATCCACCCACGACCCCGAACCTCTTCACCCTCTCCCAACTCGCCGGTCTGATGCACGACCGCCGTGGCGATATCCGGGACGCCGATCGTCTCCGGCAGGCGATAGCGGACGCCAAACCCGAGTTCGTCTTCCATCTCGCCGCGCAAGCCATTGTCAGCCGCTCGTATCACGAACCGAAAGACACCTTCGACACGAATATCGGCGGAACCGTCAATCTCCTTGAAGCCGCGAGGAATTGCCCTTCCGTCCGCGCCGTGCTCGTCGTCACCTCCGACAAGTGCTATGAAAACCGGGAGTGGCCGCATGCCTACCGGGAGACCGACGCGCTCGGCGGACACGACCCCTACAGCGCCTCGAAAGCCGGCACAGAGCTCGTCTGCACGGCGTATCTCCGCTCTTTCTTTGAACCTGCGGGCCTCGGACTGGCCACGGCGCGGGCCGGCAACGTAATCGGCGGCGGCGATTGGGCCGCCGACCGGATCATTCCGGACGCGGTGCGCGCGCTCGGCGCGGCCAAGCCCGTCGTCGTACGAAACCCCCACTCCGTTCGCCCATGGCAACACGTGCTCGAACCGCTCCACGGGTACCTCCTCCTCGCCGCACGCCTGGCCGACAACGCCGTCTATTCGGGCTCCTGGAATTTTGGCCCGGCCGCCGGCTCGTGTCAGAACGTCCGGAGCCTCGTGGAAGCATTCCTCAAGTCCTGGGGCGAAGGCGCGTGGGAAAACGCCGGGACAGCGGCCTCCGCCGGACACGAAGCCGGGCTGCTTGCCCTCGACTATCACAAAGCGTGGCTGCGCCTCGGATGGCAGCCGCGCTGGTCCTTTCATGAGTCGATCGAGCGCACCAGCCGCTGGTACCGGCGCCAACTCGAGGGCGAACCGCCCGCCGCCCTGTGCGCCGAGGATATCCGTAGCTTTACGGAGCGCGCATGAGACACGCCATCATCACTGAGGATCTGGACCAGGTCTTGGAAGCCGCGCTCGACTGGACCGCCTTCGATGACGCCTGCGTGCTCGTCACGGGTGCCAATGGATTCCTGCCCGCTTACATGGCAGAGACACTCCTTCGACGAAACGAACGTCTGGGCCGCTCGGCCACCCGGGTCATCGGCGTCGTCCGCAACCTGGAACGTGCGCGCGCGCGATTTGCGCAGTACGACGGCCGTGAAGACCTGCGCTTTATTGTGCAGGATCTCGGCGTTCCGTTCAGCCTCTCCGAACCCGTGGACTACATCGTGCACGCCGCGAGCCAGGCAAGCCCCAAGTACTTCGGCGCGGACCCTGTCGGCACCCTCCTGCCCAATATTGTCGGAACGCAAGGGCTCCTGGATCAGGCCGCGCGCCGCCCGGTTCGGGCCTTCCTCTATTTTAGTTCGGGCGAAGTCTACGGCCAGGTCAACGACACGCAAGTCCCGACCCGCGAAAACGACTACGGCTACCTCGATCCCGCGGAACTGCGCTCCTGCTATGCCGAAAGCAAACGGCTCGCGGAAACCATGTGCGTGTGCTGGCATCGGCAGCATGGCGTCCCGGCGCGCATCGTCCGCCCCTTTCATACGTACGGGCCCGGAATGCGCCTGGACGATGGCCGTGTCTTCGCGGACTTCGTGGCGGACGTGATCCACGGACGCGATATCGTGATGCGCAGCGACGGCCGCGCCCGACGCGCTTTCTGTTACCTCGCCGACGCCACCCAGGCTTTCTTCAGCGTCCTGCTCAAGGGCGTCCCGGGCGAGGCCTACAATGTGGGCAACGAGGAGGGCGAATTGAGTATCATGGAGCTGGCAGAACGGCTGGCCGCCCTCTTTCCCGAGAAGCGGCTCCGCGTGATTCGTGCGGGCAGCGACCCCGAAGGCTACCTCCGAAGCGCGATCTCGAGAAGTTGCCCCGATACTTCGAAATTGCGTGCCCTCGGCTGGCGGCCCGCGACGGGCATTGATGAAGGCTTCTCGCGAACGATTCGAAGCTTCGGCTAGGGCCGCGCAAGCAGGGCAGGAAAGGACGATTGCATGGATCAGGCGCTTGAGAATCCCCTGAAGACAAAGCTGTCGCAAGGCCGGCCCGTTTTCGGCATCTGGTCGCTCATACCCTCCCCCATCGTGACCGAACTCTTCACCTTGGGCGGCATGGACTTTCAGATTCTCGACATGGAGCACGGCGTCTTCGACATGCCGGCACTCGACGCCTCAATCCGCGCCTGTGAGGCCGCCGGAGGCTCTCCCCTCGTCCGCACCCCGGGCGTGGCGCCCTTCGTGGCCCAGGCCGTGATGGACCTCGGCGCACACGGCGTCATTGTGCCGCAGGTAAGCGATGCCCAAAGCGCCAAAGCCGCCGTGGACACGATCAAGTACAGTCCGGAAGGCGTCCGCGGCTACAACCCCTTCACCCGCGCGGCGCTCTACAGCAATCCCGCCACAAACGAGTTCGGGAAACTGAACAACCGCTATGGCTTCGCCTCCGTCATCATCGAGAACAAGAGCGCCTACGAGGCCCTGGACCGCATTCTCGAGATTCCCGCACTCGACATGATTTACCTGGGCATCTACGACATGGCGGTTTCGCTCGGATGCAAAGGCGATACGTCCGCGCCGGAAATCACCGCCTTTGTCGCCGCCGCCGCCCGGAAAGGCCGCGCCGCGGGCAAGGCGGTCGGCATGCTCGTCAAATCCCGCCAGGAAATGACGAACGCACTAAGCCTGGGCGCCAATTTCCTCGTCTATGCCGTGGACACGTTCATGATTCGAAAGATGGCGTCCGACGCCGTTGCGGAGTTCCGCGCCGCAGCCTCAGACGCCTTGGGAGGAACCGCCTGACTATGTCCGTACGCGTTGCCGACTACATCGCCGCCCATCTCCAGTCCATCGGCGTCAAGGATGTCTTTCTGCTTTCCGGTGGCGGCATGATGCACCTCTTGGACGGCCTGGGACGCGTCGAGGGCCTCAAAATTCGATGCAACCACCACGAACAGGCCTGCGCCTTCGCAGCCGATGCCTATGCCCGGCAGCGTGCCGGGCTCGGCGTCTGCTATGCCACCAGCGGCCCCGGCGCCACGAATATCCTTACCGGGCTCGTCGGCGCTTGGCAGGACTCGACCCCCGTCCTCTTCATCACCGGCCAGAGCAAAGTCTCTCAAACCATCCGCGGCACGCGCATTCCCGGATTGCGGCAGGCCGGGGTCTTCGAAGTCGACATCGTAGCGATGGCCGAGTCCGTGACGAAGTACACGGCCTTTCTCGATGAACCGGCCAAAGTGCGTTATCACCTCGAGCGCGCCATACACACCGCCCTGCACGGACGGCCCGGCCCCGTATTGCTCGACATTCCCCTGGACATTCAGGGCGCCCCGGTGGATCCCGGCGCCCTCGAGGGATTCCCCCCCCCCGAGGACGATGCGCCCCGAGACCTTTCCGCCGTGGACTCAGTGCTCGAACGCCTTGAGGCGGCACAGCGTCCGCTCCTCCTGGGCGGCTATGGAATTCGCTGTGCCAAGGCCGTACCCGCCTTTCGCGCCCTGGCGGACGCCCTCGGAGCCCCCGTAGTTACGACGCAGCTCGGCAAGGACGTCTTCCCCTGCGATCATCCCCTCTTTGTGGGGCATCCCGGCCCCAAGGGCGACCGGCCCGGGAATTTCGCCCTCCAAAATGCCGACCTCATTCTCTCGCTCGGATGCAGCCTGCATGTCCTGACCACGGGCTTCGAACTAGAGGGCTTTGCGCCCAACGCCCACAAGATTCTCGTTGATCCCGATCCCGCCGTGCTGGCCCGCGAGCATGTGGGGGTTCAGGAAAAGATTCAGTGCGACGTGGGGCTCTTTGCCCGTTCGCTTCACAAAACCATTCGCGTACCCCATGCTTGCGAGGCGTGGCGCACCCGCTGCGCCCAGTGGAAAAACCGCTATGCCGTGCGGAACGAACCCCACGTCATCACGGAAGGCCCGGTCAACTTCTACGAATTCGCCGAGGTCTTGAGCCAGGTCCTGAAGGGCGATGAAACCATCGTGACGGATGCCGGCTCCGCCTTCTACGTCATGGGACAGGCCTTCCGGCTCAAGGGGGATCAGCGCTACATCGTCTCCGGATCGCTGGGCTCGATGGGCTTCGCCTTGCCCGCCAGCATTGGCGTTTGCGCCGCCGACCCTAATCGCATGGCGATCTGCGTCACTGGCGACGGATCCCTCCAGACGAATATCCATGAACTCGAGACGATGCGCCTGAACCGCATGAACCTCAAGCTCTTTGTCATCAACAACGATGGCTACGTCTCCATACGCAACACGCAACTGGGCTTCTTCGGCGGGCCCTACTTCGCCACCACCCGGGAAACGGGCGTGTCCATGCCGCCGCTGGACAAGCTCGCCGCGGCCTATGGCCTGCCTTACATCGACTGTGCAAATCGCGCAGGGCTGCGCGCGGCGCTCGAAGAGTGCCTCGCGGCCGAGGGCCCGGTCGTTTGCGGCATCACGGCCCAGGAGGATCAGCAGATCATCCCGACGGTTTCCTCCGTCCGGCTCCCCAACGGCCAGATGCAATCCAAGCCGCTACATGATATGTTTCCCTTTATGGCAGAAGACGAACTGCAGGCAAACATGCGCGCTTGACCGCTCCCCTGCGGCGGGCGCATGAAACACGACTCCGGGAAACACGGATGCAGACGGAGAGATTGAGAGTCGCCATCCTGGGCAGCGGCAATATCGGCACGGACCTCCTCATCAAGGTCCTCCGCTCGCCGCACCTGGATTGCGCCCTGTTTATCGGACGGCGCCTCGGCTCGCCCGGCATGGCCAAAGCCATGAGCCTGGGCGTGCGCGTGTCGGATCAGGGCATCGACGCGATCATCCGCGAACCCGATTGCTGCGACCTCGTCTTTGATGCCACCTCCGCCGAAGACCACAAGCGCCATTGGCCCGTCCTGGATCGCCTGGGCAAGATCGCCATCGACCTCACCCCCTCCCGCGTCGGCGCCATGTGCGTGCCGGCCGTTAATCTCGAGGCGTGCATGGATTGCCGCAACCTCAACATGGTTTCTTGCGGAGGCCAGGTTTCTGTGCCCCTTGCCCATGTCCTCGGCAACGTCTTTGGCCCCCTCGAATACGTCGAGGTGGTTTCCACGATCGCCTCGCGCAGCGCCGGCCCCGCCACGCGCCTGAACATGGACGAATATGTCCTAACCACCGAGCAGGGCCTGCTCACGTTCTCCTCGGCCCGTCGCGCCAAAGCCATCTTGAATCTCAACCCGGCCGACCCGCCCATCATCATGCAAACCACTGTGTTCGCGCGCATGCCGCAATCCGACTTGACCCGGCTCGCCTTGGCCGTCGACCTCATGGTTGACCGAATCCGGCAGTACGTGCCCGGCTATCAACTCATAGTCCCGCCCGTCTGGGAAAACGGACGTATCGTGATTATGGTTCGCGTCCAGGGCCGCGGCGATTATCTCCAACGCTTTGCCGGCAACCTCGACGTCATCAACTGCGCCGCGCTCGAAACCGCCGAAGCCTTTGCCCAAAGCCGATCCCGGGACCGGGATGAGGTGAAACACGCATGTCGAAGCTGAGCATTCACGATCCCACCCTCCGCGACGGCAACCACGCCGTGCGGCATCAGTTGACCGCGGAGCAGATTGCCCTCTACGCACGCGCGGCGGAGGCCGCGGGCATTCCAACCGTCGAGGTTGGGCATGGAAACGGCCTCGGCGCTTCCTCCCTGCAGGTCGGCCTCAGTCTGCTCGACGATGCCACGATGATCTGCACCGCCCGCGAGAATCTCGCCCGCACGAAACTCGGGGTCTTTGCGATTCCCGGCTTTGCCACAGTGGATCGCGACCTGCGGCCCGCACTGGACATGGGCGTGGACGTCGTCCGCATCGGCGCGCATTGCACTGAGGCTGACATCACACAACGCCACATCAGTTACGTGCGCGAGCGGGGCAAGGAAGTCTATGGCATCCTGATGATGTGCCACATGGCCCCGCAGGAAACCCTGCTCGAGGAATGCCGCAAGATCGAGTCCTATGGCGCGGAAGGCGTGGTTCTGATGGACTCCGCGGGCGCGTTGCTCCCCAGCGATGTCACCGCGCGCATCGAACTGCTCGTCCGCAATCTCGGCATTCCGGTCGGGTTCCACGCGCACAACAACCTTGGCCTCGCCATCGCTAACGCCATGGCCGCCGCCGAAGCGGGCGCCAGCATCCTCGACGGATGTGCCCGGGGCTTCGGGGCGGGCGCCGGCAATGCCCAGCTCGAAGTCCTGGTTTCTGTGCTGGAGAAGGCGGGCTACACGACCGGCGTGAATTTGTACAAAGTGCTCGACCTGGGAGAGGTCGCCGAACAGCACCTCGTCACCTCGATGCCCAGCATCAAGTCCCTGAGCATTGTCAGCGGCTTGGCCGGCGTCTTCTCGGGCTTTGCCAAGCATGTCGAACAAATCGCTCTCGAATACGGCGTCGACCCGCGTGACATCTTCTTCGAACTGGGGAGGCAGCGCGTCGTGGCGGGACAGGAAGACCGCATCATCGAAACCGCCGAGGCGCTTCGCGCCGCGAAAGGGAACCGTCCGTGAAGCCGGAACAATGCGCCATGATGCAACGGGATTGCCGGGAAACCCTCGCCGAAGGGCACCGCGCCCTCGAACCCCTCCGGGACAGCCGCGTCCTCATCACCGGAGGCACCGGCTTCCTCGGAACCTGGCTCACGGAAATGACCGCCTGCCTCAACGATCTCTACGGCTTCAACACGCGCTTGCTCCTGGCCTCCAACCGTGCCTCCAGTTTCAAGGACCGCATGCCGCATCTCGCCGCACGGCCCGATGTTCACCTCATGGAATGCGACGTCCGGCACATCGTGGATCTGCCCGAGGACGTCGCCTGGGTCATCCACGCCGCATGCTCGCCCGACAGCCGCGTACATGTCTCCGACCCCTTGAGAACCATCGATGTCCTTGTCAATGGCACCGCCGCCCTGCTCTCGGCCGCCGCACGCCTCCCCAACCTTCGGAACATTCTGCATGTCAGTTCCGGCTGGGTCTATGGCGCACAGCCCCAGGAACTGCTGCGCATTCCCGAGGATTTCTGGGGCGCCCTCTCGCCCACGTCCGTGTCTGCCGCGTATGCCGAGGGGAAGCGCTGTGCAGAGACAGTCTGCGCCGCCTACCGCAATCAGCAGCGGCTCCCGATGGTGACGGCGCGGCCCTTCACGTTCATCGGGCCGTGTCAGGCCCTGGACAAGCCGTGGGCCGTCAACAACTTCCTCCGTGATGCCTTGCTGGGCGGGCCGATCCGGATCCTGGGCGACCCGCAAACCGTGCGTAGTTTCCTCTATGCCAGCGACATGGCGTTTTGGATGTTCCGCGCGCTGGCCTGCGGCAAGGACGGCCAGTGTTTCAATATCGGAAGCCCGGAAGGAACTACCTTGCATGAACTCGCCCTCAAAATCGCCGCGCAGGTCTCCGGTGGCCTCGAAATCACCCTCCCCAACCTCAGTGCCAAGGCCTGTCCGGGACCCCGCTTTGTCCCCGACACCGCCCGTGCGCAAGAGTCGTTGGGCCTGAAGCCAACCGTCGGCCTCGATGAAGCCATCCGGCGCACCCTCGCCTGGAACCAATGGGAGCAAGCGACTGCATGAAGCGCATCTGCGTGATCACCCCGTGCTATAACGAGGAAGGCAACGTCAAGCTCCTCGCTGAACGCGTCGCCGCCGTCTTCCGAGAGCTTCCCGGTTATGCGTACGAACATCTCTTTGCGGACAACGCCTCGACGGATGCCACACTCGACGTGTTGCGGACGCTTGCGGCCGCCGATGCCCACATCAAAGTCATTGCCAACGCCAAGAACTTCGGACAGCCGCGTTCCCTCTTCAATGCCATTCTCGCCGCGGAAGCGGACGCCATTGTCATCGTCGCCGCGGACCTTCAGGATCCTCCGGAACTCATCCCCCGGTTCATCCAGAAATGGGAGGAAGGCTTCCAGGTCGTCTTCGGCATCCGCGCCAAGCGCCACGAAGCGCCCCTGATGACCTTGGCAAGAAAGGGATATTACCGCGCCCTGCACCGCATCTCAGGCGACAATCTCGTCATGGACGCCGGCGATTTCCTGCTAATGGACCAGCGCGTTCAGGAGATCCTGCGCCGCATCCGCGACACAAATCCCTATCTCCGGGGCCTCCTCGTCTCGCTCGGTTTCTCCTGCACCGGCATTGACTACACGATGGAAGCGCGGCATTCCGGAAAAACCAAGCTGAGCCCCTTCGGACTCATGGCCTTCGCCTGGAACGGCGTCATCAACCACACCCTGTTGCCCCTGCGCCTGGCCACGGCCGTCGGACTCGGCATGTCCCTCCTCAGCATCCTGGCGGCCTTCGGCTACCTCGTGCTGAAACTCATCTCCTGGCAAACGTCGCCGCCCGGCATTGCCACGCTAATCATCGGCATGTTCTTCCTGGCCGGCGTGCAGTTGTTCCTGCTCGGATTCATCGGCGAACTCGTGGCCTCGATCTTCCGCGAAGGGAAGAATTTCCCCCTCGTCGTCGAGCGCGAACGCGTAAACTTCGGCCCGGAACCCGAGTCACGGAAGTAATTGCAGCCTCAGCCTTCAATTTGGAGACCTCACGCGCATGGCCGACAGCGAACAGATCCGGGCACAGATTCGAACGCTGGTCAAAGCTTTCTATGACGCGGAACACGCCCGCCCCGAATTCGTGCCCGGCGCTGCAACCGTCCACTATGGCGGACGCGTCTTTGATCAGGCCGAGCTCGCCAACGCGGTGGATGCCTCCCTGGACTTCTGGCTCACCGCGGGACGTTTTGCCCAACGCTTCGAAACCGACCTGGCGCAGTGGCTCGGCGTGCGGGAAGTTATGCTCACAAACTCCGGCTCTTCAGCCAACCTCCTGGCGATCTCCGCACTGACCTCGCCCTTGCTCGGAGACCGGCGTCTCTTGCCCGGCGATGAAGTGATCACCGCTGCGTCCGCATTCCCCTCCACAGTGGCGCCCCTCGTCCAGTGCAATCTCGTCCCCGTGTTCGTCGATGTCGCGCTCGGCACGTACAACGCCCTGCCCGAGCGCGTCGCGGAAGCCATCGGGCCGAAGACCCGCGCCATTGTCCTCGCCCATACGATGGGAAATCCGTTCGACCTGGAGGCGATCATGCGCCTCGCCCGGGACCATGGGCTCTGGGTCGTCGAGGACACCTGTGACGCGCTCGGAAGTCGTTATGCGAATCAACTGGCCGGCACCTTTGGCGACCTCTCCACCTGCTCCTTCTACCCCGCCCATCACATCACGATGGGCGAGGGCGGCTGCGTCGCCACGAACAACCCCCTTCTGGCGCGCGCCGTGCGCTCCTTCCGCGATTGGGGGCGCGACTGCTACTGCGACAGCGGACGAAACAACACGTGCGGAAAACGATTTTCACAGCAATTCGGAACCCTGCCGCTCGGATACGATCATCGATACGTCTATTCGCATCTCGGATATAACCTCCAGATCACCGATATCCAGGCCGCCATCGGCTGCGCACAACTCCAGAAACTTCCGGGCTTCATTGAAGCGCGCAAAACCAACTGGAAACGTCTCCGGGAGGGCCTGGCGCCCTATGAACACCGCCTCCTCCTGCCGGAAGCCACTCCCGGGAGCGATCCCGCGTGGTTTGGCTTCGTCATCACGATTCGGGAAGGCGCCGGCTTCACGCGGGCCGGCCTTGTCGACCATCTTGAAAGGAACAAGATTGAGACGCGAAATCTCTTTGCCGGGAACCTCTTGCGGCATCCCGCCTTTGACGGCGTCGCGCACCGCGTCGTGGGGCCGCTGTCGAACTCCGACCGCATCACTGAAGAGACCTTCTTCGTGGGATGCTATCCCGGCCTCAGACCTGAGGAACTCGACTACATGACGGACTGCTTCCAGGCCTTCCTTGACGCCGTGGACGGGTGACATGACGGAACCTTTGGACACTTCCCCGGACCGCTCACGTATGGGACGCCTCTTCCATCGATACACGCCCGCCGTCCTTCTCCTCCTGCTGTGCGTCATGGCCTTCACGCAGGCCGTGAAGATCAGTGCCCATGCGGACTGGCCCTATCTGACGGATGCCCTGCGTGACATCGGCATGGCGCAGACGATTCTGGACGGGCGCTATCCCGAAGACTCCGTGTTGCGCGGAGAAACCCTGTGGTACAACCCGCTCACCGGCGCGCTTGTGGCCGCCGTATCCCGGCTCAGCGGTCTGCCGCCCCATGCCGCAGACGTGCGCATGGGAGCCTATCTCAACCTGCTCCTTCCCCTCGCCTTCTTCCTGCTTGCCTCGGCCCTCTTCGGACGCTGGACCGCGTTAATATCCACCGCTTTCCTCCTCCTGGGCAACACCCAGGTCCAGCCCATCTGGCTCGGCGTTACATATACGCCCTGGCTCTTCGCACCGCACCTGGCCCAGGCGCTCTTCTTCTTCACCCTCCTGCTCTTCTGGAAAGCCTGCCAACGCGATCACTGGGGATGGCACACCGCCACCGGCGTGCTCTGGGGCCTTGTCTTCATGACGCACACGGCCCCCGCCGTAATCTTCGGATGCATTCTCCTCATCACCACGGCCTGCCGCCTGCGAACGCATATGAGCCTCCAGGACCCCCGCTTCTCTTCCCGGCGCCTCATCGCATACGCCCTGCTCGCGATACTCACTGCCTTTGTTGTCAGCGCCCCCTATCACTATTCCATTCTCTGGAATTACCGCTTTCGTGTCATTAATCCGTGGCCGGGCATTTACCTCGAGACGCCGCTGCTCCTGGCAAATCTGCAAAGCACGCTCTGGCAGGGGCTCAACCTCCCCACGGCCCTTGCCGTACTTGGACTCGTGACACTTGCCCTCGGGAAACGGCCCCCGGCGGTCCGTGTCCTCATCCTCGCGTGGCTGGCCATCCTTTTGCTCTTCCTTGGCCACTCCTATGCCTCCCAAGGGCTTCGCCCGCGCTGGCAACTCCCCCAACTGCTCCCGGCACACCACTTCGCCCTGAGCCTGAACGCCCTCCGCTCGATGCTCTTTGGATGCGGTGCCATGGCGCTCGCGGGCGGCCTTCTCGCCCTGATCCGCGCTTGCTTCATGCGAGCACAAAAGAAAACCCGCCGCACGGCGTGGCAGGAGCCCATGGCGGCACTTCTCGCCCTTGCGGCCCTCTTCGCGGCCTGCGGACCGGGTTATCCCTCCTGGCTCGAATTCACCCGCCCCCCCGAGGAACGATTGCCCTTCGCGCAAATCCATCAGGACCTTGTCCGATGCTATGACTGGACTATGGCACACTGTCAGCCCGATGACGTCTTCTTGTCCGAGGAGTCATTGGCCTTGCTGGTCCTCGAACCGGCAGCTCGAAAGACCGTGTGCCCCATGCTCTTTTACGGAAGCCCCTACGCCGACGTACTGAAGCGCCTCAACGACCGCGAAGCGATGTTCGACGCGCTCCGGGCAAAGGATGAGACTCGCTTTCACGACTTGGCCAAAAGCCGTCACGTCAGCTTCGTGCTGGTACAGGGCCGTGAAAAATCCCTCCTGGAGCAGGCAGGCTTTTCCTGTTTTCAGCCCGCTTTTGAATCCGGCCCACTCAGTATCTTCGGCTACACGCCCTCAAACTGACGACCCCCTCAACGATCCGCATTGCGCGCCACGCGGAATCCCAGATCAAAGTGGACAAAGTCCGGATCATCGCAGTTCCTGTAGGCTGTCCGGACGTAACGTTCGCCGCTGTTCCAACCGCCGCCGCGTTCCACCCGCCTGACCCCAGACGTCGGCCCCGCAGGGTTCGCGGAAGGGCTTTGGGCATAATAGCCGGCGTCGAAGCGGTCGTGGCACCACTCCCAGACATTGCCGCTCATGTCGAAACATCCCGCAGGCGACACGGCCAGAACGAGGCTCCGAGAAGCATCATAGAAGCCCGCCGGCGACACGCGCGGCTCGATGCCCAGGAAGAAGTTCGTGGGACAGGGCCCCGCGGCGTTCCGGAACTCGCGGTAATTGGCCCACGCAGGCTCGATCGTGTCCCGAGAGAAGCCGTAAATGCGGTGCGTGCCCGCCCCGGAGGCATCCCAAGCGGCCGCACGCTCCCATTCCGCCTCTGTCGGCAGCCGAAAACCGTTCGGAACCGGCTCGATGCGCTCCCACGTCGCCGGATCGTAACAGGGGGTGCGCCCCTGCATCTCGCTCAGCCAATTACAGAAAAGCACCGCGCCGTGCCAACTCACCAGAACCACCGGCAACGCTTCAGAAGGATGAGGGCCGTACGGACGCGCGATGAACGCCTTATCCACATAGCCAATCCCGCAAGCGGGATTCACATTGTCAATAAGCACGTGCCCCGAAATCGATGCCGCCCCGCCGTGGCTGTCCGGGAGACGCCCCTGCGTCAACGCCCAGTTCAGCACCTGGACAAACTCACGATTTGTTACTTCGTATTTCCCAATGAAGTACGCGTCCAGCGACACACGATGGCGGGGCAGTTCATTCTGAGGCCCCTGCGCGTCATCCCCATCGTCACGGCGGCCCATCGCGAAAATGCCCCCGGGCACCGCAACCAGTTCCGGAAACGCGCCGGGAGACAGACCCGATTCGGGCGTCTCCGCCGCCCCCAGGCTGAACAGGAAAAGGCAGGTCGCCGCAAACATCATCCTTGCACGAGGTCCTCTCTCGTTCTTACGCCATGCGCAGCGCCGCCCCTTGGCCGGCCCTGCCTTCCCGCTTCACATCCGAAGGCGCAACGATTTCAAAGCCAGTGCTATTCTGCACCACCTCGCGTCGAGTATCAACGATAGCCTTCTCCGGAGGGGCTGGCGGATCCCGTTTCCCCTCGCACAAGGCCTAGGGCGAAGGAGCATCATGCATTTCCACCTGAATCGGTTCGCGCAAGCCGCTCGTCCCGGAATACCGGCGCAATCGCACAAGGAACGTTTCCGTTATAACAGTCCCCGCCGAAACGAGCCTCCGGCCCTCCGCGGTTAGAATCGGCGAAGCCAATATCAGGCCCGGCACAAGATCTCTCAGGGAAACCGAAACGACCCGAGTCTCCTCGCTTGGAACCCTTGCTGTATCCTTTTCCCTGTCCAGCGCGTTCAACACGGCCGGGTCATAGCACCCTTCCCGGGTTCGCATCGTTTTCAGGCTAGCCTGTTTGGATTGGCCCTCCGCACGCAGCGCGTGATACTCAAGCGCGGCTTTCAGGATGCGGCTGCCCAGGGGGAGGTCCTTCCCCGATACTTCATCTTGCGGGAAACCACCGCCATCAAAGCGCTTGTTCTGATATAGAATCATCCTGGCTACAAGCTCTAAACGCGGAATGCGTCCGAGCAGTTCCTGGCCGATGGCGGGAACACTCTCCAACGTCCGGCGTTCCCCCTCGCTGAGTGGCAAGTTCTCGGCAACCTTGGCCGGGATTTCGGGAGGAATGGCCAGAATCCCGATTTGACACAGCGTCGCCGCCAGTTCCATCTCCCACGTGCCGCGCGTTCCCAACTCCCTGGCAATCTGCTTAACAGTGTCGCGAAGCTGTATCGAGCGGCCGAAACTGGCCGGGCTGACCCACGACAGGACTTCCGTGAGAAGCTCTGCTGTCCCTTTCAACGTGCCTTCCAGAACTTCCCGTTCCGCCATAACCAGGCGATATTGGCCGATCGCCGCAACCAGCGAATCCCCCATCAGTTTCGAGGGGCACGGCTTGATCAAAAACCGAAACACGCTCCCCTCGTTGACCGCCTCCATCGCCGTCTTCGTGTCCGCATTCCCCGTCAGCATCATCCGCACGGTGTCCGGCGCAATCTCCCGCACCTTCTTCAGGAATTCGATCCCGTTCATCAGCGGCATGTTCATGTCCGCCACCACCACCGCGAACGGGCCCTGCTCCGCGATCTCCCGCAAGCCCACATGGGGACCCTGAGCCGTTCGAACGTGCAGCACGTGCTGCAGTTTCCGCTGATACGCCTCCAGGACATTCGCATCGTCATCCACAAAGAGAATCCGCTCTTCCATGGTTACTCTTTCCCTGCCTGATGGATTCCATCACAGGCCTTCGCCCAGTCCTCCAGCCGATCCGCCAGCCCAAGCCGCTCGAGATAGCTCCGCTCCGGTTCCGGCGCGGGATGCTCAAGCACTTCGCGATGACGATTAAGGACCAGCAGATCGGCCACATACACGGCCGTCAGGGGCGAGAATGTGCTTCCCACGCTCTCCGAGGGCCCGTGGTGATACGCCACCGGCTCGATGATCGAATGCGGAAGCCCCCAAATCCCCAGCAGATACGCCCCCACTTCCGCATGCGTGCAGCCCAGCACGGCCCGCTCCGCTTCGCTCAGCGTAATCGCGTTAGCGACGGCATAATCGAACGCACGCGCGTAGTCCTCCGTGCACGCCGCCGCAAACACGAGTTCGCCCGCATCGTGCAGCAGCCCGGCCGTGTACGCGTCGCCCGTCATCTCCTTCGGCAGGTTCTCCGCCTGGCAGATCGCCTGAGCACAGTCGGCCACCGCCATGCTGTGCTTCCAGAGTACGTCAATGGAAAATCCGCGGGGAAGCCGTGCGGCATCCATCGGCGCGAATACGCCCCGCGCCAGCACCAGCGCCTTGATTGTATTCAGTCCGAGCAAGGAGGCCGCCTGAACCACCGTGGTCACTTCCCGGCGCAGCCCGAAAAACGCGGAATTCGTCACCTGCAGAATCTTCGCCGTCATCGCCGGGTCAGTCTCGATGACCCGGCCCACATCGCCGATGGACGAATCCGGCGACTTCAACACTTCGCACAGCCGGGTGTAGACCTGGGGAACCGGGGGCAGCGTGCGTATCTGCGATACAACCGCCTTGAGCGAGTCATTGGCCAGGAGCTCCCGCAAGGCAAACGCCTTGTCCACACACTCCTTCAGCACTTTCGGTTTGCACGGCTTGCTCAGAAACTGATGCGCTTCGCCGACGGAACGATAAACGACCTCGCTTTCCGATTGGCCCGAGAGAACGAAGCGCAACGTGTCGGGCGAACGTTCTTTCACCGCTGCGAGCAGTTGAGCTCCGTCCATGCCCGGCATGCGCATGTCGGTCACCACCACGTCGAAACGCGTTTCCGCAAGCAACTCGAGCGCTCGGGGACCGCTCGACGCGAACGCCATGCGCCACTCGTTCTGCAGCGGAAACAGCATCCGCTGCAACGCCTCCAAGACGTTCGGCTCATCGTCCACGAATAGAATGCTCTTCACTTGCTGCCTCGCGCACGTCTCACGCCGCGCCTTCTTCCTTAAACCGCATATAGACCTCCCCCAGACGCTCGTACTGTGCCAAGAAAGACGCTATGATCTCTGGGTCGAAGTGACGGCCCGCTTCACTTCGCACGATACTCAGTGCCTCCTCTGGGCACATTGCCGCCTTGTAGGGGCGCTTGGATAGCAGGGCGTCATGAACATCCGCCAACGCCACGATGCGGGCTTCGATCGGGATCGACGCCCCGGCGAGTCCGTCAGGATACCCGGAACCGTCCCATCTCTCGTGATGATACCGGGCAATGCTGCTCGCCATTTCTGTCAAACGGGATGGAATGCCCCCCTGGTCTGGAGGAGGTACCGGCAATTTCATGTAGGGAAAGAGGGCCACGGACTTGGGAGTCTGCCGCAGGATGCTCTCCCCGATTGCCGCATGGCGCTCGATGATTCGGCGCTCTTCCGGCGTCAACATGCCCTCCTTCAAGAGAATGGCATCGGAAATGCCGATCTTCCCGATGTCGTGCAATGGGCTCGTCAGAGAGAGCAGCGTAATGAATTCCTGGTCCATTCCAATGCCTTCGGCAAGGATGGAGGAACAACAGGCCACACGGGCCACGTGGTTCCCCGTCTGATCGTCCCGGAATTCTCCCGCCTTGGCAAGCCGCCATACGACTTCCCGATGTGACTGCTCCAGCTGCCGCGTTCGCTCGCGGACCAGGCCATCCAACATGTCGATCTGATGCTCTAGTTGCTCCTGATACTCCTTGAGCCGAAGGGCGCTCCGCAAACGCGCGAATAAGTCTCCGCGGCTGATCGGCTTGTTCAGCAGGTCAGTCGCTCCAAGGTCGAGTACACGCCGCTTCAGCGTCACGTCGCCTTCGCCCGTAAGAACGATGATGGGAATCTTGCTCAGACGGCTGTCGGCCCGCATGGCCTCAATCAGCGCAACCCCGTCCTTCTCGGGCATGCGGACATCCGATACCACCGTGTCGAACTGCGCCTGGCGCAGACATTCCAGCCCTTCGTCCACACTCCCGCAAAACTCCCCCTCCCACGCTTCGCCACACTGTTCAAGCATCCGGCGCAGCATATGGAGAATGTTGGGCTCATCGTCGATAAAGAGCAGCCGTTTCTTCAAGTCAGGCAATGCGAACCTCCTTCTACCGCGCCATGCGGCCGGTTGTCCCCGAAACGATGTCCTTCCCGGAGTCTCCCAAGGGCAATCGAACGACAAAGACGGCCCCCTTTCCCGCGACACTCTCCACCACGAGACTTCCTCCATGTTTCTCCACGATTACGTGCCGCGCGATCGCAAGTCCCTGGCCCGTCCCGCGGCCCACCTCCTTTGTGGTGAAGAACGGGTCGAAGATCTGCCCCCGGATTTCCTCCGCAATCCCCGGCCCGGTGTCCGCAATGCGCACTTCGACCCAGGCATCCCGTTGCTGGGTGCTGACAGTAATCGTGCCCTTCTCCCCGCCCTCGCCCACGACGTCCGCAATAGCGTGGGCCGCATTCACGATCATATTCAGTATCGCCTGGTTGAAGTCCCCCGGAAAGCAGGATACCTGCGGCAAGCCGTCTTCCAAATCCAGCACAAGGTCCGCCACATACTTCCACTCGTTGCGCGAAACCGTCGCCGTGCTGAGTATGCACTGGTTCAAGTCTACAGGAGTCTTCTCGGCCATGCCCGGGTGCGAGAACTCCTTCATCGCCTGGACAATCGTGGCAATCCGGCCCACGCCCTCTATCGATTGCTCTAACGCCCGTGGTACCTGTTCCGTTACATAATGGAGGTTCGCCATTTCCAGCAGACGCCGGGCCTCAGACAACAGCCCGGGCGGCAAGGCACTATCCCCAGTTGCGGCCAGCACCGCGGGCACGACCTTGGCAAGGTTGGCGAGATTCCCGCACGCCATTTGCAGAAACTCGAGATTGTCCCCCACGTATTGCGTCGGAGTATTGATCTCGTGCGCGATCCCCGCGGCCAGCCGCCCGACGGACTCCAGCTTCTGCGCCTGCGCCAGCTCACTCTCCATGCGCAGCTTCTCCGTCACATCCTCGATCGTCTCGATCGCCGCGACGACGTGTCCGCTCTGATCATGAATCGGAGAGGAAATCACCTTCATCGTCCGCGCGCCGCCAGTGCGCCAAAGCACAATCGTGCCCTCATGCATCTGGCCATCCTGGAAGGTTTCCACGGCGGGACACGTCCTGCAGCGTTCAGCGGCGGGGGGATCATTGAAACTGGCATGGCACGTCGGAGAATGATTCAGGTCCACGCCGGGGAACCACTTGCGCATCTGCCGGTTCATTTCAATGATGCGCAGGTCCGTTCCCACGAGCGTGACGCCCAACCCCATGCTGTCGACAATCTGACGAAACTTCTCTTCCGAGGCCCGCAGCGTCTCCTCCATCTGCTTCTGTTCCGTGATGTCCCGCACCGTTGCCTGCAGAAATGCATGGTCGCCAATCTCCACCCGGGTGAGCAGCACCGTGGCCGGAAACTCCTCCCCGCTGAGACGCCTGTGCCGCCACTCGAAAAAGAGGCGCCCTTCACGCATGGCCGACTCGATCCGCTCCGCCGCCAATGCGCTGGAACACTGGCCTCCGGGTTGCCGTTCCGGCGAGAGTTCCCACGGGCCGCAGGACGTAAACTCCCTCTCGTTCGCCGCCCCGAACATCGCCACGCAGGCAGGATTCCCGGCCGTGTACCGCCAGGATGGCGGTTCAAGCGTCATGATGGCATCTTGCGAACTCCGGAAAAGCGTGCGATAGCGCTCTTCACTCTGTTGCAGAGTATTTAACATGGATTTCTGTTCCGTCACGTCGCGGAAATAGAAGACCCGTCCATAGTATCTGCCCTTGTCTCCGCACATGGGCGAAGAATAGCGATCAAAGATCCGGCCCCCACGGAGGCAGACCTCATCGTGGCTGGACGCTTCCCGGTTCTCATAAATGCGCCTTACGGATTCCAGGAACTGCTCCGCGTCCTCCAGATTCACGAGCACGGACTTCAGGGCCGTTTCATCCGACCGCGACGCAATGACCTCGGGAGAAAGGTTCCACATCTCTACGAAGCGTTGATTGAACGAGAGGAGCGTGCCCGCCTCGTCAACCACCAGGATGCCGTCCAGCGAAGTCTCCTGCTGGGTGCTCAGCAGGACATTCCGGAAACGCAGCTCTTCTTCCGACTTCTTACGCTCGCTGATGTCGCGGACAACGCCCACCGCATGCCACATGCCATGGAGTTCCACTGAAGAAAGAGATACCTCCACGGGAAACTCGCTTCCATCCCGGCGAAGGGCCGTCAACTCGATCGTTCCCCCAACGGCTGGACCTTCCCCGGCGAGCCGAAACTGCTCAATATATGCCGCGTAATCGGACCGGTAACGTACCGGGACCAGGAGTTCATGCAGGTCCCGTCCCATCGCCTCCTCCGCCGTCCATCCGAATATCCCTTCGGCCGCCGGATTATAGAACGAGATCCTGCCCCGCTCATCCATCATCAGGAACGCGCTGTGAGTGGCCCCCGTCATGACACGAAGCACTTCCTCCCGATCGTGCAGCACCTGTTCCGCCCGCTTGCGCTCCGTAACATCCTGCAGGAAGACCACAAAGCGTCCGTCATCCACCGGCCGGTACTGCACGTTGACTTCGACGTCGAACAAGCCCCCGTCTTTTCGGCGGTGCCTGGTCTCAAAACGCTCTTCGCCCTGCGCTCGAATTCTCTCAATCCGCAGCGCGGTCTCCTCAGAGCGCTCGTCTGCCTCCAGGTCGGATATGCGCTTCGTCAACAACTCCTGGGCCGTGTATCCGCTCATCCGGCAATAGGCCTCATTGACTTCCAGCAGTCTTCCCACCGCATCCGTCTGCCAGAAGCCATTCATCGCGGTCTCGAGTATGACCCGGTGCTGTTCCTCCCCTCGGCGAAGCTGTGTGTTGAGCGCATCGATGCTCCTGCCAATCGAGTGCGCAACGCGCGCCACCAGACCTGCCATGATCGTCCAGGAGACTATGAGAAGAGCAGCCAGGAGCAAGGCGTCATCCAGCGCTGTCGAGTCCGCCGCCACTCGGGACAACAGGCACTGCAGAACCATCACAGCCATCGTCAGCGGAAGAAGCGCCCGGGAGAGCCGCGCAGCCGTCGACTCCCCAACCAGCAGCCGCATCGGATACGTCCCCGGGCCAACGCCCGCAACCAGCGCAACCCCTAGGAACTGAAACGCCATGGCTGTCGTTGCCGCCATCGGCACGGTCCCGCTCCCATACATGAGCGGCGTGCCGTAGAGATAGCCCAGAAGAACCGTGCTCCCCGCCAGCACAGTCAGGATGCCAAGCATCGAGGCACAGAGGTCGAGCCTTCCGGCACACCGCGTCCCCGGCCTGCGCCGGAGCAAGATCAACGTGCCCAAACCCGCCAGCACAAAGACCGCCCCCGTCGCCGGCGACATATGGCCGATGGGCACTCCGCCCAGTTCGCCGGCATCGGGAAACAGCTTCTTCTCGAAGACGAGATCCGCCCCAAGGCAACTCCCCACAAAATGAAGGGAACACAGCGTCGTGACGAGCAATATCATTCCAGTCAGCACGGCCCGACCGGTGCCTTGCCAAAGCTTCCGGGCCTGCCCGAGCTGGGCGAAGCAGAGCACCAGAAAGAAGATCGCCGTACTGGGGGCCATGGGAATGTAATTGGGGCGAATTCGCCCCAGAAAATGCAGTTCGGGAAAATAGCCGATCAGGCCGGCCACGGCGATCAGAGCCGCCGCCGCAGCGCCAAGCACTGTCGTGAGTCGGAACCGGCGCATCGTCCTCTGGCTGAATCCGTCAGCAGCGGAGTCAAGCACATTGTCCGTCGTCATGAGCACACGTCCTTGTTCTGCCCGGCAGAGGGCCGTCAACGCTCCCACCCCGTTCTTCGAGGGGAAGCCCTACGGCTTCAGCGGGGTCTCACGCATCAACCGGCAACCGGACGATGAACGTAGTCCCAGTTCCGGTCTCCGTCTCAAAGTCGATGGTGCCCCCGTGCTTGTCCACCACCACGCTGCGCGCTATGGCCAGGCCCTGGCCGGTGCCGCGGCCCACCTCCTTCGTCGTAAAGAAGGGATCAAAGATCCGCTCCCGGATTTCTTCCGGGATCCCCGTGCCGCTGTCCGAAATCCGGATCTCCGCCCAAGGCCCGAGCCGCCGCGTAGTCACGACAATTCCTCCTCTGGATCCCGAACCCTCGCCTACCGCGTCGCTTATGGCGTGGGCCGCGTTTACGATCAAATTGAGGAAGACTTGATTGAGTTCTCCGGGCAGGCACGAGACCAGCGGCAATCCGCTGTCCAAGTCCGTCTTCAGATCCGCCACATATTTCCATTCGTTGCGAGAAACCGTGATCGTGCTGTGAAGACACTGATTCAGGTCCGCGAGCGTCTTCTTGGCGGCCCCGGGATGTGAAAACTCTTTCATGGCGCGCACGATCGAGGAGATCCGCTCCAGACCCTCCACCGACTGCTCCAGTGCGCGCGGAATCTGGTGGATGAAGTACTCCAGCTCCCCGTCTGCAGCCATCCCCTTGGCTTCATTCAGAAGCACCGCCGTCTCAGGATCCGTGGAAGTAGCACCCGACAGCTTCAACAGAAGGTTGGCCAGCCCGATCATTCGTCCACTGGCCAATTGCAGAAACTCGATATTGTCCCCCACGTACTGGGCAGGCGTGTTGATCTCGTGCGCAATCCCGGCCGCCAGACGCCCGACGGCTTCCAGGCGCTGCGCCTGGCTCAATTCGCGGGCTATCCGGAGCTTCTCCGTGATGTCCCCGTACGTCGCAATCGCGGCCGTGACCCGCCCCTCGCGATCATGGATGGGCGACGCAATGATCCGCAGGCTGTGCGCGCCATCCTGCCGCGCCATAGAGACGACATTCTCGTGGACCTCCCCGTCGCGCAGCGTCTCCGTAACCGGGCATCCCTTACACGGCGCAGTGCAGCCTACGGCCGGGAAAAGCGCATGACACAAGGGCAATTCGGACTCGGAATGTTGCGCCAGTTCGGGCCACCAGTCCCGCATCTGATGATTTGTCTCAAGAATATGCATGTCGCGGTCGACCAGCAGCACACCGATGGCCATGCTGTTGACCATCTGCCGGAACTTCTCTTCGGACGCCCGAAGCGCCGCCTCAGTCTTCCGGGACTCCGTGATGTCCCGTGCCACAAAGAGCCAGCCGACGGGCTTCCCCTCCTTATCCCCGAGTTGCGACGCGCGGATATTGAAGAAACCCTCCCATAAGCCCTGTTCCGGAATCGAAAGGCTCTCCCCGTTCTTCGGCGGCCGGAATGGGCACTCCTCGGCCCCGTGCGAACCCGAACACAACGCCGCATGGGCATCGTGCCCCGAAAGGCCCCCCAGGATTCCCTCCGCGTGCGCGGCCATTGCCTGATTGCATCGCACGATCCTGCCCAAGAGATCCGTGACAAGAAGATGATCGGGCGAGGCGTCAAACGTGGCCTGCCACTGCTCTGCCACCGCGGCCATGTGTTCGGCATGACGAGTGGCCCGCCGATAGGCCACCGCCCGGTGGATGACCTTCGCCAGGAGATGCGGGTTGCAGGGTTTCTCCAGGAAATCAAACGCGCCCAGTTTCATCGCCTTCACGGCACGGCTGATGTCGCCCGTACCCGTGAGAACAATGGGGATTGTATCCGCGTGACGCTGCTGAAGGGTCGCCAGCATCTGAAATCCGTCCACCTCCGGCATCTCAAGATCCAACAGCGCCACGTCGAATTCGCGCTCGCTGAGCGTCTTGAGCGACGCGCTCACGTTGTCCTCACTTACGCATTCGTAGTTCCTGTTGCGCAACTCCCGGCAGATCACCCGAAGCAGATCCGCATCGTCATCTGTGACAAGGACACTCCCCAGTGTTGTGTCCGCGCATCCCCCCAAAGGCGTGGTCAATGAATCCTTCACGTGCGGCTCCCCTCCCCTGGTACCTCATCCAGCGCATGCCGAACTTTGCGAAGCAGTGCGTCCGGTGAATAAGGCTTCTGTATCAACTCGATTCCCGCGCTCAACGCGAAATCTGCATCAAATACGTTCGTGCTATAGCCGCTTGTCAGCAGGAACCGAAGGCGGGGACATTCTTTGCGCAGTACATCGTGGAGCGCCTTTCCACCCATCTTCGGCATGACCAGGTCCAGAAGGAGAAGGTCGATATGCTTCTCCGATTGCTGGAAGAGCGAAAACGCCTCCTCCCCGTCGGCCGCCAGCAGAACCGTGTACCCAGCCTCTTCCAGGATCCGCACGGCCAGTTTCCGCAAGGTCTCGTCGTCCTCGGCCACGAGTATCGTTTCCGTGCCGCCCCGCGCCCGCGACAACAACTTCGGGCCCACCGCCGCGGCCGAACGTTCGACACTCGGCAAGTACACCTTGAACGTGCTCCCCTTGCCCACCTCGCTGTAGACCTGAAGCATGCCCTGATGCTGCTGCACAATCCCGTAGACCGTGGCCAGGCCAAGCCCTGTGCCCTTCCCCGATTCCTTCGTCGTGAAGAAGGGCTCGAAGATCCGGGACCGCGTCGAAGCGTCCATCCCAACGCCGCTGTCCGTGACACTCAGCAATACGTAGCGGCCGGGCGAGGCCCAGGCATGTGCCCCGCAATACGCATCGTCCATCACCACGTTTTCCGTCTCAATGGCCAGAACGCCGCCCTGAGGCATCGCGTCACGCGCATTGACGCACAGATTGAGCAGCACCTGTTCCATCTGCCCCCGATCCGCGTGGACGGTGCCCAAACGCCGGCCCTCCAGGATCCGCACCTCAACGTCCTCGCCGATGATGCGCCGTATCATCTTCATCAGGCCCTGGACCACATCGTTGAGTTCAAGATCCTCCATCTCCAGGATTTGGCGCCGGCTGAAGGCCAGCAACTGCCGCGTCAGCCCCGCGGCCCGGTCCGCCCCTTTCGCAATCTCTTCCGCGAATTCGCGCGTCTCGTCCCCCTCGGGCAGACTGTCCAGCAACATGCTGCTGTAGCCCACCATGGCCTGAAGGATGTTGTTGAAATCGTGCGCTACCCCGCCCGCCAACTGGCCCACCGCCTCCATCTTCTGCGCCTGACGATACTGCTCTTCGATGCTCCTTTGCTGCGTAATATCCTCTTCAATGGCAAGAAAGTGCGTGGTCCGTCCCGAGGCATCGCGAACGGGAGAGATGTACGCCCGCTCCCAGAAAAGCGTGCCATCCTTCTTTTTGTTGTGGAACTCGCCGCGCCATTCTCCGCCCGCAAGGATCGTCTTCCACAACCTTTCGTAGCCGTCCGGGGGCATCGCGCCCGATGTGAGCACGCGCGGATTCTGTCCACGCACTTCCTCGAACGTGTATCCGGTGCTTTCCGTGAATTTCGGGTTAACGTACTCGATGTTCCCCTGAAGATCCGTAATCACCACCGATGTCGGGCTCTGGTTCACCGCCATCGAAAGCTTTCGAAGTTCCTCCTCCGCACGTTTCCGTTGCGTGATGTCCCGCACAAACACCTGAACCGCCGGCGCCCCTTCATAGTCCACGCTGCGCCCCACCGTCTCGATGTGGACCTCCGTCCCGTCGGGACGCATCAACCGCGTCTCCCGCAACGGCAGAAACGCCCCCAGCATCCCTTGCCGGATGCGCTCCGCGACCCCGGCGCGCTCGTCCGGGTGAATTACGTCAAGAAGGCCCTTCTTCCGGAGTTCCTCAAAGGAACTCAGCCCGCACAGTTCAACCGCCACGGAGTTCGCATAAAGGACTTCCCCGTCGCGGTACACCACGATGGCGTCCGGAGCCGAATCCACCAGCGCCCGGTAGCGCCCCTCACTCTCGCGCAGTTTCTCCAGCGCTCGCTTGCGCGGTGTAATGTCGCGGCCGTACACATTGGCATATCCGGATTCGGTGATCGGTGCCAAGATCAGCGAATAACATCCCTCCTGTAAATTCAGTTCAACTTCCCGGTTTGCCCGCGCCGCAAACGCTTCGGACAGCCACTCCCGCCAGGGAGCGGGAACCAATTGTCCCACCGCCAGCTTCACATGCGACAAGAGCGGCGCAGCCGAGCAATTGGCGTACAGAAGAACCCCGCTCTCCGCAATCCTGAGGACAGGCGACGGATTCTCGTCCGTGAACCGCGCCAGGGCCTCCAACTCCGTGCGCGCGTGGTCCCGTTCCGCTCGGGTGCGCAACGTCAGAATGCCGTACGCCAGGTCGTCCGCCATCTCCATGAGGAGCCTCACCTCGGCTTCGTCAAAGGCGTTGGCCTGGCAGGCGTATATGAGCAGGGCGCCGAACACGCGCTCCGGAGAGCGCAACGGCAGCGAAATGACCGACAGATAGCCATAACTCGCGGCGGCTTCGCGCCACGGGGCAAAATCAGGATCGCTTTGCGTGTCCCGGGTAAACACCGGTTCTCCGCTTCGGATCGATCTTCCGGCGGGGCCCCTCCCCAGGGCGGTTCCATCCCACCTCACCCGTATCTTCTCGATATACCCGGGCGTGTCGGCGTACCAGGCCATCGGCCGCACCGCCTTCGCATCACTGTCCTCGGAAAAGCCCGCCCACGCGAGCCCGTACCCGCCAATCTCGACAATAGTGCTGCAGACGCGATTGAGCAAGTCCTTCTCATCCGTCGCGCGAATCAACGTCTCATTGCATTCGGAAAGGATCCGCAGCGCCCGGTTCAGGCGGCGCATCTCTTCTTCCGATCGCTTGCGTTCGGTGATCACATCGAATACCGCGACGAAGTAGCCCTTTTCCGGACAGTACGCCGAGACAGAGAACCACATGTGAAGGGACGCAACAAATCGGTCGAATCGCTCCGGCACGCCCGTCGTGGCGACGCGGCCATAGACTTCCAGGAGTTCCGGATCCCGCTCGCGAATCCCGGGAATCACCTCCGAAACCTTCTTCCCCGCCACATCCTTCAAGCCCGTCTGAGCCTCAAACGCCGCATTAACCTCAAGATAGACGAAGTCCTTCGCATGGCCCTCGTCATCAAACAGCATCTTGCAGTAGGAGAAGCCGTTGATCATGTTCGCGAAAAGCGACCGATAGTGCGCCTCGCTTTCCTGTGAAGCGCGCTGCGCTTGACGCTGAGCCAGCGCGATGGCGAACTGATCCGCCGCGTTCTCCAGGAAGTTCAGGAGGTCAGGCGTGAAGCGCCCCTTGGCACGGTCGTCCAATTGCAGCAGGCCGACCGTTTGCCCTCCCGTCCGCAGGGGAATCAGCGCCACGGATTCAAAACCCTCGGAAACGCACCGATTTCGGGCCTGCGGCCGATGGATCGCCTGGGGATACTCGGACTTCAAGTCAGAGATGCTGTTCGTCCAGAACGTCCCACGCTCGGTGCAGAAGGGCCACTCCGGTCGATAGCGCCCGTTCAGAACATCCCCGCAGGAACAGGCAAGCGTTGGGCGCCCCTCGCTGTCTCGAAGAAGCTCCCCGTTGCAATCCCGCGTGCACAGCGACCGCTCGGCCTCGATGAATTCCGCCGTCAACCCCCGGGTCTCGTAATACGGAAAGTCGTCTCCATCACGCAGTCGGACACCCACCGCCTCGCATCCCGTCCATTCGTGCAGGAGCGACGTCAGGCCCTTCACAAGGCCCCGAACGTCGCTTTGCGCGTTCAGAAGATGAAGCAGCTTCACCGTCGTTTCGCGCTCGTGATGATGACGTTGCTCCTCGGTTACATCCCGGAAAAAGGCCTGTACCACGCTTTTTCCGCCTATCTGGATCACGTTGGCCTTAATCTCAACATGCTTCAGCTCGCCCGACTTCGTCAGCAGTTCCGTGGGCAGCGTATCGCCCCGCCGGTCCGTGCGGTGTCGCTCAAACGTCTCGGAACTCCCCGCATTGGGTTCCCGGGACGGATGCAGCAGTGCCTGATTCTTGCCAATCAGCTCGTCGCGCGAGAACCCCGTCAACTGCTCGAACGCGCGATTGCAGTCGAGGATCTCCCCGCTCTCCGCATCCGCCAGGCCAATCCCCTCCGTCGCCTCATCAAAAAGCCTGCGGTATTGCTCTTCGCTCTCCCGAAGCGCCTCCTCCGAACGCTTTCGTTCCGTGATGTCCAGCACCGTCCCCACAAGACTCGTTGCCCGAGCCTCCGCCCCCTTCCCATCAAATGTCGCCACCCCGTGCGCTTCCACCCAGCGCATCGAACCATCCGGGAAGTTGACCCGATACTCCGACGAATAGGGCTTCGGATCACTCGGGTCCAGCGCCGCCTCCACCGCCGCCCAGACCCGCGGAAGGTCCTCGGGATGCAGGCGGGCGAGAATCTCGTCATTGGGGCATTCATACCCCGAAACGCCGAAAATCTCCTTGTAGCGATCGTCCCAGGATGCCATCCGGGTGGCTGGGTCGTAGTGCCACCAGCCCATGTGCGCCGCATCCAGCGCCAGTTGCCGCTGTTGGGCCAGCGTATTCCGCTCCTGTTCGGCCCGTTTGCGCGCACGGCGCTCATTACTCTCGCGCAGCGCCCGACCGATGGCCGGGCTCAGCCGAACCAACCGGTCCTTCAGCAGATAGTCGCTGGCCCCCGCGTGAATGGCGCGCACCGCGAGTTCTTCGCCAATCGTGCCCGAGATCAGGATGAAGGGGAGGTCCACGTCGTGCGCCTTCACCACATCGAGCGCATCGAATCCCGTGAAGCGCGGCATCGAGAAATCGGACAGGACAATGTCCCAGGACTGTGACGACAGCGCCGCCTGCAGATCCGCGGCGTTATCCACCCGCATCCAGTGAAGCGCGTGCCCGGCCCGATCCAATTCGCGCACCACGAGCCCCGCATCGAGTTCCGAATCCTCCACCAGCAGAACGCTCAGCGCCCCGCCGCCCGACGATGTTCCGCTCACGCTCATTTCACTCTCCGGTTACAGGACGGATGTCGGGCGTCTGATTCAGCAACAGCCAGTACAGGCCCACTTGCGTCACCGCCTCGACAAACGATTCAAACTCGACAGGCTTGACAATGTAACTGTTCACCCCGATCTCGTAGGACCGCGCTATGTCCCCTTCTTCCCGCGAAGAGGTCAGCACCACAATCGGAATGGCCCGCGTGCGCGCGTCGTTCTTCAACTGACGCAGCACCTCGTGTCCGTCCACCTTCGGGAGTTTCAGGTCCAGCAGGATCAACTGCGGAAGCTCCCGGGGCGAAGCGCTGTTCTCCCCATCGCCGCCGAACAGATACTCCAGCGCCTCCGCTCCATCCTTGACCCAGGTGAGGTCATTGGCAAGATTCCGCTTGCGCAGCGCGCGCATCGTCAACTCGGCGTCTTGCGGATTGTCTTCGATGAGCAGGATATCGACTGGATGTGCATGAGGGATATTCATGGCAATTCGTTGTCTCCGTCTTTCGGATGAGTCATGCTGAAGTAAAAAGTGGCGCCTTCGCCCGCGCGGCTCTCCGCCCACACGCGCCCGCCGTGCCGGTGAACTATCCGTTGAACCAGCGCAAGACCCACGCCCGTGCCTTCGAACTCTTCTTGCGCATGCAGCCGCTGAAACACCCCGAACAACTTGTCCGCGTACTTCATGTCGAAGCCCGCCCCGTTGTCCCGGACGAAATACGCAGGCTCCCTGTCGCCGTCCGTGCTCCCCACCTCGATGTGGGCATCCTCCCGCCGGCTCGTGAACTTGATTGCGTTGTCCAGCAGGTTCACCCAAACCTGCCGCACAAGCCCCTCGTCCACTTCGGCCTCCGGCAAACGGCCCACCTCAAAATCAATGCTCCGGCCCGGTGCCTGCTGCAACAGCGTGGCAAATACCTCCTGTGCCAGGGCCGTCATGTCCGTGCGCGTCCGCCGCATCGACTGACGGGACAGGCGCGAAAACTTGAGCAGATCATCGATGAGATGCCCCATGCGCCGGGCTTCCGATCGCACCACCCCCAAGACCCGCCGCCCCTCCGCGTCCAGCTTCGCCTGAAAATCCTCCTCCAGAATCCGCGCATAGCCGTCCACCGCCCGCAACGGCGCCCGCAAGTCATGCGATATCGAATACGAAAACGCCTCAAGTTCGCCGTTCGCCTCTTCCAGTTGGCGCACATGACGGCGCAGCGCTCCGTTCAGCCGCTCGATCGCCGCCTCGGCCGCCTTGCGCTCCCGCATGTCGCGCGCCAGCGCCCACATGCCTGTCGGAAGGCCCCCGGCATCCCGCATGAGCCACACCCGTATCGCGACAGGCAGAAGGGACCCGTCCTTGCGGACATACTCCTTCTCGTATTCGTCCGAGTAACCCAGGACAAGCACCTGCTCCGACAGGATGCCCGCTTCCAGCGCCTGCCACCGCGCCGGCGTAAGTCCATCCCGGCTCGAAGCCTGGAGTTCTTCGTGCGTGTATCCGAGCATCTGGCAGTACGCCTCGTTGCACTCGACAAAGCTCCCTGCCATGTCCCAGTGCACCACGCCGTCCCGCAGCGAATCGTAAAGCCCGTGAAACTTCGCTTCGGACTGCCGCACGGCCTCGGCCTGCCGGCGCTGCGAGAGGATGCCCTCGGCTCGTGCCAGCAATTCACTGAGCACGAAGGGCTTCATCAGAAAATCCTGCACCCCCGCCCGCAGGAGTTCTACCCGCAGCTCCTCGTCTGTCTTCGCCGTCAGCATCACGATGGCCGTGTGGTCCATCTCGCGCCGGGCGCGCAGCGCGCGTACCAGGGCATCCCCGCTCATTCCCGGCATCATCACGTCCGAGATGATCAGGTCGGGGCGCGACTCCAGGGCCTGCTTCAGGCCCTGTTCCCCATCGAATGCCCGAAGCACACGATAGCGGACGGCCAGATTCTCCGAGATGAACCCGTTCATGTCCGGATTGTCCTCGACGACCAGAACCAGCGGCGCCTCGGGCCCCGATGCCGAATCCAGCACGACCGGACCACGCCGCTGCAAATGCAACTCGTCCTTCACCTCAAAGACCAGCAATTCGTCCATCGCACTGGCCGTCGCCTGCACTTCAACCCCGGGCGGCGCCCGAAGCGGAAGGATCAGCGTGAACAAGGCGCCCCCGCCCTCGGCCTCGCTCACCGAGACACTCCCCCGATGAAGCAGGGCAAATTCCCGAACAATCGCCAGGCCCAGCCCCGTGCCGCCAAAACTTCGAATGCTGCCCCCCTCCACCTGCCGGAAGGGCTCAAAGATGGCTTCGCGAAGTTCCGGCGGAACCCCCGGCCCCGTGTCCTGAACACGGATCACGGCATTTGCCTCCTCCGCCGCCAAGGACAGCGTGACCGCCCCGCCGGACGGCGTGAACTTGAAGGCGTTCGACAGCAGATTCAGCAGCATGCGCTGGCTTTTCTCCGCGTCGATCTGAACCGGCAGCCTGTCAGGCGCATGAACGCCGTAGCGCACCCGCTTCTCCCCGGCCAGCAGATCAAAGTGAGACGCCAGCAGCCGCGTCATGCGCGCCAGATCGGCCTCGGCATAGCACATCTGCATGCGGCCCGCCTCCAGCTTCGCCACATCCAGCAGATCGCTCACATGCCGGTAGAGCATGCGCCCGTTGCGTTCCACCACTTCCAGATCCGCCCGCTCCGTGGCCGTAATTTCCGGAGACGAAAGACGTTTGGCCACCGGCCCCAGGATCAGGCTCAGCGGGGTCCGCAACTCATGACTGACATTGGCGAAAAACTGGGTCTTGAGCTGCTCCATCTCCCGCGTCTTCTCATACAACCGCGTGACCTGAAGATTCGCCGATTTCAGCAGCTCATTGGCCTTGTTCGCCGCGGACAACCCTTCCGCTGCCCGCCGGTTCGCCTTCCGCAACCGCTCATGAGACAGGCTGAAGAGCAGCCCCATCCCCAGGAAGATGCCGATCGATACAAAGGCCATCGGACGATCCAGCCAGAACGTATACTGCGGCGAGATGAAGAAGTACCGCACGAGCCCCGCCGAGAGAATCGTCGACGCAAGCCCTCCCCAGAATCCCCCAATCCACGAACTGAAGAACACCGCCGGAAAGAACAGAAACCACACATACGGCTGTATGGCAGACCAGAAGGTCCATTGAACCCCAAACGCCGCCAGCGGGATCAGCAGCGCCACCGCCAAACGCATTGAATAGACTCCGCTACGATTTCTCATTTCGGCCCCCTAGGAAACTCTCCTGCTCCAAAGATTGACGCCTCGCCTCGCAGCCGAACAGTGCCAACACTCACTCTTTCTCCAGGCCCGCTATTCCCGGGCTCAGGTACGTCCAGCCCGAAAGCACCACGCGGAAGGCCTTCCCCAATTCCTCAAAGGCGCGATCCTCCAGCAAATATCCCGATGCCCCTGCTTCTATCGCCCGCAAGGCCATGCGGCTGTCGTTACACGTGGACGTCGTGATCACCTTCGTGTACGGCAAACGTGTGCGGATTTCCCGCACAACCTTCAGAAACTCTGACCGCATCAAGGCGTGCGATAGAAGCACAAGATCCGGTTGCACCGCTTCCGCCCCCTGAAGAACCTCCGCGGGATTCTTCACGTCGCACGCAAGGTCCACGTCCGGAAGAGAAGCAATCACCGTATGAAACGCCGCTCCCGCTATTCCCGCACATTCGGCAAGCATAACCCGCATCGTTCCACTGTCTCCGCCTGCTCGCGCCGTTCCTACTGTATTGGCCCAAAACAGATAAAAAGAACCCTCGTCTCACCCCTCAATTATATAAGGAATCGTAGGCAATAGCGTTGGGATGGAAGGAAGCTGTGCATCAGGAAAATCCTGATACGCCATCAGGATTCGCCGTAGACGTGCGCACCCCGGCTGAACGGCGATACGGGGCCGGCTTCGACGCGTTCAGTCACGAGGCCGT
This sequence comes from Candidatus Hydrogenedentota bacterium, assembly GCA_903837785.1. Lineage (GTDB taxonomy): Bacteria > Hydrogenedentota > Hydrogenedentia > Hydrogenedentales > CAILVY01 > CAILVY01. The sequence continues at coordinate 36,356 of CAILVY010000066.1, forward strand.
CGCATCACTCCGCCGAAATGAGCCCCTCGCGTAACGCGAAACGGGTCAAATCCGCTATCGAGTTCATCCCCAGCTTCTCCGTGATGTGACGGCGGTGCGTTTCCACCGTCTTGGGACTGATCCCCAGCGAGGCCGCCACTTGTTTGTTCTGACGGCCCAGCGACAACAAGCGCAGCACTTCAATCTCGCGTTCCGATAGAAGCAACAGTGAACAGACCGGCTCTCCTTGAACTTGCCTCACATAGTCCTCCACGACCACGCCCGAGGCCTGCGGGCTGACGTGAATCCGCCCGGCCATGACCTCACGAATCGCCTGGACCAGCTCATCGGAGGCGCAATTTTTCAGGAGATAGCCCTTCGCCCCGGCCGTCAGCATGCCCTTCACAAAGGGGCGATCACTGTGGATGGAAAGCCCGATCACCCGGATCTCGGGATAGTCCTCCGTGATCCGGCGCGTCGCCTCGATCCCATTCAATTTCGGCATGCCGATATCCATCACCACCACCTGCGGATGGGTCTTCGGGATGGCGCGCAGTGCCTCCTCGCCGTCCCCCGCCTCGCCCACAACCACCACATCCGATTCCAGGGCGAGCAGTGCGCGCAACCCGTCCCGGACGATCCGGTGGTCATCCGCCAGCAGAACCCGTACTCGCTTCATTGCGCCCCTCCTTCCCCGGTCTTCGCCGCGCCGGGATAGGGCACCACGATCCGTGCGGAAGTTCCCGCCCCGGGACTCGTGTCAATCTCGAGTGTGCCGTTCCTGTGACGGAGCTGTTCCCGTACGCTGAATAACCCGTAGGCCGTGCTGCTGGGACGGAAAATGCGTTCGCTGTCGGCCTGGACCATGCCGACGCCGTTATCGCTGACCCTTAGCGAGATGGCATCCCTCCCCCGCGAAAGCGAAATGGACAAACGGGAGGCATGGGCATGCTTCACCGCATTCCGCATCAATTCCCGCGCCATGCGGTAGATCGCGCCCGCCGCGTCTTCCGCAATCTTTCCGGTCCGTCCGTCGTCCTGAAACTCGAATGCGATACCCGCCTCCTTGCAGAACGTTTCTCCTATCCATTCCAGCGCCGGTCCCAGCCCCAATTCATACAAGACCGGCGGACTCAATTCAAACGTGAGCGATCGCGTGTCATCAATCGCCTGATCTATCACCTCTTCAATTTCCAAAAGCAGTGCCTGCCGCTTCCTCGAGGGACGCATGCTTTTCCACACCCCGAATTTCATCCGTACCGCCGCCAGCGATTGCCCCACCTGGTCATGCAGGAAGACCGCGATGCGCTGACGCTCCCGGTCTTGGGTCTGGGCCAGGTCCGAAGCAAGCGTGCGAAGCTGCTTCTGATACTCGGCCAGACGCTCCTCCATGCGCCGGCGTTCCGAAATATCCCGCACCGCGCCAATGATCTTGGGCTGCCCGGAAACGCAGTACACGGCAGGCGAAATCTCTGCGGGAAAGACGCTTCCGTCCTTCTTCCGATGATATCGAAGCGGAATCGTCTCCCGAACCCCTTCGCCCACAACCGCGGCCAACGACGCCCGGGTCTTCTCCAGATCCGCCGAGACATCTTCCGCAAACATGTTCAGGAACTCTTCGAGTGTGTACCCATACAGCCTGCATGCGGCGGGGTTCGCGCCCTCACACCGGTGCGTGCTGCCGTCAAACACCAGGATGGCATCGGACCCGTTGTCGAAGAGCCCCCGATAGCGCTCCTCACTCTCCCGCAGCGCCATCTCCGCCCGTTTGCGCTCTGTGATCTCCCGGCCCACGGCCTGAATCTCGGCCAGACAGCCTTCCTCGTCATAGAATCCGCGGTTCACGAACTGCATCCAGTGCACCTTACCGCTGCCCGAATACACCCGGTTCTCGATAACCACCACCGGGTTCTCCGGCGACATCGCGCGCAGCCTCTCATCGATGAGGGCCAAGTCTTCGGAAAGCGCCATGGGTTGCCATTTTTGCCCAAGGAGATCTTCGGCACGCTTCCCAAAGAAACGGCAATACACGTCGTTCACAAACGTGAACGTTCCGTCGCTCCGAAACCGTGTGATGACTTCTGTCTGATCCTCCACGACGGCGCGATAACGCTCCTCACTCTCCCTCAGGGCCTGCTCCACCCGCTTCCGCTCCGTGATGTCCGAGACAATCCCACCCTGTCCCACTATCGTGCCGTCCGGGTTCCGCTCCCAATCGTAGCGATCAATCACCCACCGCGTTTCCCCATCCTTCCTCAGAATCCGATACTCCAGCGCCCGGCCCGCGCCGCCGCGTCTCGATTCCCTCACGCACTCAAGGACGTGCTCCTTGTCCTCGGGATGAAGTTGCTCCAGCCAGAGCCGGGGATTCCGAAGCCATTCCTCCGCCGTATAGCCATAAAGCCGCTCCACCGCCCGGTTCACATAGGTTGCCTCGAGGGTATCGGGGTCGGCGCGATACACCACCTCACTGAGCGACTCCGCCAGCTCCCGATACTGCCGTTCGCTCTCCCGCAACAACTCCTCCGTCCGCCGGCGTTCCGTAATGTTCTCATGGGCTACCACCACCCGTGCAGATCCATCCTCCGGGAATCGTGTCACTCGCCCCAGGAACCAGCGCTGCTCCGAGGGGCTATGGCAGGCGTATTCCCGGCCGAACGTCTTCAGGCGGCCCGAAAGAACGGCGCGGATGCCCTCGGCAAAGGACTGCGCATCCTCCGCGGCCGCCCCGCGTGCGGCCCCGCAAACCCCAAGATAGTCCGACCCTTCGCACACGCGCTCGGGCAATGCCCCATTGGCCAGGGCGAACTGGCGCCAACTATCATTCACTGCCTGGATATGGCCGTGTTCATCCAGGATCGCGATGTGCCACGACAGCGCATTCAAGGTCGCCCGCGCAAGCCGCTCGGATTCCTCCAGCGTCTGTTCCGATAACTTACGTTCCGTAATGTCCTGATTGGTTCCGCTCGCCTCCACGGGTCGGCCGGTCTCGTCAAAACGGAATTGTGCCTGCACCTGAATCCACTTCACCTGCCCCTCCACCATGATACGGTGTTCCCACTCCGACGGCCCTTCCTTGCGGAGACAGGCCGCCCAAATCACCCGCATCCTCTCCCGATCCTCGGGATGAATCCGCTCAAAGCCCGTCTGCATCGTCATCTTCACGTCCGGCGAATTGCCGTATATCCGGTAGAGTTCCTCGGAACCCGTCCAGACATCGCCGGCCGCGTCAAAGCGCACCTGCCAACTGCCCAGGTGGGCCAGGGCTTGCGCCTCCGCCAGTTGGCGCTCCCGCAACTGCAGCGCACGCTCCAGTTCCATGTGGGCGGAAACATTCCGCACCACGCACACCATTTCCGGCTCCGCTTCACTTCCCTCGCCCCAGATCGGCCGGCCCGTCGCCTCCACCCAGACCTGCCCTCCGCCCTTCGTCAGAAGACGGCAACACACCGTCCGCGCCTCGCCCGTATCGATCGCGCTGCCGGCGATACTGGCCACCTCCGCTACGTCCTCCGGATGAATGAAGTCGTAGACCCTCCGGCCCAGCAACTCCTCCGGCGCATACCCAAACAGCCGGGTACAGGCCGGCGATGCATAGAGAAAGGTGCCATCCGGACGATGCCGGGAAACCATTTCCGGCACCGACTCCATCAGCCGGAAAAAGTGCCCCTCACACGCTTCGAGCTTCGCCGCCAGCTCCGCCAGACTTTTCCCCTTCGCCAGAGACTCCCGCTCCAGTTCCGCAACGCGCGCCCGCAAGACTTCCTTTTCGGGATCCGAGTGCTCAGCCTCTTTGCCTGTCATTGACTGCATTCCTTCGCCCGGCGCACGTCACCGGCGCCGCCCGCTTCCCCTCCCCGGGGCGCACGTCCAATCCGCGCCCCCGACACGCCCTTCCCATGGTTGTCATCGTTCACATCCGCCCTGAAGCGCCGCCGACCGCCGGTTGTTCCGGTCGCGTCAAGACCATGGAATCCATTATACACGGCTCCCGTGGAAATGCACCGCGCCACTCCATTGAACCCGACGAACGCCGCAAGTAGACTGCGTACCGGGTTTCACGATGCAGGGAAAGGGAACATCATGTACGCAATATGCCTTCACAACGGGTCACGCCCTATGCTCACTGCCATCCTCTTGGGGCTCATCGCCGCCATCCCGCTGCAGGCCTCAGGCGCCGAGGCGCGTCTCGACTGGCCGCGCTATCACGTCACCGCCCTCCCCGACGAGGGCGTCGCACTGCCCTACGACGCCAATGGCTGCATCTACTGGAAGGGCCGCTATCATCTCATGTACATCTTCCAGGATCCGAAGCTTCCCGACGGAGGACACTGCTGGGGCCACCTCTCCAGCACGGACCTGCTCCACTGGACCTACCACCCCACCGCCCTCGCCCCCAATCCCGGCGACCCTGACAAGGGCATCTTCAGCGGAAACGCCTTCATCAACCAGGAAGGCGTGCCCATGCTGTGCTGGTTCGGCATCGACGCCGGCGTCTGCGTCGCCACCGCCGAGGACGATGCCCTCCTCCGATGGAAGAAGCACCCCCGCAACCCGATCATTCCCATGCCCAAACCCGGACAGCCAGGCCATGGCGTCTATACGGTCTGGGACCCCTTCCTCTGGCTCCAGGACGGCGCCTACTACTGCCTCCTCGGCGGCAACTCGCTTCCCAACAAGAAGGACACGCTCTACCTCTGCAAATCCCCCGACCTGCTCCACTGGCAGCCCCTTCATCCCTTCTATGAACATCCCGACCTCGCCTGGACCGTCGAGGGCGAGGACTGCTCCTGCCCGGACTTCTTCAAACTCGGCGACAAGTGGGTCTTGCTCTGCATCAGCCACAAGATAGGCGGACGTTGTTACGTGGGACGTTATGAAAACGAGAAGTTCTTCCCCGAACAGCATCTGCGCATGAACTGGCCCGGCGCACAGTTCTTCGCCCCCGAAAGCCTCCTCGACGCCAGCGGCCGCCGCCTCTGCTGGGCATGGGTCACCGACCCCCGCATTCGCCCCGCCCAGGACAAGACCGGCTCCGGATTCCAAAGCCTGCCGCGCATCCTCGCCCTGGACAAAGACGGTACCCTCCGCATTGCCCCCGCCCCCGAACTCGAAGCCCTGCGCAACAATCCCCGCCGCGTGGACCACCTCTCCGTCCCCGCCGATTCCGAATGCGTCATCGAGTCCATCCAGGGCGACGGACTCGAACTCCTCGCCGAAATCCAGCCCGGAAACGCCCGGGCATGCGGCCTGAAAGTCCGGTGCACCCCCGACGGCGCCGAAGAAACCGCCCTGTGGTACGACCCCGCTGCTAAGAAGCTCTCCATCGACGTCGCCCGCTCCACCCTCCGGAAAGATATCGCCTACGGAGACACCGTCTTCGTCGGATACAACACCCAGAAGGAGAAAGACATCAAGAACCGGGTCAACGTCGTCGACGCGCCGCTCACCCTAGCCCCCGGCGAGCCCCTCAGGCTGCGCATCTTCATCGACAAGTCCATGCTCGAAGTCTTCGCCAACGACCGCCAGTGCCTGACACAAGTCATCTATCCCCGCCGCGACGACGCCCTCCTCCTGAAGGCCTGTGCCATGGGCGCCCCGGTCACCGTTGAGTCCCTGCAGGCCTGGGACATGGCCCCCCTCCAGTTCACCGACGAAAGAAAGAAACCCTGAGTCCGCCCTTTGGGGTCAGCAAACGCTCCTCCCGCGCGTCCCAGGCGAAACCTCTTCGCCCGACACTCCAGGCGGATGCGCCATTCCGCTCCGCTATGCCGGGCCGACGCAGAAGCCGTCTTCCGTACCCTCGCCGGGACAGTAGCGGTAACCCGCTGAATTGAAAAACTGGATCAGGCGAAGCAGTTCGGACAGGCTGATGTGCCAGTCCTGCGGGTTGTAGTCGCTGGCGTGGGGCCGGCAGCTGTGGGCACCCGAATCCAGGCCGTAACCGTCTTCGCTCACCTCGTAGCAGTGATACCCATGCGAATTGAAGAACTGGACCACCCGGAGCAGTTCGGAGAGGCTGATGGCGTCGTTATGGTCCGTGTCGGCGCTGTGGCAACCGGCGCAGGCGGTCGCCGTGCCGTCGTACTCGTATGCGCCGATGTCATAGTCCGAAGCGTCCCCCGTGGCACCCGCGCCGCGACCGTCTCCGTCCAAGGGGCGCGGAAAGCCATCCAGATCGTCCACCACCCCGCCCAATTCCGGCGCGCTCGCGTCCTGCCCCGTATCAATGCACGGCGAAGCCGGTTTCAGGTGGAAATCCCCATTCTCCGGGTCCAC